>NZ_JAHBAH010000001.1:660000-990000 GCF_020510425.1 Quatrionicoccus australiensis
CGCCAGCGCCAGCGGCAGGTGCGGCGTCAGGCCGAAGACGAGCAGCGCAGCGGCGGCAATCGCGGTGCCGGCAACGACAGCGCCGATCAGGCCGGGCACCGTCTTGCGCGTTGCAAGAAAAATGGTCGAAGCGAAGGCGCCGCAGCCGGCAGCGCCCCACAACCAACCCAGCGTCGTCGCGTCGCCGGCAAAGACGTCGCGCGCGAAGACCGGCAGCAGCACGGCGTAGGCCGAAGCGGTCAGGTTGAGGCCGATCAGCGTGATGATCAGCATGCGTACGGTCCACGTCTGCCAGGCATACAAAATGCCCTCCTTGAAGACCTGGCCGACCGAGCCGCTCGCCTTGGCCGTCGCCTTGACCTCGATGCACAGCAAACCGCCGATCAGCGCCAGGAAGGACAGGCCGTTGATCGCGAAACAGGCCGCTTCCGAGGTCAGGCCGACCAGCAGGCCGGCGATCGGCGGGCCGACGAAGCGCCCGGAATTGAACAGCATGGCATTGAGCGCCAGCGCGTTGGGCAGGTCGTCACGGCTGCCGACGAAGCCGCCGATCATCGACTGGCGCAATGGCGTATCAAAGCTGTTGAGGATGCCCAGGGTCAGCGACATGGCAATGATGAAGCCGGTGGTGATCAGGCCCGAGGCGGTCAGCGCCGCCAGCACGAAGGCCTGCAGCGCGAGCAGCGACTGGATGCGCAGCAGCCACTTCTTCTTGTCCTGCTTGTCGATCCAGGCGCCGGCCAGCGGCCCGACGACGAGTTGCGGAATCAGTGCGCAGAAGGCAGTGACGCCGAGCAGCGCGGCCGAACCGGTCAAGCGGTAAACCAGCCAGGAAAGCGCCACCTGCTGGATCCACGAACCGAGGATGGACACCGCCTGGCCGAGGAAATACAAACGGAAATTACGGTGCGCCAGGGCGCGCATGCCGGCGGGGAGAGCCATCAGATGCTTGCCACCATCGCTGCGCACAAGGCCGCACCACACAGATAAGTACCGAGCGCCCCGACAAAACGGGCCGGGTTCGGGCGGCCGAGGCTGGGCCAGGCCACCAGGCCGACGACGAGCAGGAAGCGGCAGACGGTGGCGGCGATGATCAGGTTGACCACCACACTGGACGGGCCACGCCAGCCGAAATAGAGAAAGATCACGCCGAGAAAGGGCGCGAACTCGGCGGTATTGGCATGCGCCCGGATCACCCGGTTGAGCAGCGAATTGCGCTCGTCGGACGGCCCGGCGCCAATGCCGCTGCGAAAGCGCAGGATGGAGACGGACAGGCCGAGCAGGAAAAGCAGGCCGCCAAGGGCGGCGGTGCAATAGAGAGCGACGGGATGCATGGGGCAGGACTCTTTGTCGTTTTTCGGGATCAGCGCGCCGCGCGCCGGAACAGCAGGTAGCCGGCGAGCGAGGCGGCGGCAGTTACCAGGATGACCCAGGCCATCGGCCGGCCGCTGCCGTCGTGAGTGTAACTGACCGCCGCGCTGGCCAGCATGCCGAGGCCAAACTGGCTGGCGCCGAACAGCGCTGCGGCGGCACCGGCGTTCTGCGGATAGCGCGCCATGAGCAGGCCGACGCAATTGGCGCCGAGCAGGCCGGTCATGCTGACCACCATGAAGAGGCCGACGATCACCGCTGGCAATGCGTCATTCACGCCGGCCGCCACCCACAGGAGCAGCGCCCCCAAAAAGCCCAGGCCGCTGCCGAATCCGGCCATCACCGCCGGCCCCTGGGCCTTGACCAGACGGCTGTTCACGTAATTGGCGGCGAAGATGCCGACCGCGTTGCTGGCAAAGAGCAGGCCGTAGGCAAAGGGCGAAAAGCCGTGCAGTTCGATGAAATAGAAGGGGCTGGCCGTGATGTAGGCGAACATCGCGGCGAAGGACATGCCGCCGGCCAGCATCAGGCCAAGCGCCACCGGATCGACGAGCAGGCTGCCGTAGATGGCAAAAGCGCGGCTCAGCGGCAGTTGACCGCGCTGGCCGGCGGGCAGGGTTTCCGGCAACTGGAACCAGACGACCAACAGGCTGAGCACGCCCCACAGCACGACCGCGGCGAAGGTGCCGCGCCAGCCGAACTGGACGAGCAGCAGGCTGCCGAGCAGCGGTGCCAGCAACGGCGCAATCGCCGTCACCATGGCCATCAGCGACAGCTTGCGGATCGCCTCGGTCGGCGTGTACACGTCGCGCACCACGGCGCGCGCCAGCACCGAGGCCGCACCGCCGCCGAGCGCCTGGACGAAGCGGGCGACGATCAGTTGCTCGACCGCCGTCGCCAGCATGCAGGCCAGGCTGGCCGCGGCAAACAGCGCGATGCCGGAGAGCATCACCGTACGCCGGCCGTAACGGTCGGAAAGCGGCCCGTAGAACAGCATGCCCAGCGAAAAGCCGGCGAGGAACACGGTGATCGACAACTGCACGGCCTCGGCCGACGCCGCCAGACCGCTGGCGATGGCCGGCAGCGCCGGCAAATAGAGGTCGATGGCAAGCGGCCCGAAGGCGACCAGCGCGCCGAGCAACAAAATAAAACGGCCCTCGCGGGCCGGATCGATAGCGGAATGGGTCATGGTTCGTGAATCAGTGAGACGGGACGAAGCCTGGCGGAAAGCACGGAATCTGCCCAAACTCGCCGGTCGACCGCTGGGGACGGTCGACGCGGGAAAAAGGGCAAATTCCGGGACATCAATTAGAGACCGCCGAGCGCCAAATATTTAGTTTCCATGTACTCGTCGAGACCATGGCTGGAGCCTTCGCGGCCGACACCGGACATCTTGACGCCGCCGAACGGGGCAACCTCGGTCGAGATCAGGCCGGTATTAACGCCGACCATGCCGTATTCAAGCTGCTTCGAAACGCGCCAGACGCGGCCGTGATCCTTGGAGAAGAAATAGGCGGCGAGACCGAATTCGGTGTCGTTGGCCATGTGGACCGCTTCGGCTTCAGTCTTGAAGCGGAAGAGCGGCGCCACCGGCCCGAAGATTTCTTCCTTGGCCACCGCCATGCCGGCCGTCACATCGGCCAGGATGGTCGGCTCGTACCAGGTGCGGCCGAGCGCGTGGCGCTTGCCACCGGTAACGACGCGAGCGCCCTTGTCGACGGCATCCTTGACCAGTTCCTCGACCTTGTTGATCGCCGCATCGTCGATCAGCGGGCCTTGCGTGACGCCCTCTTCCGTACCGTGACCAACCTTGAGCGCGGCAACCGCGGTCGCCAGCTTGGCGGCGAAGGCGTCATAGACGCCGTCCTGGACCAGGAAGCGGTTGGAACAGACGCAGGTCTGGCCGGCGTTGCGATACTTCGAGGCGAGCGCACCGGCGACGGCGGCATCGAGATCGGCATCGTCAAAAACGATGAAAGGCGCGTTGCCGCCGAGTTCCAGCGACATTTTCTTGACCGTGCCGGCGCACTGCTGCATCAGCAACTGGCCAATCGGCGTCGAGCCGGTGAAGGTCAGCTTGCGGACAATCGGACTGGCGGTCATCACGCCGCCGATGGCCGACGCCTTGCCGGTCACCACGCTGAACACGCCAGCCGGCACGCCGGCCCGTTCGGCCAGTTCGGCCAGGGCCAGGGCGGAAAGCGGCGTCTGTTCGGCCGGCTTGAGGATGATGGTGCAGCCGGCAGCCAGCGCCGGGGCAACCTTGCGGGTGATCATCGCCGACGGGAAATTCCACGGCGTGATCGCAGCGCAAACGCCGACCGGTTCCTTGGTGACGACGAGCTGGCGGTCCTTGAACGGCGACGGAATGACCTCGCCGTAGGCGCGCTTGGCTTCCTCGGCGAACCACTCGATGTAGGCGGCGGCGTAGGCGATCTCGCCCTTGGCTTCGGCCAGCGGCTTGCCCTGCTCGGCCGTCATCAGCGCGGCGAGGTCGTCCTGGTGGGTCATCAGCAGGTCGAACCAGCGGCGCAGGATGCGGCTACGTTCGGCGGCGGTGGTTTCGCGCCAGGTTTTCAGCGCCTCGTCGGCAGCGGCGATGGCGCGCTCGGTTTCGGCGGCGCCGCAACGCGGCACGGTGGCGATGGTTGCGCCGGTCGCCGGATTGGTGACGGGGAAGGTTTCGCCGGAGTCGGCGGGGGTCCAGGCGCCGTTGATGTAGCAGGCCTGGCGCAGCAGGGTGGGGTCTTTCAATGCCAGCATGAGGTGGGCTCCTTGGTGTGCGTTTTTATGAATAAGGTTGGTCTGGGTTCAGACCGGGGAATGTTGGTTGGCTTGGCCGGTGGTTATCGGCGGATGGCTATGGGGATGTTGTGTTGTTTGACGCTAGGGTTACGGCGTTCGCTTTGGTCTCGGCTACGGAAGATGTTGTTCTTGTTTGGCGTGGGGGTTCCGCCTTGCGGGCGGGCGTACTTTCTTTTGCTTCGCCAAAAGAAAGTAGCCAAAGAAAAGGCGACCCCAGGCTACGCGGTCGGCTGCGCCGACTCCCCTGCGCTACTCGCTGCTGGCGGGGGCTGCGGAACTCGGGGCTACGCCCCTCAGACAGTCCTCGCCCTTTTTCCGCCATCAGCTCCGTTGCTCGGCGCTCCACATGGGGACCCGGAAAGGCGTCTCGGAACGACGGCTCTGCCCTGGAAGAAAAAAGAAAAAGCCTTGTTTTTAGCGGTCGACCGCTAGAAACAGCCCAAAACCATCTCCACCGGTTCGGCGGCGACGCCTTTCGGGTCCCCCTGAGAGGCGCTGAGCAACGCAGGCCGGCCGGGGGCATTCGGCTTGCGTCTGTCTGAGCCGCAGGCGAGTTTAGCAAGCCGCCCGGACGACCGAGTAGCGCAAGGAACCGGGCAACGCCCGGCGCCGACCCGGGGGTCGCCTTTTCTTTGGCTACTTTCTTTTGGCGAAGCAAAAGAAAGTACGCCCGCGCCGCCAGCGCGGAACCCAACGGTTCAGCAAGCGCGGCAAACGACTCCGCGCGCACGAACCCGAAAGGCAGAAAGGGCAACAAAGCGTCCATCAGTACGCCGCCCCACCCTTCGCAACATCACCCTTCTTGAACTTGTCCGCCAGCGCCACAGCCGAATTCCGCAGCAAAAGCGCATCAACCCCTACCAGCAAAAAGCTCGCCCCAATCTCGCGATAGGCTTCCGCCGCAGCCGGATCAGCCGAGAACACACCCGCCGCCTTGCCAGCAGCCGATATCTTGCCGATCGCGGCAACAACCGCCGCCTTGACATCAGCGTGGCCCGGATTGCCTAGGTGGCCCATCGAGGCAGCCAGGTCGGACGGCCCGATGAAGACCGCATCAACGCCTTCAACGCAAAGAATCTCGTCGAGTCCGGCCAGACCGGTGGTCGATTCGATCTGCACGATCAGGCACATTTCCTCGTCGGCATGCGCGAAGTAACCTTCGACGCCGTTCCAGCGGGCAGCGCGCGCCATGGCCGTGCCGACGCCACGAATGCCGTTCGGCGGGTAGCGCATGGCGCGGACCAGCTTTTCGGCATCGGCGGCGGTTTCAACCATCGGCACCATCAGCGTCTGCACACCGCCATCAAGCAATTGCTTGATGCGGGCGACGTCGTGGTCGACGGTGCGCACCACCGGCTTGACCGGGTACGGCGCCAGCGCCTGCAGCTGTTCGATGATGGAACGCAGGTCGTTCGGACCATGCTCGCCATCGATCAGCAGCCAGTCGAAGCCGGTGGTGGCGACGATTTCGGCGGTGTAGGCGTTGGCCAGGCCGAGGAACAGGCCGATCTGCGTTTCGCGCTGGGCGAGCGCACGCTTGAAGGTATTGCGGGGCATCTGCACGGTCGACTCCTGTTTTTCAGACAAAACGGCAGGTGATATTGCCGAGGGGGCCGTAATCGACATGGAAGGTGTCGCCACGGCTGGCCGGCACCGGCCGCGTGAAGGAACCGGCGAGGATGATCTGACCCGGTTCGAGCGCCACGCCATGCGGCGCGAAGCGCTTGGCCAGCCAGGCAATGCCGTTGGCCGGATGGTTGAGCACGCCGGCGGCAACGCCGGTTTCCTCGATCACGCCGTTGCGGTAGAGCAGCGCCGAAACCCAGCGCAGATCGATGTCCATCGGCTTGATCGGGCGGCCGCCCATGATGATGCCGGCGTTGGCGGCATTGTCCGAAATGGTGTCGAAAACCTTGCGCGGCCGCTTGCTTTCCGGGTCGATGCGCTGCGAGCGGGCATCGATCAGTTCCAGTGCCGGGATCACGTAGTCGGTGGCGGAAAGCACGTCGAGCATGCTGACGTTTTCGCCTTCGAGACGATCCTTGAGGATGAAGGCCAGCTCGACCTCGATCATCGGCACGATGAAGCGGTCGACCGGGATTTCGCCGCCGTCGGCAAAGACCATGTCGTCGAGCAGTGTGCCGTAGTCCGGCTCGTTGATCTGCGACGACATCTGCATGGCACGCGAGGTCAGGCCGATCTTGTGGCCGACGATCTTGCGCCCTTCGGCGATCTTCATGTCGACCCAGGCCTTCTGGATCGCATAGGCGTCGGGGATGGTGATTTCCGGATAATCCAGCGAAATCTGGCGGATCTGCTGGCGGGTCTTTTCGGCTTCGTGGAAGCGACGCGCGGTGGCTTCGATGATGTCCTGGCTAAGCATGGTCATTCCTCTTGGTGGGCTTAAGTCTTCTTGTAACGGGCGTGGATATTGTTCTGCTTCCAGGTCCCGGATTCGCTGAACTCGACGATTTCCATCGACAAGGCCAGCGTGCGCTTTGCGTAAATCGTGGCGAAGTGCGCGCAGATCATCGCGAACAGTTCGTCGCCGGTCTTCTTCTTGGCTTCTTCGCTGCGACCGCCGCCGATCTTCAGCGTGACATGCACGAAGGCATCGTCCACCGTGCCGTCAGCCACGCAGTAATCGTGCAGCCAGACGACGCGGGAACGGATGCCGCCGATCGGGAACACCCCACCCTGGTCAATCAACACCTGGTTGGCTTTTTTCAACAGGCTCCTGACATCGGCTTCGGCCGCGTCAAGGTTGTCGGTGACTTCAAAGATCAGATGGGGCATTCCTTGCTCCTTTGGTTTGTTATTGCTTCAGGAAACCGGCATTTCGGCACCGATGCCGCGCGCGGCCAGCGGGATGCCGGCAACCGGCAGGCTGACGACGACCTGGCCGGTACCCGAACTTTCGAAGTACGGGCAGACGATTTCGGCCTTGCCTTCGTACTTGTCCCAGCCGAGCGCGCCGAACAGCATGGCGGTATCGTGCATTTTGCCTTCGCCGGTGCAGTACTGGGCGTATTCGGGCAGCATGCGCAGGAAGGTGGCCCACTGGCCTTCTTCCCACAGTTGCAGGGCGCGCAGATCGACCTGCTTGTTGAATTCGCGGCTGATCGTGTTGAAACCTTCCTCGACCAGGCGGTTTTCCCAGATCTGGTGCGACATCGAGCCGGAAGCGACGATGGCGACCTTGCAATTGCTGCGGGCAACGGCCTTGGCCAGCGCTTCGCCGAGGATGCGCGACTCTTCGAGCGAGCCGAAGGTGCTCCAGCCGGCAATCGAGACGACCTTGATCTTGCCTTCCGGGTTCATGTAGCGCATCGGCAGGATGGTGCCGTATTCGAGATCGAGCGAAGCAACCCGGTGAGCGCGCGTCTTGACGCCCATGGCGGTGGCTTCTTCGGCGATCAGGTCGCCCAGTTCCGGATTACCCGGAAACTCGTAGGGCAGGTCCTGGATGAAATGCGGGAACTCGTGGCTGGTGTAATTGCCCTTGTGCACCGCATTGTTGTTGATGTGATAACCGGCATTGACCAGCCAGTGCGTGTCGAACACGATGAAGGTGTCGACGCCGAGTTCGGCGGCACGGCGGCCGATCTCGCGTTCGGCATCGATCGCAGCCTGACGGCACCCATGCGCGGGTCCCGGCTGTTCGGAAATAAGCATCGACGGCACGTGCGTGCACTTGATGGCCATCAGAATTTCACCCATGAAACTGTCTCCCTGAATTTTGAAAAAGATGTTTTCTCTGTATGGGGATCAATATGGCTTTACGCTCTTATTGAATGGGGAACACGACGTTGATCTGGCCGGTGCCGGACGAACCGAAGTAAGGCGTGACGATTTCAGCCTTGCCCTGGTAATCCTCGGCGCCGAGCACGCCGAGCAGCATCGCGGTGTCGTGCATCATGCCTTCGCCGTGACACTTGACCGCGTACTCCGGCAACATGCCGCAGAAGGTCTTCCAGTCGCCGTTCTTCCACAGTTCGATGACGTGGCGGTCGACGTTTTCCAGGAAGGGATCCCAGACCTTGTGCATGAATTGTTCCGACACGCCGTTCTGCGCGAAGCGGTGCGACAGCGAACCGGAGGCGAGCACGGCGACGTTGCCTTCGCTCTGCTCGATGGCGCGGCGCACAGCGCGGCCCAGCTCGATCGAATCGGCCAGGTTATGCACGGTACACATCGCCGAGACCGAGATGACCTTGAACTGCTTGTCCTCGTTCATGTAGCGCATCGGCACCAGGGTGCCGTATTCGAGCGCCAGGCTGGTCGCATCGTGGGCGCGGGTCAGCACGCCGGCAGAGGTCGCTGCCGCGGCGATGGCATGCCCGAGCGCCGGGTTGCCCTGGTACGAGAACGGCATGTTCTTGATGAAGTGCGGCAGCTCGTTGGAGGTGTAGATCCCCTCCCAGCTCGGCGCGCAATTGATGTGATAGCCGGCATTGACCAGCCAGTGCGTGTCGAAGACGACGATGGTGTCGACCTTCAGTTCGCGCATGCGGCGGGCGATTTCCTTGTGGCCATCGATGGCAGCCTGGCGGCAGCCCTTGTGCGGCCCGTCCATTTCGGACAGGTACATCGACGGTACGTGGGTGATCTTGGCGGCGAGGACGAGTTTGCCCATATCTGTGTCTCCTTCTGTTCTTTAACTCCCTCCCCTTCAAGGGGAGGGTTGGGGTGGGGATGGGTTTTATTCGCGGAACGAACCCATCCCCCTCCCGGCCTCCCCCTTGAAGGGGGAGGAGTGTTAGTTACACGCCCCAACGCGGGATGTGATGGCTGCCGTACGACACGGCGATGTTCTTGGCTTCGCAGAACACGTCGTAGCTGTAGTGGTTGCCTTCACGACCGGTGCCGGAAGCCTTGGAACCGCCGAAGGGCTGGCGCAGGTCGCGCACGTTCTGGCTGTTGACGAAGGTCATGCCCGACTCGATGGCCTTGGCCAGGCGGATGGCGCGGCCGGTGTTGTTGGTCCAGAGATATGACGAGAGGCCGTAGATGGTGTCGTTGGCGATGCGCACGGCGTCCTCTTCGGTCTTGAAGCGGATGATGCAGGGCACCGGCCCGAAGATTTCTTCCTGGGCGATGCGCATCTTGTTGTCGACATTGGCGAAGACGGTCGGCTGCACCCAGAAACCGTTCTTGAACTTGTCGGCGACAACCGGCGTGCCGCCGCCGAAGACGACTTCGGCGCCTTCCTGCTTGCCGAGTTCGATGTAGTAATTGACCTTGTCCATGTGGCCCTTGGAGATCATCGGGCCGATCACGGTGTTCGGATCCATCGGGTCACCGACCACCAGGCGCGAGGCGCGGGCGGCGAAATCGGCGACGAACTTGTCGTAGATACCTTCCTGGACGATGATCCGCGAGCCGGCGGTGCAGCGTTCGCCGTTGTTCGAGAAGATCATGAAGATGGCGGCATCGAGGGCGCGTTCGTAGTCGGCGTCGTCGAAGATGATGAACGGCGACTTGCCGCCCAGTTCCATCGAGAATTTCTTCAGGCCGGCGGCCTTGACGATGCGGTTGCCGGTGGCGGTCGAGCCGGTGAAGGAGATCGAGCGGACATCCGGGTGCGAGACCAGCGGTTCGCCGGCCTTGTCGCCGAAACCATGCACGACGTTGAAGACGCCGGCCGGAATGCCGGCTTCGAGGGCCAGTTCGCCGAGGCGGTTGGCGGTCAACGGCGACAATTCGGACATTTTCATCACCGCCGTGTTGCCGAAAGCCAGGCACGGTGCCGTCTTCCAGGTCGCGGTCATGAACGGCACGTTCCACGGCGAGATCAGCGCGCAGACGCCAACCGGCTGCCACAGCGTGTAGTTGAGGTGGCCGGTGTCGGAATCGTAGGTTTCGCCGTGCATGTGCTGGATCAGCTCGGCGAAGTAGTTGAAGTTGTCCGAGGCACGCGGAATCAGCACGCGCTTGGTCTGGTTGGTGACCTGGCCGCAGTCGGCGGTTTCCATGTCGGCGATCGGCTCGACATTGGCGGCGATCAGTTCGCCCAGCTTGCGCACCAGACGGGCGCGTTCCTTGACCGGCGTTGCCGCCCAGCCCGGAAAGGCGGCCTTGGCGGCAGCCACCGCGGCGTTGATTTCGTCCGTACCGCCGCTGGCGACGGTGTCGATGACTTCACCGGTCGCCGGGTTGATGGTTTCGAACGTTTCCTTGCTGTCGACCTTCTGGCCGTTGATGATGTGCTTGATCATGCTGTCCTCGCCTTTGTTCTTCAGTTAGCGAAATAAGTCGCGTCGTCGACGATGCTGTTGACCAGGCAACAGACCCCTTCGACTTCGGTTTCGATGACATCGCCCGCCTTGACGTCGGCCAGGCCTTCCGGCGTGCCGGTCAGGATGACGTCGCCCGGATTCAGCGTCATGAAGGACGACAGGTATTCGATCAGCGTCGGGATGTCGAAAATCATGTCGGCCGTCGTGCCGGTCTGCGTCGTCTTGCCATTGACGCGGGTGGTCAGCTTGAGCGCCATCGGATTCGGCACGTCGGCAGCGTCGACCAGCCACGGGCCGAGCGGCGTGCAGGCGTCGCGGTTCTTGACGCGCAGGTTCGGACGGTAATAGTTCTCGAGGTAGTCGCGGATGGCGTAATCGTTGGCCACGGTGTAGCCGGCGACGATGTCCATGGCGTCAGCCTTGGCGACGTTCTTGCCGGTCTTGCCGATGACCACGGCCAGTTCGCACTCGTAGTGCATGTAGGTGGCGTCGGCCGGGCGGCGCGTCTGCGCCTTATGACCGGTGATCGTGTTCGGCCCCTTCAAAAAGACGAGCGGCACTTCCGGCGCCTTGAAGGCGAGTTCCTTGGCGTGGTCGGCGTAGTTCAGGCCGAGCGCGAAGACGGTACCGACTTCGACCGGCGGCAGCCACTGAAAATCGCCTTCCTTGAGCAGTCGACCGTCGGCCAGGCGGACGTGGCCGTTGTCTTCGGTGACCTGATGAACGGCGCCGTTGTAGGCAATGCGTCCGTGCTTCATGCTTGTGCTCCTGCGATGGTGAAGCTCAGGCTGCCGACCCCGTCGGCACTGAGCGTGATCTTGCTGCCGGCCGCGGCTTGCGGTGCCTGGTAGCTGACGCCGACGAGCAGCACGTCACCCTGGCGCAGGCTCATGAACTCGGTGACATCAGCGAGCAGTTGTGCCGGCTGGCGGATCAGACCGGCCAGCGAACGGGTATCGACAACCTTGCCGTCGATCTCAGTGTTGAGCACCAAATTAGACAGATCAACCAGCGGCTTGACCGAAGACAGCGGCAGCGAGCCGTCGAAGCACTTTTCGCGGATCGCAGGACGGTAGTAGCTGGCGTGCGGCAGGCTCAAGTCGGCGGCAAGCACGATGCCGGCAACGGCGTCGAGTGCGTTTTCAGCCGTCAGGCGGCCGGCGGCGCGGCCCATGACCAGACCGATGGTGGCGGCCACCTCGACGGTTTTGGCATCGCCCGGAAGGTCGATCGCTGCGCCGCAAGCAGCGCGGGTATTGGCCGGCTTGATGTACAGGGCCGGGGCCTTCGGGGCGCCCTTGTAAGGCGCCTCTTCGAGCGAACCGATTTTTTGCACGGAGGCTGCGTCATTGAGAATGACGCCATATACCGTACCGCTGACTTGCTGTTTGATCATTGTTGCTAGCTCCAGTTAGCCGAGGTAATGCACGAGGCCGAGGGACACAATCGGGAAGAAGACCAGGGCGATGATGCGGATGAAGTCGGACGCCAGGAAAGGCATCACACCCCAGGCGGTCTCGCTCATCGGCACATCCTTGGCAATCTTGTTGATGACGTAGAGGTTCATGCCGACCGGCGGATGGACCAGGCCGATTTCAACCACCATCAGCGCCAGGATACCGAACCACACCGACTTGTCTTCCAGGCCCATGCCGAAGAAATCGAGGCCCATCACCATCGGGTAGAAAATGGGAATGGTGAGCAGGATCATGGCCAGCGAATCCATCACGCAGCCGAGCAGGACGTAGATGACCAGGATGGAAAAGAGCACAACCAGCGGCGGCAAACCGCTACCGGCCACCCAGGTTGCCAGCTCGGTCGGCATTTGCGACAGGGCCAGGCTGGAGTTGAGCAGGTCGGCGCCGATCAGCACCATGAAAATCATGCCGGTGGCGTGCGCCGTACCATAGACGCTCTGCAGGAAGTCCTTGGTCCGCATGCCGCCGGAAACCGCGGCGATGATGCCGCAGGCCGCCGCACCGATCGAGGCAGCCTCGGTCGGGTTGGCCCAGCCGCCGTAGATACCGACGATGACGACGAGGAAGACGCAAAGCACGGGAATGATGTTGATCTGGGCCTTGATCATTTCGGCGAACGGCACCTTGACGCCGGCCGGACCGGCTGACGGATCACGCCGGACAACGATGGCGATGACCAGGATATAACCGAGGGCAGCGATGATGCCGGGCACGACGGCGGCGACAAACAGCTTGCCGATCGATTCCTGGGTCAGCACGGCGTAGATGACCAGCGGCACCGACGGCGGAATCATGATACCCAGCGTGCCGGAAGCGGCCAGCGTGGCAGTCGCCAGCTTGCCGGAGTAGCCGGCAGCCTTCAGTTCCGGCAGCGCGACCTGGCCCATCGTTGCGGCAGTCGCCAGCGAGGAGCCGCAGATGGCGCCGAACGCCGCGCAGGCAGCCGTCGAAGCCATCGCCAGACCGCCGCGCCAGTGACCGATCAGGGTGCCGGCCGCCTTGAACAGCGCCTTGGACAGGCCGCCATGCGTGGCGAACTGGCCCATCATGATGAACAGCGGAATCACCGCCAGGTCGTAGTTGGAAACCCGGGCATAGACCAGGTTGTTCAGGGTGTACAGCAGGCCGGAAGTCTCACCGTGGTTCATCACCAGGTAAATCGCCGAGCCGGTGATGAACATTGCCATCGTGATGTGGATCCGGATGGCGAGCATGCCGAGCAGGCAGGCGAAGCCGATCAGGCCGATTGCGGTACCGCTCATTTGTGGGCTCCCGGGATGTTCTTGGTCGGATGGAAGTGGGCGTAGGCGCGATAGATGGCACAGACCATCATCAGGAACAGGCCGGGCACGAGCAGCGCGGTCGGAATCCACAGCGGCAGCGAGACCAGGGTCGTCACTTCTTCCGATTCGTAGGTGGCAATCGCCGACAGGACGGTGCGCCAGACGAGAATGCCGGAGACGATGGCGAAGAGGACTTCGGCGACGCCATCGATCGGGCGCTTCAGCGAATCACGCATGTTCTCGGTAAAGAAATCGACCTTGATGTGCTCGCCGAGCAGCGTGCAGTACGGCAGGAATGCCGTGGCTGCGACAGCCGTACCGGCCTGCATCAGTTCGATATCGCCATTGACCGAGCCAAACCCGAGCTTGCGGCCAATGATCGAAACCAGCGACATCGCGATCAGGGCGACGAACAGCATGCCGCCCGAAATCGCCATCGCCTTGCCCGCCAGGATCAGCCAGTGCTCTGCCCTGTCGTGTTCCACCAGATCGTGGGGGATACCCATCGGATCATGCATGATTCACCTCTTCCCTGTTTCGTCTTTATTACTTGGCGGTGCCGGTCAGTTCTCGGGCAGAAGCAATCAGCTTCTTGCCGTCCAGACCCTTTTCACCGACCTGCTTCGCCCACTCTTCTTCGACGCCGGCCGTAGCCTGCTTCATGGCAGCGACTTCAATCGCGCTGAAGGTGGAGATCTTGTTGCCCTGGGCGGCGATGCGCTTGCGGGTATCGGCAGCCACCTCGTCGAACATGGCGCCGAACTTGCCGACCATGACTTCGCCGGTGGTCTTGTCGACAATGGCCTTCAGGTCAGCCGGCAGGCCGTCATACTTGGCCTTGTTCATCAGCACGGTGAGTACGGTCGCGGTCGGGTGCGCCACACCGGCAGCCGGCTGGGCGTGGAACTTGGTGACTTCGGAAAGCTTGGTCGGATAGACCAGCTCCCAGGCACCGAACGAACCGTCGACGACGCCCTTGGAAATGGCTTCGGTGACCTGGGCCGGCGGCATGGCGACCGGCGAACCGCCGAGCGCGGCCAGGGTCTTGGCACCGACACGGGTCGAGGTGCGCAGCTTGAGGCCCGAGAAGCCGGTCAGACCGACCACCGGCTTGGCTGCCGTATGCACGGCCTGGCCGCCATCAGTATGGAAAGCGAGCACCTTGTAGGCGGCAAATTCCTGCTGCGCATTCTGCTGATAGTACTTCCACAGCGCCTTGGAGGAGCTGGTCGCATCCTTGACCATGAACGGCAGTTCGAAGGCTTCGATGGCCGGGAAGCGGCCGGCCGAGTAACCCGGGCCGGTCCACACGATATCGGCGACGCCGTTCTTGACCTGGTCGGCGAGCTGGGCCGGCGTGCCGCCGAGCTGCATGGCCGGGTAGAACTGGCAGGCGATGCGGCCGTTCGACTGTTTCTTCATGTCGTCGCACCACGGCTGCAGCACCTTCTGCTGGGTCGGCGCGGCCGACGGCAGGAAGTGGGCGATCTTGAAGGTGACTTCCTGGGCCATGGCCGGCAGCGAAACAGCCAGCGCACCGAGAACTGCGAAGTTGCGATAGTTCATGTTCATCTCCTCTTTATTGGACACCGGGCCGCAGCCCATCTTCGTTAATATGTTAGCGATTAAATCACTACGATATTAGTGAGTCAATACTTGAGGGAATAATTTTTGGTCTTTTTTTACGACTTTTTACTGGTGCACCGCAGCATCCATCGGCGGATGGCGGAAGACCTGGAAACGCCGGCCGCGAAAGTCGGTTTCGCTTTCCAGACAGGCCCCGACCGAGGTGGCAACGCGGATCGACGCGGCATTATCGCGATCAATGAAGCTGATCGGCGGCAAGCCGGGAAAGGCCGCAGCGGCAAGGCGCTGCACGACCCGCGCCGCCTCGCTGGCATAGCCCAGGCCGCGCACCGCGGGATGCAGCGCCCACTTGATTTCGCGCTCGGGAAAGTCGACCGGATGCCAGAGGCCGACCGTACCGAGCACCCGCCCGTCGGCCTTGGCTTCCAGCGCATAGGGACCGTAACCACGCAGCAGCCAGTGCCCGGCCAGGGTCGCAGTCAGGCGCCAGCTTTCGCCTTCGCTCAGGCTGCGGCCAAGCGTGTAGCGGGTGCTTTCGGGATCGGCGTAATGCGCGTGCATCGCCTGCCAGTCGTCTTCACGGAACATGCGCAGGATCAGGCGCGCCGACTCGGCACGCTCGGGAATCAGGAAGGAGGTCATGATGGGAATTAAAAAAAGCCGGCCGCACAGGGCGGCCGGAAAACTCGCAGAGGAGAGAGAAAACGCAAAGCAGGCCGGCCCACGACGGGCGCCGGCTCAGGACTTCATGATCTTGAGGGTCTGGATCGAGGTGTATTCGGCGAGGCCGTGGCTGCCGAACTCGACGCCGATGCCGGACTGCTTGACGCCACCAAACGGCGCGTCCGGCTGCACGGCGCCGTGCTCGTTCACCCAGGCCGTGCCGCACTCGAGACGCTGCGCCAGCTCGGCCGCGCGCACCAGGTCGGTGGACCAGATCGAGCCGCCCAGACCGTTCAGGCTCCGGTTGGCACGGGCAATGACTTCATCGACATCGCTGTACTTGATGACCGGCAGCAAGGGGCCAAACGGCTCTTCATCGACCAGGCGCGAACCGTCGCTGAGGTCGGCGACGATGGTCGGCTCGTAGAAATAGCCCGGCCCGGCGCGACGCTTGCCGCCGCACAGGAAGCGGCCGCCACTGGCACGCGCGTCGGCGGCCAGTTCCTCGACCTTGGCCAGTTGCATGGCATTCTGGATCGGACCAAGCTGGGTTTCCGGCAGCAAGCCGTCGCCGACCACGGTCGACGCCGCAATACGGGCCAATTCCGCGCACATTTCTTCGTAGATGCTGGCATGCACGTAGAGGCGTTTCAGGCAGGCGCAGGTCTGGCCATTGTTGTGGAAGGTGACGCCGAACAGCTTGGGTGCCACGGCCTTGACATCGACGTCGGGCAGCACGATGCCGGCATCGTTGCCGCCCAGTTCCAGGGTCAGGCGTTTCAGGTTGCCGGCGCCGGCCGCCATGATCTTGCGCCCGGTCGCCGTCGAGCCGGTAAAGACGATCTTGGCAATGCCGGGATGGCTGGCCATGGCCGGGCCGACGTCGGAGCCGGCGGCACCGGTCACCAGGTTGAGCACGCCCGGCGGCAGGATGGCATTGGCCAGTTCGACGAAGCGCGCCGTCGCCACCGGGCTCAGTTCGGACGGCTTGATGACCACCGTATTGCCTGCGCGCAAGGCCGGAATGACGTGCCAGATGGCGATCATCAGCGGCCAGTTCCACGGCGTGATCGAACCGACCACGCCGAGCGGCTTGCGGTGAATCTCGACACGCGCTTCGGCGTTGTCCTGCAGCACCTCGACCGGCAGCGTCAGGTCGGCCGTGACATGCGTCCAGGCAATCGAACCGCCAACTTCCATGCCGGCGCCGACGCCGTTCAGGCCGGCGAGCGGCTTGCCGGTTTCCAGCGTGACCAGTTCCATCAGTTCCGGCATGTGCGCTTCGAGCGCCGCCCCCAGCGCATGCAGCAGGCGCTGGCGCTCGGCATCCGGCGTCTTGCTCCAGCCGGAAAATGCCCGTTTTGCGGCGTCGACCGCTGCGTCCACATGCGCCGCGTTGCCGGCTGCCGCCTGGGCGAAAGCTTCACCGGTGGCCGGGTTGATGACGGGAAAGGTCGCCGTAGCGACCACCAGCTGACCATCGATCAGCATCGTGATGTTTTTCATGTTTGTCTCCTGATTATTATTTGTTGTTACCGTGGCGCAGCGTGAAGCACTGCGCCACCTACCACCTGTTACCCGTTCAATGCTTGCCTTCGGCCAGTACGCCGCGCCGCGAGAAGCGGACCAGGCCGTTGCCGCTGCCGGCCACCAGGGCCGTCATCGACACGCGATCGTCGCGTTGCAGGCCGGTGAAACTGGCACCCGCATCACGGCTCTCGATTTCCACGCCATCCAGACCGACACCGACGACCCGCGCGCCGACTTCGAGCAGATTGGTCAGCGAGCTCTTGCTGCCGCTGTCAACCGCATGCCAAGTCTTGCCGTCATCGCCGCTGCGGTACAGCGAGCCGCGCAGGCCGGCAACCAGCAGCGTGCCGTCGTGCAGCGCGAGGCCAGTCCAGAACGAGCCCTTGTAGCCGGTATTCAGGTATTGCCAGGTCTGACCCTTGTCGTCGCTGCGCAGCACGGCGCCGCGCTCGGCGGCAACGAACAGGCTGCCCTTGGGCGAAGCGAAGGTCGCGAACAGGTTGCGGTCGGCCCGGCCGCCTTCCGGCGGCGCCGGCAAGGTGATTGTTTCCCAGGTCTTGCCGCCGTCACGGGTGCGCAGCACCAGCGACCACAGGCCGACGGCGACGCCCTCTTCGGCGTTGAAGAAATGCACGGCAAACAGCGGCCGGTCTTCCTGCGTGTCGAGGCGCTGGATGCTCCAGGTCTCGCCACCGTCGGTGGTATGCACGATGGCACCCCAGTGGCCGACGGCCCAGCCATTTTTCTCGTCGGCGAAACTTACAGCGGTCAACGTCGAGGAAAGGGGCATTTTGCCGGCCTGGCGAAAATGCTTGCCATCGTCATCGGAGAGCAGCGCGATGCCGTAGTCGCCGACTGCGACGATGCGCTTGCCGGCCGTCGTCGCGCCCAGCATCGGGGCTAGGGTGGCGCTGGCCGACTGGCGGGCCGGCTGCGCCTGCAGCGGGACAGGCGCGGCCGGCACCTGGGCCAGGGCGGGCAGACAGGCGGCGGCGAACAACAGGGCGACGAGCGGGCGACGGAAGTTGAAGGATTTGTTTTGCATGATGAACTCCGCTCAGTGACTGAAGATGCCCGGCGCGCGGACCGGTGTCTTGCGCGGGAAGAGTTTTTCCAGCCAGACCGCGAAGGCCGGCAGTGCCGTCATCGCCATGACCATGTTGACCATGAACATGAAGGCGAGCAGCTTGCCCATGTCGGCCTGGAACTTGAGATCCGAGAAGGCCCAGGTGGCGACACCGACGGCCAGCGTGATGGCGGTGAAGATGGTCGCCGTGCCGACTTCGAGAATCGAGAACTCGAGCGCCTTGACGATGCTCTGCCCGCCCGCCATGTGCATCTGCAGGCGGTTGTAGATGTAGAAGGCGTAATCGACGCCGATCCCGACCGCCAGCACCATCACCGGCAGGGTCGCGACGGTCAGGCCGATTTCCAGTTCCTTCATGAACCAGTAGCCGATGAAGGTGCCGACCGTGAGCGGCAGGCAGCAGGCGAGCACGGCGCGGAAGTCGCGATAGACCATGGCGACCAGGATGATGATCGCGGCGTAGACATAGAGCATCATCGGCATCTCGCTCTTCTCGACCTCGTCATTGACCGCGGCGAGCACGCCGGCATTGCCGGAGGCGAGACGGACGCTGACGCCCTCGAGCTTGTTGCTGTCGCGGAAAGCCTTGACCTGCTCGATGACGCGGTTGATCGTGGTCGCCTTGTGGTCGGTCAGGAAGAGATGCACCGCGGTCATGCTGCAGTCCTTCTTCATGTAACCGCGCATGCGGCCGATCTCGGTGCTCAGCGCCGCGTAATTGCCCGGATCGATCGGGATCGCCCCCATCTTCGGATTGCCTTCGTTGTAGCCCTCGTTGAAGGTGCGCAGCTGGCCGGCGTAGGAGCTGGCCGAAAGAACGCCTTCGACGTGCTGCATTTCCCAGACGAACTGGTCCTGGTAGATGCCGATCGCGACGTTCTCGCAGGACTCGGGCGCTGCCTCGAAAATCACCGTCAACCAATCGAGGCCGGTGTCGTAGGAGGTCGAGATGGATACGGCATCGCGGTTGAAGCGGGCTTCCGGGCGCAGTTCCGGCGCGCCCGGCTGCAGCGTGCCGATGACGCGGTCGCTGCTCTGCCAGACGGCAATGCCGAAGATCGCCGTGGTGATCGCGATGACGATCGCGGCATTGCGCGGCTCGGCAACGCGGGCCAGCGAACGCAGCCAGCGCGCCCGCTTGTCGCGTTTCAACATCGCCGTCTGCGCATATTCCTTGGTGAATTTGAAATAGGACGCGGCAATCGGCAGCATCGCCAGGTTGGTCGTGATCTTGAAGAAGACGCCGAGCGAGGCGGTGATCGCCAGTTCGCGCACCATCGGGATCGGGATCATGACCAGGGTGATGAAGGAGACGAAGGCGGTGACCAGGGCCAGCACGCCCGGGATGAGCAGGCCGGAGAAGCTGGCGCGCGCCGCTTCTTCAGTCGTCTTGCCGTGCGACAGCTCGCGTACGATGAAGTTGATCTGCTGCACACCGTGCGACACACCGATCGCGAAGACCAGGAAAGGCACCAGCACGGCCAGCGGATCGAGACCGAAACCGAGCAGGCGCAGCGCGCCGAACTGCCAGACCAGCGAGGTCAGCGAACAGACCACCGGCAGCAGCGTGAAGCGGATCGAATGGCAGTACCAGTACACCGCGGCAGCGGTCAGCAGCAGCGCCACGGCACAAAATTCGAGCACCGCCGAGGCGCCGTTGGCGATGTCGCCGATCTGTTTGGCGAAGCCAATGATCTGGACCTCGAAGCCGGCATCCTCGTATTTGCCGCGCAATTCTTCGAGCAGCGCGTTGTAGGCGACGTAATCGATCTTGTTGCCGTCCTTGTCGAGCTCGGCCAGCTCGGCGACGATCATCGCACTCGTCTGGTCACGCGAGACCAGGGTACCGACGAAACCGCCCTGCCCGGCCGAACGCTGGATGCCGGCGATCAGTTCCGGGGTCAGTTGATCCGGCATCACGGTGCCGGGAATCAGCGGGTCGGCGCGAAAGCCTTCCTCGGTGATTTCATTGACGAAGCTGTTCGGCGTCCACAAGGACTGCACGCCAAGGCGATCGACGCCCGGCAGGTAGATCACCGCCTGGGTCACGTCGTAAAGGCGCTGCAAACCTTCCTGCGTCCAGATCGTGCCCTGTTTCGCCTTGACCACGACGTTGAGGCGATTGGCACCAAGCACGTCGTTACGATATTTCTGGAAGGTCTCGATGTATTCGTGGCCGGTCGGCATCTGCTTTTCGAAGCCGGCTTCCATGCGCAGCTGGAAGGCGAAGTAGCCCATGCCGGCGGTAAACACGGCGAGCCAGATCAGGAAAGGCGTCCTGAAGCGGAAGCAGAAATCTTCCAGGCCCTTGAGCAGCCGGGTCAGATGCCGGTCGACATCATTTACGCTGAAAAAATTGATCATGGCGAGCTGTTCCCTGCGGAGTGCTTGTTATTGGTTTGGGTCAAAAAATGGGGCCGACCCGCGGCCGGCCCCGTCCTGCATCAGAGATTGCGTGAAACGGTGATACCGAAGAAGTCGCGGTCGGCGTACGGCTGGTCGAAGACGCGCTTGCCGGCCCAGAACTTGGCGTAATTGACGCCGATCTGCCAGTTGGCCGGGTTCTGCACGAAATTGACCATGAAGTTGGCCGACTTGGCCCCTTCCATGAACAGTGCCGAGGAGTTCGGCGTACGACCGCTGACCGCGTGGAAGAAGTAGATTTCCGGAATGACCTGCCAGCCCGGAATCAGGTTGCCGTCATACACCCAGCTGAAGTCGAGGTTGTAACCGGCCGACAGCTTGTCGCCAACCGGTTCGAGCGTGCCGCCCAGGTTGTATTCCTGGCCCCATGCCCAGACACCGGCAGCAACCAGTTCGCCGTTGTAGGACTTCTTGAGCTTCGGATAGTAGGAAGCGACGCCTTCGATCATCAGGGTGGCGGTCGAAGCACCGCCGAGCGCCTTGAGAATGCCGCCGTAATCACCCGGCGTCATGCTCAGCATGCCGGTCAGGTGCCACTGGAACTTCTTCTCGTCCACCCAGCAACGGCCGCCGGTATTGGCGCAGCCATCGACATTCGGGTTGAGCGAGACGGCATCCTTCGGGCGGTAGGACAACTCGGTACCGATCGACCAGTCGCCGACCGGCGCATTGGCCGAGACACCGAACATCTGGCGGTCTTCGGCAAAAACCCACTCCGGCCCGTTGGTCAGGCTCAATTGCGGCGCCTTGTCATGGTAAGCCATGGCATAGAGACCGAGATTCAGCTGCGTGTCAGCCGGTTGCCAGCGCACGGCGGCGCCGTACTGACCGGAATTCTTGGCGCTGCGCTTGGGAATGCCGTAAGCCGCATCGCCCTTGCCCAAACCATTGAGCTGCGACCAGTAGCTGCCGGTCGGCGGGAAGTAGTTGTCGTTCCACTTGCCCTGCACATAGGCTTCGATATTGACGCCATTGCCCAGACCGGTCGCGAAACTGACGATAGGTGCCGGCAGGAAGACTTCCTTCAACTGCGTGCCGGGTTGCGACAGACGCATGATGTCCATGGCGTTGGTCTGGTTGATACCGCCCGGCAGGAAGAGGCTTTCGCCCCAGCTGATCACCTGGTTACCGACGCGGACGCGGGCGCGCTGCTCGCCGATCGAAAACTCCTTGCTGACCCACAGGTCGAGCACGCGCGCCTTGAATTTCAGGTCGTCGCGTGCCTCGTCGGAAAGCGACGTGGTATAGCCATTTGGTCCGGTCGCCGCACTGACGTAGCCGGTCGTGTTGGAAGCCGAGAAATCCTTCAGCCAGCTGACCCGGCCCATGAATTTCCAGTCGTCGGGCAGCTTGACCAGCAGTTCGTGCGTGCCCTTCAGATAGGTCGTGAAGGCATCACCCTTTGCGTAGTTGATATTGCCCTGGTCGCCGACGCCGGCAGCCGTCGTGCACCCCGACGGCGCGCCGCTGCCGGTGGCGCCGCTGACCACCAGATTACAAGCCGGGCTCTGGGCACGAATGCCCATGCCCATGCTGATCGTCGAATCGAAACTACCGGAAACACTCTCGGTTTCGAAGGTGAAGGCCGAAGCGCTGCCGATGTAGCCGACCAGCGCCGCGACGACGGTTTTCTTGAAAAGTCCGTGCATGGAAAATCCCCCGTTTTAAGGTGTCGACCGGATCAGCGATCGCTGATCGCGCGCAGGTTGTCCGCCGTGTAATAGCCTTCCTTCAGCTTCGGATCGTTGGCTTCGACGAACCACTTCATGTCCTTGCCGCTCGCCAGCGAGCTCTGGTCGACCAGGTAACGGTTGTCGATCAGGTTGTACTGGACGAAGGCCGGGTTATCGCAGGCACCGGTTTCATGCACCGGAATGACGAAGCCTTCGCGCAGCTTCCAGAGCTTGCCCTGAGCGTCGTAGTCCTCGGCAACAACCAGCGACCAGCTGTCTTCATCGATGTAGAAGGTGCGCTTCGGTGCGACGTGACGCACGCCGGCCTTGACCGTGGCCTCAACCACCCAGACGCGGTGCGTTTCGTAACGACGATGCGCCGGATCGACACCGTTGTCCTTGGCGACCTCGTTGAACTTGACCTTCGGGTCATACATGCCGAAGGCGTTGTAGCCGACGATCAGTTCCTTCTTGCCGACCAGCTTCCAGTCGAAGCGCTCGATGGTGCCGTTGAACAGGCGCGGCTCGTCCATCGTGTACTGGTTCTCGAAACCGAGTTGCGGCGCATCGTAGGCATAGGTCGGCATGCGACGCACGCGACGCTGGCCCGGGAAGTAGTAGAAGACGTCGTTGGTCTTGTCGAGGAAGTTGGTCACCGCCAGGGCCTGACCGGCCAGCGCGGTTGGCGACTTGTAGGTGAAGTAGGTGAAGTATTCGACTTGCGGGAAGCTCGACAAGGCGTTCGAGCCCTTCTTGCCCCACGGGAAGAAGTAGGTCTGCGTCGAAGTCGCGGCAATCCACTCGCTGGAACCGGCACGCGGCGACAGCGCGGTATAGACATTGGGCAACTCGTAACCGACGCCCATGTACTTCATCTTGGCGTTCCACATCACTTCCGTACCGGTCTTCGGCAGCGGGAAGGGAATGCCCGGCACGGTGGCTTCCTTGAGGCTCCAGCCATCGGCGCCGATCTTGGCCGTGGTGGCATTCTTTTTCGTGTTTTCCACGACGAAGTCAGGATTGCTGCAGGTCCGGCGCGACGGATAAACATCCATCTTGTAACCCTTGTTCTGCTTGATCATCTGGACCTGGCCCGGCGACAACTGGGCGGCGTATTTGTCGACGTTGCTCGCATCGATGCTGTACAGCGGCTTGTCGTTGCTGTACTTCCAGAACTCGGCGCGGCTCTTGCCGTAAGACCAGCCGGCGGTCATCGCCTCGCCCTGGAAGGCAGGGATGGAACCGTCCTTGTTGGCGCCCTTTTCCGCACCGACGGCGGTCAATTCCTTGCCCAGCTTGGCCGCTTCGGCCTCGCTGGCGGCATACGCACTGCTACTGATCGCAAACAGCGCGGTCAGGATTGCGCCTACTTTTCGCATTTCAAACATTTGAACCTCCTGGTTAGGTAGTAGGCGCGACCCCCGCCGAGCCCGGACTGCTTATTGATGACTTGAGTGTAGAAATTGCGGGCACTTGCCCGTTATCAAAAATCGGCAACTTTTCTTGATCTGGATCAGAACGGCGCCTGACGATTGGGTACAAGCACAAGCGCCGTGCCACCTACGCCAGCCGATAGCTGGCAACGATCTCCTGCACCTGGCGGGCCAGCCCTTCGAGCTGCACGGCGGCATCGGAGGTCGCCGCTGCGGCGCGGTCGTTGTCCTGCGACATGTGGGCGATCTGCTCGATGCGTCCGGCGATTTCGCCGCTCGCCCGGCTTTGTTCCTGCAGCGCGGCATTGATGCCGGCGACCATGCCGGTGATCAGGGCGCTGCTGCTGCCGATCCGCTCAATCGCGCTGCTCGCGTTGCCGGCCCGGGCGACGCCGGCTTCGACCTGGCGCACCGCCTGCTGCATGGCGCCAGCGGTCTGCTGCGTGTTGAGATGCATGACTTCGATGGTGGCGTTGATCTTCTGCGTCGATGCGGCGGTACGCTCGGCCAGCTTTCTGACCTCGTCGGCGACCACCGCGAAGCCGCGCCCCTGCTCGCCGGCGCGCGCCGCCTCGATGGCGGCATTCAACGCGAGCAGATTGGTCTGTTCGGCGACCTCCTTGATCACCCCGACGACCAGCGCGATTTCCTGACTCTGCCGTTCGAGCTGGTCGATCATGCCGGCCGCGTCGCGCACCGTGCAGGCGATGTCGCTGATGTCCTTGACCGTTTCCTGCATCGCCGCCTGCCCGTCGCGGGCGATGGCGGCCGACTCCAGGGCGAGGCGGTCGGCGCTATCGACCTGGCTGCCGACCTGGCCGATGCTGGCTGCCATCTGCTGCACATTGACCGCCATGTTGGAGGCAGCATCGGTCTGTGTCGCCGAGGCACGAGCGACCTGCCCGGCATGGGCGGCCAGATCGTCGGCGGCCTCGACGACTTCAGTAGCGCGGGCGGCAATCGCCTGCAGGTTGTCTTGCGTCTTGCCGGTCAGCGCATTGAGGTCGCGCGCCAGCAGGCCCAACTCGTCCTGACCGGTCAACGCGATGCGGGTCGTGAAATCCAGCTCACTGGTGATCCGCGTCGTCGCGCGGTGAAAATTCGCCAGGCTGGCGTTGATCTTGCCAATCAGCGGCACGGCGGCAAGCAGCAGGACCACGATGCCGGCCAGGGTGATGACACCCGCTGTATTGATGCCATGCGCGGCGGCATCGAGCGACTCCTTGCCGTACTCGGCCGAGAGCCGGTAGTTCAGTTCGAGGTGACGGCTGATCGCCAGGCTCGCCGCCGCACTGCGCGCTGCCCCCTGGCTGGCGAAGCGGGCCCGCGCCTGCGCCTTGTCGCGATGCGACAGGGCAAAGATCTCCTGCGCCAGCGCATAAAGCTCATCGACCGCCTGCCGGTCAGCCGCCAGATGCTGGCGATCGACATCGGAAGCCGGATCGAGATAGTTCTCGTACTGCTTCAGGGCGTTAGCGATACTCGCCCGGCCCTGCGCCGCACCTTGTTCCAGCTCGCCCATCGCCGCCGCGTCGGATTCGGCAAGATGCTGCAGCAAGGCGATGCGGATGCCAGCCAGTTCGCGCTCGCTGTCGGTCAGGAGTTTGATGCTGGGTACGGCGAGATTGATGATGGCGCCGAGATTCTCGCCCAGGCCACTGGCGGCGCGATAACCGGCGCCGCCGACAATGAGCAGGGAAAGCAAGGAGAGCAGCGTGATCGCCCAGAGGCGGAGCTTGATGGTCATGCGGTCGACTTCCTGTGGGGAGGGAAATTGGCGGCCGTCGCATCCGGCGCATCAACTGCGCCCGACCGCGGCTGCTTCTTGCCGGGCTGGCTGCCCCGGCTGGCAAAAATTATCGCCAGCCGCAGGCCGCAGCCTTTATCGAAAATTGGCAACTTTTGTTGCCACAGCGAACGTCCTGCCAGTTGCCCGACTCAGCTCGCCCTGCCCCCGGTCCGGAAAGGCCAGAAGCGGAAATACGCGGCCGCCACCACCATCGCCGGAAAGGTCACCGCCAGCATCGCCGAACCCAGCCAGAGCTCGAGCCGGTAGGCCGGCGCACCGGATGGCAGAGCCAGACCGGCAACCGCGACCAGTTGATAGATGAACAACATGACCATGGCCAGGGCAATGCCGAGCAGGCAAAGGACCACGCCGCGCCAGGGTTGCACCAGACTGACCGCCGGCATGCCCTCGAACATGACCAGAATGATGAAGAAGCCGAAACTCAGGCTGACACAGACGCGGACCATGAAGAGCACGAGATCCATGCCGGCATGCTCGACACAGAACAGCCAGAGCACGAGCGCCACGATGCCGACGAACAGCGCTGCCAGCAGGCCGCTGGCCGGCTGACCGGCGAGGCGCGGACAGCGCCGGGCGATCAGGCTGATCGGCCAGAAATCGAAGAGGACCAGCGCCAGCATCGGCACCACCGCTGCAATGCTCGCCACCAGCGGTTGCCAGGCCATGAAAATGCCCTGCGGATCGAGGTCGACCGTATAGAACGGCGCCCCGGCCATGAAACCGAAATTGAACAGAACGCGGTAGAGCAAGGTGGTCAGCGCATAGTCGGCCAGCAGCAAAAACAGACCAATCAGGCCCGGATGCCCGGAAAGCACGTTGAACGGCCAGCCCTGCAGCACGATGACGAGGAAGAGCATGACCGGCACGGAAAAGATCAGGTACATGTTCACGAAAGGTACCGGCGGCGACATCGCACCACCCACCGTGGCCCAGGCAATAGCGGCAACAACGCTGCCGACGGCGACATTGAGCGCCACGAAGGCCAGCCCGCGCCAGGGCTGCGGCAAGGACGCCAGTTTGATCGGGTAATTGCCCTGCCAGACCAGGCTGATCACGATCTGGGCCGGCACCATCGCGACCAGAACGAGCGTCGCCCAGCCGGTCAGGAACTCGGGCGACAGCGCGGCGCAGAGCAGCAAGGAAAACGTGATGACAGCAACAGTTGCCAGCGCGCCGGTGCGCACGGAAACGGGATTGGGATTCGACATGAAACAGGTCTCCGGGAATGGTCTGGATCGCAAACCTGTTGCGCCAGCCAATTCGCTAATATGTTTGTAATTTGAATAAAAAAATGGCGGCAGCGCCGGCCGACGCTGCCGCCGTGCAAAGGCGCGTTCAATCGCCCTTGCGTCCTGCCTCGATCAGGCCGACCAGCTTGACGCGCAGGCCCGGAATGTCTTCCGGTACGCTGGCGCGATAGCCTTTCACGTCGGCCTCGGTATACGGCTTGAAATCGGCCGGCACGCTGCGCCCGCCGATGTTCTTCATGACCCAGTTGAGCAGTTCGGCGGTATCGCCGTCGCTGAGCGGCGTATGCAGCGTCCCCGGTACTTGCGACAGGTAGGCGCGACCGCCCGGCACCTTGAGGAAATTGCCGACCTCACCGCGCATGCTGGGAATGCCATTGGCCGGCGAACCGGTGCCGTCGGCCTGGTGGCAGCCCATGCAATGCAGGCGGTAGTTCTTCTGGGCCGGATCGGCCAGAGCCGTACCGGAAACAATTACAGCCAACCCGGCAATCGCCAGGCAACGGGCAAGCAGAGTGGAGGCACGCATGTTTTTTTCCTTATTCCGACTCGGCCCGCCAGGCCTTGAGTTCCTTGCCGGACGGCTTCTTTTCACGCATCTGCGCAAACTCGACAGCCACGTAGGGCTGATGCCCGGGCTGCAGCTCGGCCGCGTTGTAGGTGGTCAGCACGTAATTGACGACCCCGGCTAGCTCCTCGTCGGAGAACTGCTGCCAGGACGGCATGATGCCGGTGTAGGTGACGCCCTTCGACACCAGCTTGCCGGCCAGCCCGGAGATCAGCACGCCGGGCACGTACTGGCGCCCGGCCGGCATCGTGATGCGCTTGCCAAGCGTGCCGGCGAGCGGCGGCGCCAGGCCGACCGCACCGGCGCCGTCCGGCTGGTGGCAGGAAGCGCAGTTGGCGTCGTAGATCGCCTTGCCGTCGGCGGCAAAAGCGCCGCCAGCGGTCAACGCGAGAAAAAGGGCAAAAATGCGGCGCAGCTTCATGACTGCCCCTCTTCCAGACCGACGATGACCGATACCGTGCAGTGATAGAGACTGCTCTGGTTGGCCATGCACCAGTTGATGTCGTTATGCACGCCCAGGCGATAGCCCGGCCGTTCGCGGATGTTGGTGTTGCACTCGCAGCGGCCGCAGGTCGTCTTGCCGCAGCAGTCGTTGTAGCTGACCAGATAGTCGCGGCCGTCGGCCGGATTGCGGCAGGTGCCGACCCAGGACACGGCGGACGGCGTGGTGCCCGGCGGGCAGCTCGTCTTGGTGCCGCCGCAGCAGGTGCAGAGGAAGCCGTCGACGCTGCAATAACGCCAGTAATCGCAATCGGTATCGGTCGGTTCAGCCTTCTTCTTGCGAGAGTCGTCGGCGGCGAGCGCCGAGGTGGTCCGGTCGAAGGGCAGCACCGGCAGCGTGAAGGCGCTGGCGACCAGGATCTTGCCGACGCCGGTCAGAAAGCTGCGGCGGCCGGTTTTCGATGCCACCTGGCGCGTACCGCGCTCGGCGAAACGGTCCAGCAGTTTGAGGAAATCCATGATTTACACCTTCTCCGGGGTCACATCGCCGAGCAACTGACGATCGATATGTTCCTGCACCGAGGCGACGCCACTTTCGTAGGCGGTCATCAGGCTTTCGACCTGCTCGCGGGAATTGACCAGGCCCTTGGCGCGGACGAAGCCCTTGGCGTCGAGCAGCACGCAGTACGGCAGCTTGGAAATCTTGTAGGCCATGCCGAGCGGCTGCGACAGCACGTACGGGAAGTCGGCGAGCTGATGCTTGGCGTAGAAATCGACGTGCTCGGTGCGGTCGCCGTCGGAAGCGAGCACCACTTCGAGCCAGCGGTTTTCACGCGCCTGCACCGAACGGATGATCGGCAGCAGCTTCTTGCACACCGGGCAGGTCGGCGACAGGAAGAAGACCAGCTTGCTCTTCTCGGCGCTACGGCCGATGGTCAGGCTGCGGCCCTCCCAGGTGGTGACTTCGACCGGCGGTGCGAGTTCGCCGACCTTGGGGCCGGTGTCCATCATCAGCGCGCCCATCGGTGCGACGCGTTCGTAGAGGATGCCAATCTGGCGGGAGAGTGCGAGGACGCAGACGCCCAGCGCGATGACGACGGCCCACAGGATGGCCAGGGAAAGGACGATGGGGTCCATCATGATTGCAACTCCTTCAAGAGCGGTTGATTGGCAAGCAACTGGTTGGCGCTGGCGTAGATCGCCAGCAGGGCGAGGATGGTCCCGGCGACGCTGAAGTAATCGAGAACGCCGAGCTGGCGCGACTGCTCGTCGGCGGCAGCAAGCACGATCAGGCCGATCAGGCAGACATTGCGCCCGACCAGACCCCACGAGATGCGCTGGCCGCCGGTGCCGCAGCCGCACTCGATGCGATCGAGGCCGCGCAGCAGGTTGACCGCGACACCGCCGGTGGCGGCGAGCATCACGGCCAGCGCCAGCCACATCGCGAAGGGCCGCGTCGTCTCGAAGACGAGACCGATGCCGGCGAGCAGTTCGGCAGCGGCAAAGAGCGGCGCAAACAGCGCGGCGCCGCGGCTGCCGAGCAGGCGGTAGTTTTCGACGGCGTAGCGGAACAGCTCGAGATCGCGCAGTTTTTCGCCGGCACCGGCGATCAGCACGATGCCGACGGCCGCTGCCGCGGCATGCACGACGACCGGATCGAACAGGAAGAGACCTTCATTCATCTCAGTTCACCTCCATGAACACGGCGGTGTCGCCGACGCGCGGAATGGTGCGCAGCTTGGGATAGCCCTTCTTGCCGATGGCGCGCACGTCGATCTCGCCGCGCTCGACATTGAGCGAGTAGAGCAAAGGCTCCGCCCCCTGGCTGGCGACGATGGACGAAGCCTGGTTGGACGGAATGCGCGCCGTGCGCTTCAGCGTGCCGAGGTCGAAGGCCCAGATTTCCTTGGACGGGAACTTGTGGCTGCCCTCCTCGCCCTTGTCGTGCATATTCACGAACAGGGTGTTGCTGTTGCGATGCAGCGCCATGACCTGCATGCCGCCCGGCACCCAGGCTTCCTTGCGGTCGCGCGCCGTGAGCAGCGAGACCGGCGGCGTGAAAGTCGGCTTGTCGCCGGCCAGGCGGACCCTGTACAGATTGGCGTTGTAGGAGACGAAGTAACGCTCGTCGCCGACCACTTCCGGGTGGATGTAGATCGGGTCCTTGTCCGGATCGAAGAAGGCTTCGCTGCGTTCGCGCGACACCGGCTGGCCGTTGTCGTCCAGCGTCACGGTGAGCAGGCGGCCATCGCCGCAGATTGCCGAGAAACGATGCCCCTGCGCCCAGGTCTGGATCGACCAGCAACCCGGCGTCTGGATTTCGGACACAAACTTGCGCTGCTGCAGATCGACGACGGTGACCGAGGTCGCCGGCGTCGCGTTCTGCACGTAGAGGAAACGCCCGTCAGCGCTCGGCGCGAGCAGGCTGCGATAAGTCGCCGACTGGGCGCGGCGCGCCGGGATGTCGATTTCGGCGAGCAGCGCAAAGGTCTGCGGATCGTGGATTTCGACCACGTCGGCGCGTTGACCGCGATAGAGGCGCGTGTAGTAGGTGGTGGCGACGTAGATCGCCTTGCCGTCCGGCGCCACCGTGGTCAGCCCGCCAAAGCTGGTATTGACCATGCCGAGATAGCGCCCGGCCTTGCCGTCGACAATGTGCAGTCGCCCGTCGACCATGTGATGGAAAGCAAAGTCGCTGACATAGAGGCGGTTGCCGTCGGGCGCAGACGCCTTTTCGACGCGCATTTCCTCTTCCGGCAGGGGGGCCGGCCGGCCATCCTGGGCACCGGCGAGGGGCGCTGCCAGACAGACTGGCAACATCAGCAGCCAAAGCCGCTTCCTGAGTTTTTTCATTTTCTGACCTCGATCGACTCGTTAGGGAGTGTGAGGTCAGTATCCGGCAGCCCCCGGGAGAGGCTGTATCAAGAATTGGCAAAAAGCACGCCGTTCAGGCGTTGAGACAGCGCTCCCGCGTCTGCGACGGCAGTTCGCCGAACAGGCGGCGATAGTCCTGGGCCAGTTGCGACAGGTGCCAGAAGCCCCAGCGCGCCGCGACATCGCCGATGGACTCGCGGCCCGGGTCGCAGGCCTTGAGGGCGCGTCGGAAACCGTTCAGGCGGATCGCCTTGAGGTAGTGCTGCGGCGAAATGCTGAATACTTCCTGGATGGCGTTCTGCAGCGTGCGGCGCGTTACGCCGACCTCGTCGCAGATGTCGGTAATGCTCAGCGCCGACTCGGGATTGGCATCGAGGAAACTGCGCACCCGGCGCACGATGCGCTCGCGGTTCGGGCACAGGCCGCGTGTTTGCGTATCGCCACCGGCACTGAGCGTCTCGGTCAACAAGGCATAAAACTCTTCGGCCAGTTGCTTCTGGTTGGAAGCAATCAGCAGGCGCTCCGGCGACTCCTGGCTGGTTTCGAAAGCACGCAGCAGAAAATCGGCCAGCGCCTCGGAATGACGAGGATCGATGGTCTTCGCGCTATGCAGCAATTCATTCTCGAGTTCGCGGAAATTGACGCTGGGATCGTCGAGATTGGCGCACAGGTCTTCCGGCGAAAAAACCGCCGCCACCAGATCGAAACGCTCCGGCGTGCGGATCTCGAATTCGGTATTCGGTTCAAGCAGGGCAGCCGAGCGCGGGCGCATGATTTCGCCGCAGTGGTAGCCATGCTCGGCCAGGCCCATGACGGTACCGATCGCGAAGATGCCGCTCGGCGTGCAGCCCTTTTGCAGCAGCACGCGATTACTGGTTTCACGCATCAGCGTAAAGGCCGGCAGCTTGATTTCGTGGATGGAACCCTGGAAAAGCCCGGACGACAACTGGTCGTAACGCTGCCCCCAGCCGGAGTAGCCAAACGCGGACGCCTGCATGTCGACATCGAAATTCTGAGTGGCGCGGCAACGAACGGCGCCACGAGCAGCGACTGATTCCATACCCAAGTTCATTTGCATTTCTCCACGCCCATCGAATTCACCAATATCAAACTCGTTCATTAATGTACAACAAATTCACTAATATGTTCACGTAAATTCTGCGCCGGCATGCAACGCGTGCTGCGTGCCTGCTCAGAAAAATCCGGATGATCCCTTCTAGCAAAAACCCGGCCCGGGATTTACGGGAACAGCAAAAAACCCGAATGGAATCATCGGATTCGCCGCGAAATCCGCGAAAAATATGGGGTTGACCGGTAGCGAGCGAATTACGGGAAAAATTCGCTGGGCATTACGGCGCTACGGCGACGGGCGGGGAAAAGCACCAAAATGGGGGGAAGCGCACAAGGGACGCACCAAAGGCGTGGAGCGCAAAATCCCGGCCGGGTTGCCCGCCGGGATTAAATCAGCGGAAGGTGCAGATTACCGCCACAGGTACGAACAGGGCTGGCAGCAGCCGGCCATCCGCAGCGGAGCCGGCGCGCCGATTTTTTGTGCTAGGCCTCGACCGGTTCCTGCCGCACAGCAGGAACCGCTTGCTTGCCTCACGCCGTTGGCCTGATCTTGAACCAGATCGCGTACAAGGCTGGCAGGAAAACCAGGGTCAGAATCGTCCCGGCGAAAGTGCCGCCAATAAGCGTATAGGCCAGCGTGCCCCAGAACACCGAATGAGTCAGCGGAATGAACGCCAGCATCGCGGCGAGTGCGGTCAGGATGACCGGACGGGCGCGCTGCACGGTGGCCTCGACCACGGCATCGAAAGGTGGCAAGCCATCCTCTGCGTTATCGCGAATCTGACCGATCAGGATCAGCGTGTTGCGCATCAGGATGCCGGACAGGGCAATCAGGCCGACCAACGCATTGATGCCGAACGGCTGCCCGAACAACAACAGCGTCGGCACGACACCGATCAGGCCGAGCGGTGCGGTGGCGAATACCATCATCATCGCGGCGATCGAGCGAACCTGGAAGATGATGGTGATCAGGGTCAGCGCAATCATGATCGGGAAGACCGGCGCCAACGCACGATTGGCCTTGCCCGACTCCTCGATGGCTCCGGCCATTTCGATCCGGTAACCGGCCGGCAGTTTGGCGATGATCGGCTGCAGTTCCTGCCACACGGCGCTGGAGACATCCGGCGGCTGCAAGCCCTCGGCGATATCGCCGCGCACGGTGATGGTTGGGGTGCGGTCGCGGCGGCGCAGGATCGGGTCTTCCATGCGCACATCGACCTTGCCGACCTGCGACAGCGGAATCTTTTGACCGGCCGCGCCAACCAGGGTGAAGTCGCCAATCCTGCCAGGATCAAGCCGCGTGTTGCCGCCCGAACGGGCCGTGACCTGCACCGAACGGATGTCCTCGCGCACCTCCGTAATCGGAATGCCACTGAGCAGGAACTGCAACTGCTGGGCCACATCGCTAGACGTCAGGCCGATGTTCTGCAGGCGATCCTGGTCGAGCGAGAAATGCAGCGCCGGCACGCGCTCACCCCAGTCGGTATTGACCGTTCGCATCCGTGCGGAGGCCTGCATGACACCGCGCACCTCTGCTGCAATGTCGCGCAGCTTGTCCGGGTCCGGCCCCATGACGCGGAAGGCCACGGGAAACGGCGACGGGGGGCCGAAGACGATCTGGGTCACGCGCACCCGCGCCTCAGGCGCCAAGCCGTCGGCTGCCGCCTGTCGCAGCCTGAACTTGAGGGCTTCGCGCTCCTTGTCATCACCCGTCAGGACCACGATCTTGGCGAACGACGGGTCGGGCAATTCGGGGGACATCGCCAGGAAGAAGCGCGGCGCGCCCTGGCCGATGTAGGCCGTGACGACCCTGGCCTCCTCCTGCTGCGCCAGCCAGGCTTCGACCTTCTCCGTCGCGGCACTCGTTTGGGTTATCGAGGTGCCATACGGCATCTGCACCTCAACCAGCACTTCCGGCCGGTCGGAGGTCGGGAAAAACTGCTTATTGACGACGCCCATGCCGAGAATCGCGACCACGAAGGCACCGATCACGCTTGCCGCGACCAGCCATTTGCGCCGGATCACCCAGCCCAGCAGCCGGCGGAAGCGCTCGTAGTTCGGCGTGCCGTAGATGGCTCCATGCCCGCCCGCATGCTTCTCGTAGTTTGGCAGCAGCTTGACCCCGAGGTAGGGCGTAAACACGACGGCAACGATCCACGAGGCGATCAAGGCCGTGCCGACGATCCAGAACATGTTGCTGGTGTATTCGCCGGCAGTCGACTTGGCAAAGCCGTTGGGCATGAAGCCGATCGCCGTGACCAACGTTCCGGCCAGCATCGGTGCGGCAGTGTGGCTCCACGCGTAGGCTGCTGCATGTACCCGCTCGTAACCTTCCTCCATCTTCACGACCATCATCTCGATAGCGATGATCGCGTCGTCGACCAGCAGCCCAAGCGCCAGGATCAATGAGCCGAGTGTGATGCGGTCGAAATTCTTGCCGGTCGCCGCCATGATGATGAAGACGGCGGCGAGGGTCAGCGGCACTGCAGCCGCAACCACGACGCCAGCACGCCAGCCCATGCTGAGAAAGCCGACCAGGATCACCACGCCGAGGGCGACCATGAACTTGACCATGAACTCGCCAACGGCCGACTGGATATTGACCGCCTGGTCCGTCACCTTCGAGAGACTCATGCCGAGCGGCATTTCGGCGTTGATCGTCGCCGCTTCCGCCTCCAGCGCCTTGCCCAGATTGAGGCCGTTCCAGCCCTCGCGCATGACGACGCCGAGCAGCAGGGTCGGTTCGCCGTTGTTGCGGATCAGGAAGGTGGCCGGGTCTTCGTAGCCCCGCTTGACCTCGGCGATGTCGCCGAGTTTCAGCGTCCGGCCGCGCGCTGCGACCGGTGTATCGCGGATCGCCTCGAGATCGTCGATGGCGCCGTCCAGCCGGATGAAGACCTGCGGCCCCTTGGCTTCGATCGAGCCGGCCGGCGTCATGACATTGCGGCTGTTGAGCGCGGCGAAGAGGTCGCGCGGGGAGACGCCCAGCGTGGCGAGACGGTCATGCGAGAACTCGACGAAAATCCGTTCGGCCTGCTCGCCGATGATGTTCACCTTCTTGACGCCGGGTACGTGCAGCAGACGCTGACGCATGGTTTCCGCGTCGCGCACCAGGTGCCGGTGCGGTTCTCCCTTGGCTTTCAAGGCGTAGAGCGCAAAGGTCACGTCGGCATATTCGTCATTGACCATCGGGCCGATGACGCCACGCGGTAGTTTGAGCGCCTCGTCGCCGAGTTTCTTGCGCGCCTGGTAGAACTGGTCAGGGACGTCGGCCGGCGGCGTACTGTCGAGCAGGAACACCGTAGTGAAAGCCAGCCCCTGCCGCGTAAAGGTCTCGGTGCGGTCGTACCAGCGCAGTTCCTGCATGCGCTTTTCCAGCGGCTCGGCGACCAGCTCTTCCATCTCCTTGGCGGTCGCCCCCGGCCAGGCAGTGATCACGGTCATCTGCTTGATGGTGAAGGCGGGGTCCTCGGCCCGGCCCAGGGTCAGGAAGGCGATGACGCCGGCGACGAAGATCGCCAGCATCAGGAACAAGGTGACCGAGCGCTCGCGGACGGCGAGGGCGGAGAGGTTGAAAGCACTCATTTCTGCGCCCCACCGTTCGCTGCTGCGCCAGGTACGGCACTGCTGTCAGCCAGCCGAACCGCCTCGCCTTCGTGCAACAGATGGGCACCGAGCACGACGACACGATCACCCGCCGCCAGCCCACCGCTGATCGCAGCGGATTCACCGCTGAGGCCGGTAACCTGTACGGCGCGCCAGCTTGCCTGAAGTCCCTGCCCCTGGTCATCCTGAGCTTTGACCAGCCAGACGCCAGCCCCCTTGCCCTTATCGAAGAGCGCGCTGACAGGAATCTGGAGCGTCGGGGCGGCACGCCCGCTTTGAATCTCGATGGAAACGGTCGAGCCGAGCGGCGCGTCAGCCAGCCGGCCTTCCAGGACGTAGCGCGCCTCGAAGGTGCGGGTCTGGGGGTTGGCGGCATCCGACAACTGGCGCAGTTTCGCGGCGCCAGTCAGTCCGCTGCCATACAAGGTCGCGCGCCCTGCGGAGCCGATCGCCGGACGCAGGTTTTCGGGCAGCGCAATGAGCGCTTCGCGGCGCCCGGCACGGGCCACACGGACGACGACCTGGCCGGCGCCGACGACCTGGCCCGCTTCGGCCAGGGTCTCGACGACGACACCGTCCGCATCGGCGAGCAGGACGGCGTAGCCCGTTTCGTTGCGGGCAACGTCGGCCTGAGCCTGGGCCACCTTGAGCTCGGCTCGCGCCGAATCGGCAGCGGCCTTGATCTTGTCGTAGTTCGAGGCCGACACTGCCCCGGCCGCAACGAGATCGCGATAGCGCGCCTCATCCTCAGCGGTCTGGTGCGCTCGCGCCGTGGCGGCAGCAACGGCCTCATCGCGGGCATGCGTGGCGAGCCGCAAATCAGTGGGGTCGATGCGCATCAGCGCCTGGCCACGCTTGACGGCCTGCCCGGCATCGACCAGGCGCTCCAGGATCTTGCCGGGAACGCGAAAGCCCAGGTCGCTCTGCACCCGCGCTGCGACGACGCCGCTGAACGAAGGCTCGGCCTGGGCGCCACTTGCTACCGGCGCGACCCGTACCAGTGGAATCTGGGTGCGCGGATCGATTGGAGAAGTGGCGTCGCCGCAGGCTGCCAAGGCGACAGGCAACAGACCGACGACAGCGAGGAAAGGAATATTGCGGCGCTGAAACATGACGACCTCCAATAACACGAAGGCCTCCATCTTCTATCCGGTGACCAATATTGTCAATAGTCACCTTTCAACCAGCGAACGTTCTAGGGGGCCAGGCTACGCAACACCAGGTTCGACAGCTGGCTGGGTGCGTCCTCGACGAGGTCGAGGTTGTACTGGAGCAGCAACGGATTGGCAAAGGGCAGCATGACGAGATAGATCGCATGCACCGTCTCGTCGAGCGGCGTCTTGCGCTCGAACTCGCCCACTTCCCGCCCTTCGCGGACGATCTCTGCCAGGGTCTGCCGCATGCGCTGTCCGTAGGCAACGGCAGACGGCCAACCCTCGCCGGCGGAATGCGCGGCAATGTCGTACAGCTTGCGGTCGTTGAAGAAGAGCTCCACGCTCGTCGCCACCATAGCCTTGAATAATCGACGGAATTTCTCCGTCGGCGTACTGGCACCAGCCACCGCTTCTTCGACTGCCGTGACGATGGTACTCAAGGTCTGGCTGCAGATGGCTTCGCCGATCGCCTGCTTGGAATCGAAGAACTTGTAAATATAGGCCTTGGAAAAGCCGATTGCCTTGGCCAGGTCGGAGACCGTGGTCTTGTCGTAGCCGTAATGGCTGAAGTGCGCCTCGGCCGCCTCGACGATCTGATCGCGAACGCTGTGGTCGACGGGGCCGCGGGCCTGGGGGATGGAAGATTCGATTTCGCTCATGGGAAAAACAATAGCGCGTTTGGCTCCGGTTGACAACCAGTGACCACATTGGGTTATAGTCACCACAACAAACCAAACCCCGAAGGACTCCCATGCTCACCCATCCCCGCTCTCTCGCCCTGTTTCTGAGTGCCGGCATCTTGTCGGGCTGCGCTGTTGGCCCCGACTACCAGCCGCCCTTGCTCGAACTGACCTCCACCTTTCTCGGGCAGAAGGGCGTCGAGCAACGTCAGGTGCAAGGCAAGGTCGAGCTCCAACGCTGGTGGGCCGCCTTCGACGATGCCTTGCTTGCGCACTACGTTGCCCTGGCCCTTGAGCAGAACCTGGACATTGCCCAGGCGACGGCGCGTGTCGACCAATCGCGTGCCGCATTGCGCTATGCCGATGCAGCCTTGCTGCCCGCGGGCAATGTGAGTGCGAGCGCCGGGCGAGGCTACCTGTCGGTGGAGACCCCGCTCGGGCAGGTGCTCAATAGCACGCCCGGCTTCGACCGCTGGGGCGGCGCTTACGAGGCCAATCTCGGGGCGAGTTGGGAGATTGATCTGTTCGGCGGTCTGCGGCGAGGGCGGGAGACTGCGCGCGCCGAATACGCGGCATCCGAAGCTGGCGTTGCGGCGACACGGCTGGCCATCGCCGCGCAGACCGCAGACGTGTACGTCAAGATCCGCGGCCTGCAGGCGCGCCTCGCGATTGCCCAACAGCAGGTCGAGACCCGACGCCGCTTGCTCGCCATGATCCAGCTCCAATACGAGAAGGGAATCGCCGCCGAACTCCAGAAAAACCAGGCCGAGGGTTCGCTGACCCAGGCCGAGGCGCAGATTCCCATCCTGCAAGCCGGCCTCGATTCGGCGATGAACGCGCTCGACGTACTGCTCGGCGCGCAGCCGGGAACCCACCGCGCCGAACTGGCGCCGGTGAAGCCGATCCCGGCCGCGCCGGGTTTGGCTGCAACCGGCACCCTGGCCGACATGATACGGCGCCGGCCGGACCTCATTGCCGCCGAACGGCGCCTGGCTGCGGCCAATGCGCGCATTGGCGTGGCGGTCGCGGAGTACTACCCCAAGTTCTCGCTCGGCGCCCTGCTCGGTAGCGCCACCTCGATTGCCAGCGGCAACCTGTTCACCGGGGGCGCCAGCCAGGCCCAGGGCGTGCTCGGGCTGCGCTGGCGGCTGTTCGATTTCGACCGCGTCGACGCGCAGATTGCCGCGGCGCGCGGCCAGGAGGCGGAAGCCCTGGCGGCCTACCGGCTGGCCGTGTTGCGGGCGGCGGAAGATGTCGAGAACACCTTCTCCACCCTGGTCAACCGAGAGGCGCAGGTCGGCATCCTGACCCGGGGCGAGTCGTCGTTTGCCAGGGCGCGCGACAACTCGTTTACCGCTTACCAGGGCGGCGTCGTCAGCCTGATCGAGGTGCTCGATGCCGACGGCAACCTGCTGCAGGCGCGCGACGCCAAGGCGCAGGCACAAACCGAGGCGGCGCGTGCCGCCATTGCCTCCTTCCGGGCCTTGGGCGGCGGCTGGGATACCCCATCGACAAACACCACCAAGCTCTCTACCAACGAAAAAAGGTAAGCAAAATGACCTCAACCAATAATTCATGGGTGCTCATCACGGGCGCATCGAGCGGCTTCGGCGAGGAATTCGCCCGCCAATATGCCGAGCAAGGCCACTCGCTGGTCCTCGTGGCGCGCCGGCTGGACCGGCTGCAAGCACTTGCCGAGACGCTGCGCCGGCAATACCGCGTCGAAATTGTGGTCGAGCAGGTCGATCTCTCCGATACGGAAGCGATCACCCAACTGCATCGGCGCCTCCGCGAGCGCGGCATTGCCATTGAAATCCTGATCAACAACGCCGGCCACGGACTGCAAGGCCCGTTCATGGACAGCCCCTTGGACGCAACCCTGGCCATGGTGCAGCTCGATGTGGCCAGCCTGACTGCGCTCACCCATGTCTTCGCTCAGGACATGCGGACGCAAAAGCGCGGGAAGATCCTGCTGGTCGCCAGCCTGCTGGCCTACCAGGGCGTGCAGAACTTCGCGGTCTACGCCGCCGCCAAGGCCTACGTGCTGCGTCTGGGTGAAGCGCTGCATCGCGAACTCAAGCGCGATGGCGTCACCGTGACGACGCTATGTCCCGGCATGTCGGACACCGGCTTCGCCACCGCCGCGCAGCAGAAGCTGACGCCCGCATTGAAGCTGTTGATGATGCAGCCCGCGCCCGTCGTGCGCACCGGTATTCGCGCCTTGCAGGCCGGACGCATCAGCGTCGTGGCGGGCTGGGCGAACAAGGCCCTGGTGATCCTGACCTGGGCGACGCCACGCTGGTTGCACCAGGCCTTGATGTCGCACGCGATGAACGGATGAGCTCGGGGCACATTCGAGCCAGTCAGGCTAATGCAATTCCGTAGTCACCAAAGTCAGGGAAAGGCCCGACGCCCCCGACAACAAAAAAGGCATCCCGCAGGATGCCTTTTTCACTGAACCCAAACCCCGTCAAACCCGCTTGAACAGCGGACTCCGCACCTGTTGCGCATCGGCGGCCGAGAAGAACTTTTCGGTGTAGATGTCGCGTTCGAACAGGCGGCCCTGCATCAGGGTGGTGATGCAGGCTTCGATCATGACCGGCGGGCCGCACAGGTAGGCTTTGCGGTCGCGGAAGTCGTTGTCGAAATGCGCCTTGGCGGCGTCGTGGACGAAACCGCGGAAGCCGGTCCAGCCGCTGTCGGCCGGCTCGTCGTTCAAGGCCGGAACGTAGCTGAAGTTCGGGTATTTGGCGGCCAGGTCGAGGAATTCCTGGTGGTAGTAAAGCTCGCCCTGGTTGCGCGCGCCGTAGACCAGCGTGATCGGCAGGTCGCTGCCCTCTTCCAGCAGATCGAGGATCATCGAACGCGGGCTGGACAGGCCGGAGCCGCCGGCCATGAACAGGGACGGCACGTTGGCCGACTTGTGCACGAAGAAGCGCCCGTAGGGGCCGGAAACGGTGATCTTGTCGCCAACCTTGAGTTCGTTGTGGATCCAGGTGGTGCCGACGCCGCCGGGCACGATGCGGATGTTGAGTTCGATCTCGTCACCGGTCGACGGCGAATTGGCGAGCGAAAAGGCGCGGTGGCCCAGATCGTTCGGCAGGTTGAAATTGACGTACTGGCCGGCCTGGAAATCGAGCGCTTCGTCGAGCTTGAGCCAGATGCCCTTGATGGTCGGCGTCAGGTTCTCGATGCGGCTGACCACGCCGGGGAAGTCCTTGACCGGAATGTCGCGCGCGTCCTCATCGACTTCCATCTCGACTTCGATGGCGGTGTCGGCTTCGAGCGTGGCGCAGCAGGCCAGGGCCTTGCCCTCTTCGCGCTCGTAGTCCATCAGCGCGAAGCTCGATGAATTCTGGTGGTCGACTTCGCCGTCGGTAATGCACACCTTGCAGGTGGCGCAGTAGCCCTGGCCGCAGGCGTGCGGCAGGTAGATGCCGGCGCGCAGCGCGGCGTCGAGGATGGTCTGGCCGTCCTCGACCTCGATGGTCCGGCCGAGCGGCTCGATACTCAGTTCGTAGCTCATTTTTTTCAGGATCCAGTTGTTAGGATCGGGGATCGAGCAAAGGCACTGTCGGGGCCACTCGATCCTCGATCCTGATAGCTAATAGCTCATCAATAGCCGGTACCGGCAATGCCATCCAGGCCCGGTGTGCGGAAGCGGATCAGATCCTTGTGGCCGATGCCGTTTTCCTTGAGGCTCTTGTTGCGATCCGGCGTGAAGGGCGTGTTGCCGTTCTGCCAGACGACCGTGTTCCAGTCGATCTGCTTCCAGTCCGGGTGGTAGCTGAAGCAGTCGGTCATGTACTGGTCGATGATCACCGAGAACAGCGTTTCCGGCGGCAGTGCGAGCACGAAGGGACGCGAGAACATGCGGTGACGTTCCCAGTTCACGTACAGCAACTGGCGGCCCTTGTAGTTCTCGACGGCATCGCGCGACTTCACTTCGTAGGGCGCGAGGGTTTTCAACATGGTCATGGCGATTTCCTTCCTTTGTCCTTAGTTCTTGGTGGCCTGCTCGCGCCAGGCGGCAAAGTTCTTCTGGTCCTCGGAACCGTTGAAGTCGCCGAGCGCGCGCTTGTCGAGCTTCCAGTAGTCGAGCATGTTCTGGCCCGGCTTGAAGTCGGCGGCATTGACGTCGGTGCCTTCCGGCTCGCAGTTACCCTGCAGCACCTGGTGCGAGGAAATGAAGGTCTGGATGTACTTCTCCGGCTCGTTGTCGAAGATTTCCTTGCAGTGATCGGAACAGGTGTGGAACTTCTCGCCCTGGTAGATCGATTCGCGGAAACACATTTCCATGGGATCGCCCGGCTCGTTGAACTTCATGGTGCTGACGCAGACCTGGCAGTTCATCGGCGCCGTCTTGTTGTCGAAGCGGTTGCCGGCCTTTTCCTGCGCGTCGAGATGCTCGAGCACCGGACGGTAGTACTTGTCGAAGGTGTTCGGGTACTTCTCGGACAGCCAGTCCATTTCGTCCGGCGTCGGAATCCAGGTGTGGAAGGGCGTCGCCTGCGGCTTCATGTAGAAACCGATCCACGACTGGTGGGTGACGTGTTCTTTTTCCTCGATGGTCTGGCCGAAGCACTTCGGAATGGTGATGCCGTAACGGGCGAGGTCCTTGAACAGCGCGCCGCCGTTTTCCTCAACGTACATTTCCCAGGCTTCCTTGAAGCTCATGATGCGCTTGGGCAGCATGTAATCCATCATCATGCCGACAGAAGCGAGCTTGCGCGTGCCGCGCCAGGTCCATTTGTCGATCCAGCGCTGGACGATGGGCAGGTTGTCCGGATCCTGTTCGAGCATGAACTTGATGCACTCAAGGCCGAGCGTCATGTGACGCGCTTCATCGGACTGCGCAGAGAAGCCGACGGTCATCGCCGCCATGTCGCCGTTGTAGGCGGCACCGGAAATAAAGGGCACGAACAGGATGTTGGTCAGCACGTATTCGAAGGCGAAGCCGATGGCGACCATGAATTCGAACGGGCCGGCGGTGATCGCGTCGTCGAAGAAGGACTTGCCGTCCGACAGGTACCACATGCGGGATTGTTGATGGGCGAATTCGTCCATCCCGTTGTAGTACTTGTTGTAGTTCGAGATCGAGTGGATCTGCGTCTGGAAGTGACGGTACTCGTCGACCGCCTGCATCTGGCAGGCGACGCGCGGACCGGCGCCGTTCATCTGCCGGCCCATCATCGAGAAGCCACGGGCAGCCATCAGTTCGAGCGGCGGTGTCGAGCCGAGGAAGAGCTTGAGCACGTTGATGTAACGGGCATCGGTGACCGACAGGTGGCCGTTGTTCTGGTTGAAGCCGTCGAGGATGGCGTACAGCTTGCGCTCCTTCTCGGCCTGGTACTTCCAGTAGGCGTCCATGGTCAGGCGGAACGGATCTTCCCACTTGTCCCAGTCGTGAATCTTGATGCCCTCGTAGGTCGTCTGCGGGAAGACCTTGTCCATCGGCTGGTAGGTCGTGTCCCACGCGAGATCGCGGGTCATCAGGCTGTAGCGCTCTTTGAGGCCGAGCTTCTTGGCAACTTTCATATCCATGGTGTTCTCTCCTTGGGGGCCGGAATCAGGAATTCCAGCTCAGGGTGAATTCGTCGTCGGTCTCGTCGAGGTGACCGGAAATGGTGATCAGGTGCAGTTGCAGTTCCTGCAGGTCGAACTCGCGGCCCATCTTTTCCTCGACCGTCTCGCGCTTGATGACGAGGCGGTTCGGCACGTCGATCTTCACCATCGACGGCTGGTCGACGACCATGGCGCCCGGATTGTCTTCAAGGATGGCCTCGACGATGCAGCGGGAGTCGTCGTTCTTCTGGAATGCGATAAATGCGTTGGACATGCGACTTCCTTTACAGGGTGATGCCGGCCTTGGCGGCGCGGGCATTCAGGTTCTGGACCAGTTCGTCCAGGATGGCATCGGCTTCGCCGCCGAAGGCGAGCACGGCAACCGGCTTGATCGCCTTCAGGGCACGTTCGCGCCAGTGCTTGATCCACTCGGCCAGTTGCGCCTTGTTGCCGGCGTTCTCGGCGGCGGTCACCTTGAGGATGGAATCCAGCCACTTGGTGGTTTCGCCGAACCATTCGCGCTGGAAGCGGGTCAGCATCGAGAAGACCGGGCTGTAGGCGGCGTTGAGCTTTTCGTTGTAGCGCTCGAAGATCAGCGGATAGAGCAGGCCTTCGAGGGCGAAGTCCTGGGCGACGAGGACTTCGAACCAGTCCTTTTCGACCATCAGATCTTCGACGTAGCGGCGCATTTCCTGCCATTCGGCACCTTCCAGCCAGGCGGTCTTGGCGGCGGTCAGCGCATCCAGATCGTTGAAGGCAAGGCCGAGACGGCTGGTGTATTGGGCGACGCCGAGCTGGTCCATCGAGGCGTAGCAGGTGGCCTGCGAAATGGCGATGCCGTAGCCGTAGGAGGAAACGTAAGCCTTGTTCAGGTTCGAGGCCCAGGCGACATGGCGCAGCGGCAGGAAGACCTTGAGGGCTTCTTCCTTGCCGGCAGCCGGATAGGCGGCGGCGAGACCGAGTTCATCAACCAGATCGAAGTCGCCTTCGGCGATTTCCTGCATCTTGCCGCGTGCCAGCGTCCAGGCGCCGTAGTAGTACTGACGCGGATCCTTGAGCGCGTACCAGTCCTTCATCGTGACCTTGGTGCGGGTCTCGTCGAAGATTTCGTACTGCGGCTCCCAGGTCGGGCGGTAGTGATAGTTCTCGACCGGTTGCAGGTCCATGGTGGCTTCCATGTAGCGCGAAGCCGGCTTGTCGGCGCCCATGCGGCGGGCCAGGTGGCCAAAGGTCTGGCGCAGCGGTGTGATGCTGACCGTCCTCAAATCAATTGCCATGTTTGTCTCCTGAAAATACTGAAAATGGAACGGTCGACCGCTCCGGAAAGGCAAAAACCCTTAGCGGAAACGCTGATGCGTTGCCTGGTGCAGGTTCCAGTGGAAGTCGGCGTCGGCCGCCTCGGCGTCGAAAGCGACGGCGGGCGCTGCGCTCAAAAGCTCGACCTGGTTGTTCGCGCAGAACTCGTCGAAAGCCGCCTTGGGCATGACCAGCTCGACCGCAACATCGGGATCGCCGACGGCGAACTCGAATTCGATCAAGCCGTTGGCCCGGGTGCGCATGACGCGCACGAACTTGCGCGTGATGTCGAAACTGCCTGTCGCCATGTCGTCTCACTCCTCATTTTTTTACTGCCCTGAGAGCAGCTATCTGATGAGACGTATTAAATCTTTTACTAAGATATTAATGAATGGACGTTTGGGGAAATGACTTGTACTTTTCGTAACCGGGAATGGATCAGCCCTGCCCGGCAAGGCGGAACTGGCTGGGCGGCGTGCCGGTGCGCTTGGTGAAGAAGCGCGAGAAATAGGCCGGGTCGGCAAAACCGAGCTGGTAGCTGATCTCGCTGACCGGCACCGCCGAGAACAGCAGCAGCCGGCGCGCCTCCTGCAGCAGGCGCTCGTGCACGACTTCCTTGGACGGCCGCTCGGCCATGCGCCGGCAGATATCGTTGAGGCGCGCCTCGGTAATCAGCAGGCGGCCGGCGTAGTCGGTCAGGGTCAGGTGGTCGCGGAAATGCGCCTCGACCAGGTCGCAGAAACTGAGGAACAGGCGCAGGTCCTCGCTGCGTTCCGGGCGCTGCGCCGCGGCCGGTTCATGCGCCAGCAGCAGGCGGCTCAAATGGATGAAGGCGCTTTCGCCAAGCGCCCGCAGCAATGCGGAATGCCCCTTCGCGTCGCGATCCGCCTCGCGTTGCAGCAGTTCGACGGTCTGCACCAGCGCCGCAAAATCCTCGCCACTCGCCGCCGGCAGACTGGCCAGCTCGATGAAGGCCGCCTCGCGCAGCAAGGCATCCGGCCACTGACCGGGCATGCCGCGATACCAGCTGCGCACGACTTCCTGACGCACGGTCAGCACATGGCCGTCGGTATCTTCCTCGGAGTAGAAGGAATGTGGAATGGTCGGCGGCGTGAAGATCAGCAGCGGCGCCGCGCCGCCATAGACCTGGCCGTCGAGATTGAGGCGGATGCTGCCCTTGACCAGGATATGTACCTGGTAGAAGCAGTAATGCCGGTGCGGCGGCGTGTTGCGTCCGAAAAACTGGGCGAGGCGGCCGAAGGTCTCGTAATGGATCTCGCACTCGGGATCGCGCTGGTCGTACACCCGGCCGATATGGATATCGGGAATTGCCTGCACGGGAGCTACGGTCATGGTCACCACCTGGGTCAAATTACGGAACGCTTGCCGACCGCGGGCCGGGAATTGATTCAATCACTAACATATTAAGCAGTCAACTGGTATCATCCGACATATCCAAGCCATAATTACCGCGCCAGCCCCTTTTGCCAAAAGAAGCAGATTCCATGTCCAGCAAGCTTGCCTACCGCAATCTTCCCCAGCTCTTCCTGAAAGCCCGCGAGGAGCTGCTCTGCCATTTTCGCCCGATCATCAGCCATTTCGGCCTGACCGAACAGCAATGGCGCATCCTGCGCGCCCTGGCTGAAATGGAGCAACTGGAACCGCGTGAAATCTGCGAGCACTGCCACATTCTCAGCCCGAGCATGACCGGCGTGCTGTCGCGCATGGAAGAAATGGGCCTGGTCACGCGCAGCCGCGTGCCGGAAGACCAGCGCCGCGTCATCGTGCGCCTGACGCCGAAGAGCGAACGCCTGGTTTCCGAACTCGGCCCGCTCATCGTCGCCCAGTACAAGATCATCGAACAGGCCTTCGGCCCGGAACTGATCGCCCAGCTTTACGAAGTCATGGACAAGGTGATCGCCGCCGAACGCGACCCGATTCCGCGCATCAGCCTGCCGGAAAAGCGCGACTGGAGCACCATCGAGTCGTAACTCCGTCGTAAGTCGCGGCGCGAAAATCGGCCTGTCTCAACGGTCGACCGGTAAAAACACCCATTTTTGCCGGTCAACCGCTCAGGCGAAGCGAAAAGCCAGTTGCGGCGAGATTTCCGGCTCGGGCACGATCTCGCTGAGCAGTGCCGGCGTCTCGATGGACAGGATCTCCGCGAACGCAGCCGCCGGAAACTCCGGGAAATCCGCAAAATCCGCCAGCCAGAAGCTGGCCGCAAGGCGATTCAGGATGACCGGCAGGCGCCGCCCGCCGACATCGCGCGTCACCAGCGCACAACTCGTCCCGACCTGCGGATGCTCGTCGAAAACGGCGGCAAAGAGCAGCACCTCGCCGGCCGGATGGCTGAGCCGCAGCTTCTGGCGCTCGCCACGGCCTTGCGTCTGCCAGGTAAAAAAGGCCGTTGCCGGCACCAGGCAACGCTTGCTGCGCAAGATTTTGCCGTAGAACGGCATCTCGGCCAGCCCCTCGCCGCGCAGACTGAGCACCGGCACCTGCGGATCGAGCGACAAAAAACTCCCCATCAGGCCCCAGCGGGCGTTCGCCGCGACATACGCGTCAGCCTCGGCATGCAGCATCAGCACCGAATCGCGCGGGTTCATCTCCGGTGCCCGCGCGATCTGCTGCGGGCTGACGTGGAGCTTCGGCAGACACTTGCCCAGCCCCCGAGCTTTTACCTTGAGTTCAAATTGACTGCACATGGCTCAACCCTGGATGAATTACTGTATGAATATACAGCACTCAAACCCGGTTAACAAGCGGCACTGCCAGCGCAGCCCATCCCGCGCCTCGATCTAGGGCCGCTTCTGCTTGGGCGCAAAGAACTGGCAAAGCTGCCCGGACGACTCGATCACATCGCGCTCCGGCAGACGCCGGCTCTTGAAAGCCAGCGCCCGGCAGCCATAGCGAAAATTCGGGTCGAAAGTGATGTGGAAATGCTCGCAGGCATTGCAACGTGGCCGGCTGTCAGAAGGCATGGCAATTTCGTCACCCATCGGGATGCAGCGGCGGAAGAAAAAGAAGGCCTTAGCTTAGCCGATTCCCGACGCCGCGGCAGGCGTGCTGGCTGAGAATCAGGCAGATGCCTGCCCCGCGATGCCTGGCGGGATCGGGGAGGCCGGCGCCAGCCAGCCTCCGCGGCGAATTACTCGCCCCCGTTCTGCGACTTCAGGGCAGCCTTCAGAACATCGTCGCCGAGATCGGGGCAGACCTTTTCGATGAACGCATGCGCGTAGGTACGCAGGTAGGTGCCGCGCCGCACGGCCAGTCGGGTTGTATTGGCGGGAAAGAGTTCCGGCACCGGCAACAGGACGAGGTTCCTGTCCTGTTCGGCATCGTAGGCGACCGAGGCAACGATGCCGACGCCCAGTCCGAGGCCGACATAGGTCTTGATCACGTCGGCGTCGATGGCCGAGAGCACGATGTCGGGAACGATCCCCGCATCGGCGAAGCCCTTGTCGACATGGGCGCGGCCGGTGAAGCCTTCGTGATAGGTAATGATCGGGTACTCGGCCAGCGTTTCCAGCGTAATTTCCGGCACGCTGATCAGCGGATGCCCTTCCGGCACGATCACCGCGTGATGCCAGGAATAGAACGGGAAGGAAGCCAGCTCCGGAACCTTGTCGAGGGCTTCCGTGGCAATGCCGACGTCGGCCTGGCCGGTCGTCACCAGTTCGGCAATTTCCTTTGGGCTGCCCTGGAGCAGGGTCAGGTGCACTTTCGGATAGTCGCCCTTGAACCAGCGGATGATCTGGGGCAGCGCGTAGCGGGCCTGGGTGTGGGTCGTGGCGACGACGAAGTGGCCGGTTTCACGGCTGGCAAACTGGTCGGCGATGCGACGCAGGTTCTGGGTGTCGAGCAGGATGCGCTCGACGACCTCGGAGAGTTCCTTGCCAGGTTCGGTCAGGCCGAGCAGGCGCTTGCCGCGGCGGATGAAGATCTCGATGCCGAGTTCGTCCTCAAGATCCTTGATGTGCTTGCTGACGCCCGGTTGCGAGGTATAGAGGGCATTGGCCACTTCCGTCAGGTTGAAGTCCTGGCGGATGGTTTCCCTGACGATTCTGAGTTGCTGGAAATTCATTTTTCTCTCTCCTGCGGCGGCCCTCAGGCCGCGGCTCGTTCTTTTTCGAATACGCGGATGGTTCTGGGCAACAGCGATACGTGATCGCCTTCCTTCAGGCCGAGCCCGAACAGGATGTCGCGCAGCACCGAAACCTCAAGCAGTTCGCCGTTCTGGCGCTGCAGTTCAACCTGGGCCATCGGGCCGATGGCGATGACCCGGACGATCTTTGCCGGCAGCCCACCCGCCGTCGAGTCGGCCGGCAGCAGGTCGAACTCGTGCGGCCGCACAAAGCCGACCGCCTGTTCCGTTTCGGCATGGTGACCACCGACCTCGATGACGTGATCGTCGAGGTGCAGGTTGCCGCCTTCAACCCGGCCGTGGAAAAGGTTCACCGAACCGAGGAAGCTGGCCACGAAAGGATTGGCCGGATGGTCATAAACCTCGCTCGGCGTGCCGATCTGCTCCACCCTGCCCTTGTTCATCAGGACGACGCGATCGGAGACCTCGAGCGCCTCTTCCTGGTCGTGGGTCACAAAAACGCTGGTCACATGAATTTCGTCGTGCAACTGGCGCAACCAGCGGCGCAGTTCCTTGCGCACCTTGGCATCGAGCGCACCGAACGGCTCGTCGAGCAGCAGCACCTTGGGTTCGACCGCCAGGGCACGGGCCAGGGCAATACGCTGGCGCTGGCCACCGGAAAGTTGCGACGGATAGCGATCGGCCAGCCAGCCAAGTTGCACCAGGTCGAGCAGGCGGGTGACCCGCTTCTTGATCTCGGCTTCATTCGGGCGGAACTTGCGCGGCTTGACGCGCAGGCCGAAGGCCACGTTATCGAATACCGTCATGTGGCGGAACAGGGCGTAGTGCTGGAAGACGAAACCGACTTCACGGTCGCGCACATGGCGTCCGGAAGCATCGTCCCCTTCAAGGAGGATCTGCCCCTGGTCGGCGAACTCGAGACCGGCAATGATGCGCAGCAGCGTCGTCTTGCCACAGCCGGACGGACCCAGCAGGGCGACCAGCTCACCGGACGGGATGTCGATGGAAACGTCGTTCAGCGCGTGAAAGGCACCAAAGTGCTTGTCGATGTTGCGGATGGCGATACTCATGGTGCGATCTCCGGAAACTTTCAGTGTCTTGGTGTGCTGCAATGCAGCATCGATGACGCAGTGTATTGAAGGCTTTTTATAATCAAAAATACTTAATTAATAAAAGCTAATTCATATTTTGAATAACGAGGGTGAAGTGTGCTCAGCTTCGCGTGCTGGGCGTACCGGCTTGCTCGACAACGTCGTAGCCGTGGGTCCGCAACAGGCGGACCGCCTGCTCGATACTGCGCCGCGTTTTTTTCGCGACCGGCCCCTTGCTCGGCGCCGGCTGCTCCGGCGGCTTCAATTCAAAGCCATACAACTGCAGCCAGGCCGTGATTGCCGTCAGCCCCTTGTTGCCTATCCCTTCGGCTTGTTGCAGGCGGCGGTAACCCAGTTGGGCGACCTCCTCCGGCAAAAACTCGTGCCGATCGAAGATCTTGCGCAGGGCATTACGCTGCAGGGTCGGTAGTTGATTGGCGGCCGCCGCCGAAGAAGGCGCCGGTACCTGGGGACACATGTCGTCAGCCATGGCGGTTGGACTCAAGAATATGCGGCTAGGATCAATTGATGACCGCAAGCTTAGTGAGCATACCCAAGTCGACGAACGACAAAATTCGCATATCGATATTCATCTGCAAGCGAATGAATCTGCAGCGGCAATATCCAATCGACTTCTTAGCTTATGCGATTAAATTCGTTGGATTCCCTGCGTGAATGTCGCAAATTCCGCCCCTGAAAATTCATTTGCAATGATCAGGAGAGTCCATGAACAGAGCGCTTCCACTCGCAGGGCTGCTGCTTGCCGCCCTGCCCGCGCTGGCGGCAGAAAAAGCCGCCCCCAGCCCCACGCCTTACTTCGTCGCCAACTGCTTCAACTGCCATGGAACCGAGGGCAAGGTCAGCTCCGCCATTCCGGCCATTGCCGGGCGCGACAAGGCTTACCTTGAAGAAACCCTGAAGTCGTTCAAGGCAGGCAGCAAGCAGGCCACGATCATGCATCAGCTGGCCAAGGGCTATACCGACGAGGAAATCGCGGTGCTGGCCGATTACTTCTCGCGGCAAAAATAGACAGGAGCCCTCAGCATGAATCAACCCAACAACCATCGTCGCCGCCTGTTACAAGGAATCGGCGTTTCTGCGGCGTTGACCGGTACGACCCTGCTGCCGGGAGCCGCCTGGGCCGCCGGCAAGGGCCGCAAACTTGGACGTGTCGTCGTCATCGGCGGCGGCTTTGGCGGAGCCACGGCCGCCAAGTACCTGCGCAAATGGAGCAATGGCGGCATCGAGGTGGTGCTGATCGAGCGCAACAAGGAGTTCATCTCCTGCCCGACCTCGAACGAGGTGCTTTCCGGCAATCGCGAATTCGCCTCCATCGTCCATTCCTACGCAGGCCTCAAGAAGAACTGGGGCATCAAGGTCGTGCATGCCAGCGTGACCGCCATCGACCCGGAAAAACGTCGCGTCAAGACCGATGGCGCCGGCGAGTTTGCCTATGACCGGCTGGTCGTTTCGCCGGGTGTTGATTTCCAGTTCGGCGCCATCGCCGGCTACGACGAAGCGGCGCAGAAGAAGATCCTGCATGCCTGGAAGGCCGGCGCGCAAACCGTTGCGCTGCGCCAGCAACTGGTCGACCTGCCGGACGGCGGCGTCTATGTGCAGACCATTCCCAAGGCGCCCTATCGCTGCCCGCCCGGCCCCTACGAACGGGTCAGCCAGATCGCCCACTACTTCAAGACACAGAAGCCGAAGTCCAAGATCATCGTGCTCGATGCCAACGAACAGATCATTTCCAAGGGCAAGCTGTTCAAGGGCGTCTGGGACGACGACTACGCCGGCCTCATCGAATACCGGCCGAACTGGAATGTCACCGAGATCGATGCGGCAACGAAAATCGTCACCAACGAGATCGGCGACAAGGAACGCGGCGATGTCATCAACCTGGTGCCGCCGCAACAGGCCGGCAAGATCGCGCACGACGCCGGCCTGGTCAATGCCAACAACCGCTGGGTCAATATCGACTGGATCACGCTCGAATCGACCGCCGTCAAGAACATCCACGTTCTCGGCGATGCCACGCTGTCGGCGCCACTGATGCCGAAATCCGGCCACATGGCCAACCAGCACGGCAAGGCCGCGGCGGCTGCGATTGTCGAAATCCTGTCCGGGCGCGTCGCGCAGCCGACCTTGATGGCCAATACCTGCTACTCGCTGGTCGACAACCGGCGTGCCATCCACGTCGATTCGGTACACCGCTACGACGCCGAGAAAAAGGTGCCGCTGGTCGTTGCCGGCTCGGGCGGCGTCTCGGCCGCGCCCTCGGTCGAGGAAGGCCTGTTCACGCGGGCCTGGGCCAACAACATCTGGGCCGACATCCTGACCTGAGCGGCAGCAAGTAACGCAATCCAGCCGTGGCGACCGGTCGACCGGTTCCCACGGCTTTTTTTCAGGAGAAAAGCATGTCCGGCAAGACTTTCGTCGATGCGAACTACCGCTTCATCGCCGCCTACCAGGAGGTCAATGCCCGCATCGTGCAACGGCAGCAATCGCTCGCCCTGTTCGTGACGCTCACCGCGACGCTGCTCGCCGGCCTGCTCGCGCTGCATCCCGGCAACGCCGGCCACCAGTTGCCGGTCGAGTGGCTGGTCTTCGGCTTTCCGGTCACCAGCCTGTGCCTGGCCTTCCTGAACTACAAGGCGGAACGGGCGATCACCAACCTGCGCTCCTTTCTTTCGGCGCTGGAAAAGCTCGACGAAGCCCACACCAGATTGCCCAGCTACAACACCGACCCGCGCTGGGCGCATGGCGTGAACAAGGTGCGCCGCTTCCACGACATTGCTGCCGCCGTGCTCGCCACCGGCGCCAACGCGATCGGTATTGGCGTCGTCCTGCAGCTCTACCCGGAACGCCTCGCCGACAAGCCATTCGTGCCCTGGCTGCTGGTCGCCAGCGCCATCCTTTCCATTCTCGCCCTGCTCGTCATCCCGCGCTGGAGCTACCGCCCGGACGAATCGGCATAAGCCGGCCGGCGGCATCTGTACGTATCAAATAGCTACCCGACTGCATCTGTGCCCATGCCGGGCGACATGATCTACTTCGTCCGGCCTGGCACCCGCTGTTGCCGCCACATATATCGATATCGAAACTTCTTCGTTGGGATGCCGGGAAGCATTTCTTAGTATCAGTCATCCGTGCATCGCACTTCCCACCAGAGGCTTCCATGTCATCCCGTCAGGATCGTTTGATTCACTGGCTGCTCGGCAGCCTGGACCTGCAGACCACGCTCTTCCACCTCGGCCAGTATTGTGGCTCGTGGAAAGCGTCGACCGCCGGACTGGCGCGTGCCGGCTTTCACGTCATCCTCAACGGCGACTGCTGGCTGCATCTGCCGGAAGCCGGAGCACAGCACGCACTGCAGGCCGGCGATGCGGTGTTCTTCCTGCGCGACGTGCCGCACATCCTGAGCCCGCACGCCGAGCTTGCGGCCGCCGAACAGGCGCCGCGCTGCCCGATGCAGGACATCGAACTGCAAGTACCGGCCAGCACCGCCCTGGCCTGCGGCTTCTTCGATTTCCGGACGCAGCTCAACCCGGTCTTTCTCGGCTCATTTCCTGATTTCGTGGTCATTTCGCGCGACGGCGAGACGCTGCGCGAGGCGCGCCCGATTTTCGAGCTGATCCTCGCCGAAGCGCATGCCGGCGGTGCGGAGCCGTCGCCGCTGATCGCCCGCCTGGTCGATCTGCTCTTCTTCTATGTCATCCGCCACCTGTGCCGCCAGCATGCCGTCTCGGCCGGCCTGTGGGCGGTGCTCGCCCGGCCCGAATTCACGCCGCTGCTTGAGGCCATCGTCGCCCAGCCCGGCCGCGACTGGAGCGTCGAGGCGATGGCCGATCTCAGCCACATGTCGCGCGCCACTTTTTTCAAGCGCTTCACCCAGATCGCCGGCACCTCGCCCAGCCATTTCCTGGCGCAGGTCCGCATGCAGCTGGCGACGCAACTGCTCGCCGAAGGCATGTCGCTGACCCGCGCCGCCGAACAGGTCGGCTACCAGTCGGATGCGGCCTTCTCGCGCGCCTTCAAGAAGATCACCGGCACCCTGCCCGGCGCCCGTCGCCGCGCAGCCAATGCACCGCAGGCGCTGGCCGCCTGAGGCGGATTGCATTTCGAGACGAACGAGCAAGAAAACGCGACTTTCGCGCATTGAGGGCCCAAGGGCCGGCCGGGACAATGTGCCCAAGTCAAAAACACGGAGTTCATCATGTCCCGCATTACCGTCCAGAGCATCGAATCCGCACCGGAAGCCAGCCGTCCCTACCTGGAAAAGGCCAAGGCCAAAAACGGCTTTGTGCCCAACCTGCTCGGCGTGCTGGCCAATGCGCCGACCGCCGTCGAAACCTATCTGACGGTGACCGAAATCAACAGCCGCAGCAGCTTCACGCTGGCCGAGCGTGAAGTGGTGCAGATCACCGCCGCCACCAACCACGGCTGCACCTTCTGCGTCGCCGGCCACACCGCCATCGCCTACAAGCAGGGCAATCTGCCGACCGACCTCGTCGAAGGCCTGCGCCAGCAGACGCTGCTGCCCGATGCAAAACTGGAAGCGCTGGCCGCCTTCACGCGCGCCATCATCCGCAGCAAGGGTGCCGTCAGCGATGCCGAACTGGCCGCCTTCAAGGCCGCCGGCTACGGCGAACAGCAGGTCGTCGAAGTCATTCTCGGCGTTGCCCTGGCCACCCTGTGCAATTTCAGCAATGTGCTGGCCGACACCGAGCTCAATCCCGAGCTGGCCGCCTACCGCTGGCAAAAGGCCTGAGCGTGACGACTGAAAACGTCCTGCTGGCCGCCCGCCAACTGGCGTTTTCCTATGGCGGCGCCCCGGTTTTTGCCGGCGTCGACCTGACCATCGGCCAGCGCGAGATCGTTTGCCTGATCGGCGCCTCCGGCTGCGGCAAATCCACCCTGCTGCGCCTGCTCGCCGGGCTGGCCGAGCCGAGTGCCGGCGACGTAGCGACCATGAATACAAAGGCTGGCCCTAGGGTCGACGGCAAAAATGGTGCCAAAAGGGCAGCCAAGGCCAGCGTCGTCTTCCAGTCGCCGGCCCTGCTGCCCTGGCTGACGGTCGCCGACAACGTGGCATTTGGCCTCGATTTCGCATGTCGACCGGTGAGCAGCCGCGGCGAGCGGCAGCAGCACATCGAACGTGTGCTGGCCCAGGTCGGCCTCACCGAACACGCCAGAAAGAAGCCGCAGGCGCTGTCCGGCGGCATGGCGCAACGCGTTTCGCTGGCCCGCGCCCTGGCGCGCAACCCGGAAATCATCTACCTCGACGAGCCGTTTTCGGCGCTCGATGCGATCACCCGCGAAGCGATGCAGGACCTGCTGCTCGCCCTGGCGCACCAGCAGCAGAGCGCCGCCCTGCTCGTCACGCACGACATCGACGAGGCGCTGCGCATCGGCGACCGCGTCCTGCTCCTGGCCGGCTGCCAGGACGGCACGCCGGCCCGCATCGTCGGCGAATGGCGACCGGGCGGCAAGGCGCCGCGCCAGCACCGCTCGCCGGCCCTCAACGCAATGCGCGAAGAAATTCTCGATGCACTTTCCAACCCGGGCACAGCCTGGTTTCCCGACCTTTAGGAGTTGCCATGAACGACGATCTGCTTGCCAACCTGAGCGACGACCTGCCGCTCTCGCGCCGCGACTTTTTGCGCCTTTCCGCGCTGTTGACCGGTAGCCTCGCGCTGCCGCAACTGGCGCGCGCCGCCAATCCGAACGACCCGGTGCGCATCGGCTATCTGCCGATCACCGACGCCTCGCCGCTGCTCGTCGCGCACAGCAAAAAGCTGTTCGAGGCGCAGGGCCTGGAAGTCGAAGCGCCCAAGCTGTTCCGCTCCTGGGCGCAGATCGTCGAAGCCTTCATGGCCGGCCAGGTGAACGTCGTGCATCTGCTTTCGCCGATGACCGTCTGGGCGCGCTACGGCAGCAACTTCCCGGCCAAGGTCGTCGCCTGGAACCACATGTCCGGCTCGGCGCTGACCGTCGCGCCCAACATCCAGAACGTCAAGGATCTCGGCGGCAAGAAGGTCGCCGTGCCCTTCTGGTACTCGGTGCATAACGTCGTGCTGCAGCACCTGCTGCGCGAAAACGGCCTGACCGTCGTCACCAAGCCGACAGACAGCCTGAAACCCAACGAAGTGGCGCTCTCCATCATGGCCCCCGCCGACATGGGCCCGGCCCTCGCCAACGGCGCCATTGCCGGCTTCATCGTCGCCGAACCCTTCAACGCCGCCGCCGAAACCAACGGTATCGGCCGCATCGCACGCTTCACCGGCGACGTCTGGCGCGAGCACGCGTGCTGCGTCGTCACCATGCACGAACGCGATCTGAAGGACCGCCCGGAGTGGTCGCAGAAGGTGGTCAACGCCATCGTCAATGCCCAGCACTGGCTCAAGGACAACCGCAAGGAAGGTGCGCAGATCCTGTCCAAGGACGGCGCCGGCAAATACACGCCCTTCCCGCAAGCCGTGCTCGAGCGCGTACTGGTGCCGAACGCCGAGCGCCAGCAGCAATACGTCAAGGAAGGCGCGATCCGCCACCCGGAGTGGAAGGACGAGCGCATCGAATACCAGCCCTACCCCTTCCCGTCCTACACCGAGCAACTGGTCAAGCTGCTCAAGGCGACGCAGGTCGAGGGCGACAACAAGTTCCTCGCCAACCTCGACCCGGCGTTTGTTGCCAAGGATCTGGTCGACGACCGTTTCGTCAAGAAATCCATCGCCGCGCTCGGCGGGCTGAAAGCCTTCGGCCTGCCGGAGAAATACACACGCTCGGAAACCATTGTTGCCTGACCTGACGCCAAAGACCCGCCCATGAACGAGCCACTGCCTCTAACCCCCCCAGCCCCCCTTGTCAGGGGGGAGCAGCGTGGTCGGCTCACCCCGCACTCCTCCCCTGACAAGGGGAGGCCGGGAGGGGTTGCATCTTTTGCTGCCGGCACAAATTCACCCGTTTTTTCCAGTCGACCGCTGGGAATTCGCTTCGCCTTCTACAACAGCGTGTTCTGCCCCGGCCTCGGCCTGCTCCTGGCGCTCGGCCTGTGGTGGCTGGCGGTGCATGGCCTGGGGCGCGATTCGCTGATGGCGGCACGTTTCGCCCCGGAAAAGACCTGGCAGGCCATGCTCGAACTGGCGGCCGGGCCGGACATCTGGCAGCACGCACTGGCCAGCCTGCGCCGCGTTGGCTACGGGCTGGCCGGCGCCCTGCTGCTCGGCGTACCGCTCGGCCTGCTGGTCGGCAGCTGGCCGACCTTCAATCGCCTGACCTCGACCACCTTCCAGTTTCTGCGCATGATTTCGCCGCTGTCGTGGATGCCGCTCGCCGTCATGGCGCTCGGCATCGGCGAGGCGCCGGTCGTCTTCCTGATCGCCTTCGCCGCCGTCTGGCCGATCGTGCTCAACGTGGCCGCCGGCATCCAGGCGATCGACCCGATGTGGCTGACCCTGGCCGACAGCCTCGGCGCCAACCGGCGCGAACGCCTGTGGCGGATCACCGTGCCGGCCATCGCCACGCATCTGCTGACCGGCATCCGGCTCGCCATCGGCCTGATCTGGGTGGTGCTGGTGCCGGCCGAAATGCTCGGCGTCAATGCCGGCCTCGGTTACTTCATTCTCGACACCCGCGACCGCATGGCCTACGGCGAACTGATGGCCTGCGTGCTCTTCATCGGCTTGCTTGGCTTCGCCCTCGACTGGCTGGCCCGCCTCGCCCACCGCCGCTGGAGCGGCGCCTGAACCCATTTTCAAGGAAAAAGACATGTCCACCGTAGCCGAACCCGTCACGCTCGACCTCGAAACGCTGATTGCCCGCGACCTGGCACCGCGCGTCACCGCCATCGATCTCGAAGGTGAATACCCGGAAGCCTTCCTGCGCGCCGCCGGCCAGATCGGCGCCTTCGCCGGCGTCGTCGGCACCGAATACGGCGGCAGCGGCAAGGGCCTGGGCGACACCATCGCGCAGATGGCGAAAATCGGCGAAACCTGCCTGTCGACCGCCTTCACGCACTGGTGCCAGACCGCCTGCGCGCGCTACATCCAGCTGTCCGACAACGCCGTGGCCAAGGCAGAATTCCTGCCCGCGCTCGCCGCCGGCCGGCAACTGGGCGGCACCGGCCTCTCCAACACCTTCAAGTCGTGCTGCGAGATCGAGCGCTTCCTGCTCACCGCCCGTCGCGTTGAGGGCGGCTACGAAATCAACGGCACGCTGCCCTGGGTTTCCAACCTCGGCGACGACCATGTCTTCGTCACCGGCTGCCCGGTCGACGGCGACGGACGCCTGCTTTTCTTCATCGTCAAATGCAACCAGGCAGGCTTCAAGCTCGTCGACGGCGCGCACTTCACCGCCCTCGAAGGCACGCGTACCCTGGCCTGCCAGTTCCGCAACGTACGCATCGACGACAGCCGCGTCCTCGCCCATCCCGAGCACGCCGCGACCTATCTGCAACGCATCCAGCCCGGCATGATCCTCGCGCAGCTCGGCATGGGCCTCGGCCTGATCCGCGACTGCATCGCGCTGATCGAGCGCGCCGGCCGCACCCACCAGCACATCAACTGCTTCGAGGACGACCAGGTTGAGGAACTACAAGCCGCCCTGAGCGGCGCCGAAGCCGAAACCTTCCGCCTCGCCGCCCAACTCGACGCCGGCCCGGCCCCGGAAACCCTGCCCGGCCTGCTCACCGAAGTGCTGCGCCTGCGCCTGGCCGGCGGCGAACTCTCGCTGCGCGCCGCCAACGCCGCCATGCTGCATCAAGGCGCGCGCGGCTACCTGCGCACGGCCGCGCCACAACGGCGCCTGCGCGAGGCCTACTTCGTCGCCATCGTGACGCCATCGCTGAAGCATCTGCGGCGGGAGATTGCGCGGCGGGAGGGGAAGTTGTAACGGGGATACCGGAAATAGTTGCGAAAAAGCCGGGGTGACCCGGCATTTTTTGACGTTAATTTTGTAAGGAAAACTTCGAGCCTAATCGACTCAAACCACAAGGAGAAGATGCGTTTAGAATAGTGCATTCACCATAAAAACAGAGACCTACCCAAATGTTGTTCGCTGACTTAAATAACGAAAATTCCTTAATTAAATCAAAGGAGCAACTAGTAGATATGGATCAAAGAGAGGATAGACAAGTCAGTCAATATCTTGAGTACATCCAAAAACTACACGAACGAATTTCGGAGCGAGAACAACGCACTGGCATTACCAGATGGGCCCTTTTGGGTGGGGTCGCGTACATCGCATGGCAGTCTGTGCCAATGTTTGCAAAATTAAAAGAAGCCGCAGAACCGAGCTGGACATACTTATGGCTTAATTGCTCTTACTTAACAACGCTCTCATTTTTTGTGTTTTTTCTTTACCAAAGCCTTGGTATTAGCCGACATGTTTCACCTTATAGCTTCCGACAAACAAATGCTACAGCAAGAGCGGGGAAAAAATTATCGCTTCTAATTATTTTTGTATCTTTCTTTCCTGCAGCATTTTTATCTTTTCAGGCATGGTTGAACATACCAGAATTATCTGATTTAAATTATCGATTTTTAAGTTCCGTATCTATATTTTTGTTGTTTGTCGGAACAACAACATCTGGAGCAGTAATATATATCGATAAATATGTTAAGAAAAATGGATTTTGGCCACCTTTTGTATTAATTCCAGCTGGCAATTCGGTTTTTTCCATTCAGTTATTTATATGTGCAACGTTCATTTGCATGACGATTTACTATTTTTTAACAGGCCTACGTTATATACCTGCGACAATTTTCGAGCCGGTTTTGCTTCTAAGTGGCTCAATTGCGTTAATCCCACCCTGTTTAGAGGTTATTCTTTCGGGCATCCATAGACAAGAACGACTGAGCGTTCTTGAAATATTGGAACGGGACATTTTGATGCATGATCTCTCTTCCGAAGAGATTAAAAATCGGCTTGAGGACGATTTAATCGGATGCGAGTTGGGAGACTGGGCGAAGCGACAAGTCGAGCAAGTACGCTCGGCAAACACGTTGGTAATAGAAAACTGCAAAGATGTAAAAAACATAATAAAACAAATAATGGAATTAGACCCATCACTAAAATTCGAGCGAGCCGGACGCATAAGCAACTGCATAAACAAAATCGACGAGACCATTACCAAATTAAATACAAATTGGCTCCCACTACACAATTGGTTAGCAAGTTGCAAGAACCAACCATTCAAGGATCCATATATTGCAAAAGTAGTAGATAGCACATTAAATGACTTATCCCCACTAATAAATTCATCAGTTAATATGGCTCGCGAATCAATTAACCTTTTAAAGCAGCGACTTGCTGAAATAGAGAAGGAATAACTCCTGCGCAGTGAGTACGTTTAATTAAGCACAACAAGCGCAAAAATTTTAATTTACCAATCGGTTTTTAATGAAATTAAATTTCAATTACCACCACAAAATAAATATCGGCAAGTGTGTTTTCGCGGAATTCAACAAATACGCAATTTCTTAGTCCCTCTATCGCCCATCCCCGGCCAGCCCATCCCCCAAGATGGCGCCAACCGGGGCTTTCATTTTTGCCTATATTCAGCCGTCGACCGTTCAGATGTCCTTCTTGTCCGAACGCACCGCCAGCCAGTCGCCGAGCACCTGCATCACCTGGACCAGGATGACCAGGGCGATGACGGTGACGACCATCACGTCGGTCTGGTAGCGGTAGTAACCAAAGCGGATGGCGAGGTCGCCGACCCCGCCGCCGCCGACGATGCCGGCCATCGCGGAGTAGCCGACCAGGCTGATCAGAGTGACGGTCAGGCCGCGCAGGAAGCCGGGTAGCGCTTCGGGGAAGAGGACGGTGGCGATGATGCGCAGCGGGCTGGTGCCGAAGGCTTCGGCGGCTTCGATGATGCCGGAATCAACCTCGCACAGCGAGGCTTCGACGAGGCGGGCGTAGAAGGCGATGGCGGCGACCGAGAGCGGCACGGCGGCAGCAGTCGGGCCGATCGTTGTACCGAGCACCCATTGTGTCAGCGGCAGGAGCAGCACGAGCAGGATGACGAAGGGAATCGAGCGCAGCACATTGACCAGGAAGTTGCCGGTGACGTTGGCCAGGCGGTTGCGCCAGAACAGCTTGCGGCTGGTGACGTGGAGCAGGAAGCCGAGCGGCAGGCCGCCGAGGACGGCAAACAGGCTGGAGATGCTGACCATGATGAAGGTTTCGCCGAAGGCGTGCGCCAGGTCGGCGGAAAGCTCAAGTATCTGTTTGGCCAGTTCCGGCGAGAAGTGGCCGGTAATCCATTGTTCGATCATGACAGCACCTCGACTTGCGATGCGTGGTTGGAAATGAAGGCGATGGCGTCGGCCAGGCGTGTGGCGAAGGGTTCGGCGCGGCCGGCCGCCTGCGGCGTGTCGTTGAGGCGGACGATGAGGATGCCGACGGCGCGGTGGCCGATGTATTCGATCTTGCCGTGCAGCAGGTTCACCGCAACGCCGTATTCGATGGCGGCGGCCGAGAGCACGCCGTCTTCGGCCTGGTCGCCGAGGAAGAGCAGCTTTAGCAGCGTTCCGTCCTGCTCGTCGGTGAGATGCGCCGGCAGGTCGAGGTTGAAGGTGTGTTCGACCAGCTGGCGCGTGAACGGCTGCTGCGGCGTCGCAAAGATGTCGTAGGCCTCGCCCTGCTCGATGACCTTGCCGCCTTCCATGACGGCAACGCGCGTGCAGATCTTCTTGATCACCGCCATTTCGTGCGAGATGAGCACGATGGTGATGCCCAGGCGTTGGTTGATCTCGCGCAGCAGTTCAAGGATCGCGGCCGAGGTTTCGAGGTCGAGGGCCGAGGTCGGCTCGTCGCAGAGCAATACTTCCGGGTGGTTGGCGACGGCGCGGGCGATGCCGACGCGCTGCTTCTGGCCGCCGGAGAGCTGCGCCGGATAGGCCTGCGCCTTGTCCTCGAGGCCGACCAGCCGCAGGATCTCGGGCACGCGCTGGTCGATCTCGGCCTGGCTCTTGCCGGCAACGCGCAGCGCGTAGGCGGCGTTGTCGTACACGGTGCGGGTGTGCATCAGGTTGAAGTGCTGGAAGATCATGCCGATCTTGTGGCGCTCCTTGCGCAGCGCACCGCCGCGCAGATCGGTGATGTCGCGGCCGTTGATGACGACGCGGCCGGCGCGCGGGCGTTCGAGCAGGTTGATGACGCGTAGCAGCGTGCTCTTGCCGGCGCCACTGGCGCCGACGATGCCGAAGACTTCGCCGGGCGAAATGCTCAGCGAAACGTCGTCGACCGCCTGGACGCGCTGGCCGCGCACGGCGAAATCGACCTGGATGTTCTGTAACTGGATCATGGTGCAAAAACCTCGGGCATGAATGAAAAAAGGCCGGGCGGGCCGGCCTTTTCCGGGCGCAGGCAGCGTCTGATTACTTGCGGGTCTTGCCCTTGGCCGAGGCAGCGGCTGCGGCCTGGGCGCGGGCTTTTTCCTTGAGCCATTCCGGCTTCTGGAATTCCTTGAAGATGTGCTTCGGATCGTCGATGGCGGCGAGGAACTCGGGCGACTCGATGACCTGCTTGATGTCCTGAACGAAAGGCTTGTTCAGGTCGTCGGTCTTCACGGCCACCAGGTTCTTGATGTTCTCGTCGAGCTCTTCGAGCTTCAGGGCAGACGACAGGCTGAGACCGGCGGCGATGGCGAAGTTGCCATTGACCACGGCGGCCGTCGCGCTATCCAGCGTGCGCGGCAGCTGAGCGGCTTCGAGCGGCTTGAAGACGAGGCCGAGCGGGTTCTGCTCGATGTCCTTCTCGGAGGCGGTCAGCGGATCGATGTCCTTCTTGAAGGTGATGATGCCGAGCTTGCCGAGGAAACGCAGGGCGCGCGCCAGGTTGGTCGGGTCGTTGGCCAGCGTGACGATATCGCCCTTCTTCAGCTGGTCGACCGACTTGATCTTGCTCGAGTACAGGCCGAGGCCGGCGGTCGGCACGTTGATCACGGGCGACAGCTTGAGGCCCTTGTCGGCCGAGAACTTGTCGAGGTAGAGGCGGTGCTGGAACAGGTTGGCGTCGATGCTGCCGTTGGCCAGTGCCAGGTTGGGCTGCACGTAGTCGCTGAATTCCTTGTAGACGATCTTGTAGCCCTTCTTTTCCAGGCCGGGCTGGACGGCGACCTTGAGCAGATCACCGTAGGGGCCCGGCGCGACGCCGAAAACGATGGTCTTGGGCGTGATCTGGGCCAGGGCGCTGCCGGCAACGGCGGTGGCGGCGAGGAACAAGGTGGTACGCAGGGACTTGCGGATGAAGGACTGGAAAGGGGTACGCATAAAACCTCCGAATGAGAAAACGAGGCCCATGCTACGGAAGCGGCAAAGGGAAAAAAACGAAGAAAAACGTCTTTGCTTATACGGGAAGCGCGCAGGTCGCATTGACTGCCCTACCCCCAAGGCGGGCTATAAGCACATGCAAAAATAGTCTTTCCCGCGAGCCGGCGGCGCCCGGAGAATCGGCGAATAAATCATTCACGGATGGAAAAACCATGGCCAAGATCCTGATCGTGCCCGGTCTGCGCAACAGCGGGCCGGCGCACTGGCAAAGCTGGTTCGAGGAGCAACTGCCGGACACCCATCGCGTCGAGCAGGCCGACTGGGAGCGTACCTGTCTTTCCGACTGGGCGAACCGCGTGCGCCAGGATATCGACGCGATCGGCGAGCCGGTCTGGATCGTCGCCCACAGCTTTGGCTGCCTCGCCTCGGTGACGGCCGGTTTCGAGCGCGCCGGCCAGATTCTCGGCGCCCTGCTCGTCGCGCCGGCCGACCCGAACCGCTTTGGCGAACCGGTGGCGCTGCTCGAAGAGAAACTCGCCTTTCCCAGCCTGGTCGTGGCAAGCAGCAACGATCCATGGGTCAAGGGCGATGTCGCGCAATACTGGGCCGGCCAGTGGGGCAGCGATTACCGCAACATCGGCGCCGCCGGCCATATCAATGTCGATTCCGGGCATGGGCCGTGGCCGCAGGGGCTGGAGTTCTTCGCCCAATTGCGCGCTGCCGCCTGACTTATGCTTTTGTACGATAAACATCTAACGAATCATTCTTTTTGAATATGAAAAGCCTGCCTACACTGGCAGGCATTCATTATTCGCGAGCTGCAAATTGCGCCTTTTTTACTGGTCGACCGCTACAGCACCTGGTGCCATCAGTCAGGCGGTCGACGTGGTATTTGGGCCCGTTTTTGCCGCCAAGGTCAGACATGGCTGAGTCAAAACCCATTACCAGGCTGATCCGCAGCGACCAGATCGAACCGGTTGCCAGCCGCTTCAAGGCGATCGCTCATCCGCTGCGCCTCGCCATCGTCTGCCTGCTCGGGCCGGGTGAGCGCACCGTGACCGAGATCTGCCAGGAGCTGGGCACCACCCAGCCCAATATTTCGCAGCACCTCAACCTGCTCCACAACCAGGATCTGCTCCGGTCGCGCAAGGAAGGCAATCGCGTGTACTACGCCATCGCCGACCAGCGCCTGAGCGAAATCATCGGCATGCTGCAGCAGATCTACTGCCCGGAAGACAACGCCTGATTTTTGGGCGGAGCAGGCAAAACCCTGCTGCGACAAGCGCTTGGCCAGGCTGCCAAGTGTCTTCCCCCAGACTTATCCACAGAAATTGGGGATGAATTCCCGTTTCCGTCCGCCCCAGGACAACCCCTGCGGTTTGCTATAAGCACATAAGAATCGCGTCGTTCCCCGGGCGGGAGCGGCGCAGGAAAATGCGGGCAAACATAACGGGAACAGCCCCATGACCAAACCAGCCAACACCGCCATCGACCGCCCCTACTGGGACGAAAAACTGGAAACCCAATCGCGCGCCGACTGGGATGCCCTCAAGCTCGACCTGCTGCAAAAGCACCTGCAGCACGCCTACGCCAACTCGCCGTATTACAAGGCCAGCTTCGACGCAGCCGGCGTGCATCCGGACGACGTCAAGTCGCTGACCGACATCCGGCGCTTCCCGTTCATCGAGAAGAAGGTACTGCGCGAACGCCAGGAAGCCCTGCCGCCCTTCGGCGATCTGGTCGCCGTGCCCGAACGCGATATCGTCTATATTTCGGCCTCCAGCGGCTCGACCGGCGTGCCGACCGCCTCGCCGTTCACGGCCCAGGACTTCGAAGACTGGATGGACTACGAAGCCCGCCAGTTCTGGTCATCCGGCCTGCGCCCGGACGACCGCTACTGCCATTCGCTGAATTTCTCCCTTTTTGTCGGTGGACCGTGCGTGCTTGGCGCCCAGAAGCTCGGCGCGCTGTCCATCCACGCCGGCACCGTGCCGTCGGAACGCCTGCTCGCGATTGCCAAACAGTTCCAGGCCACCGCCATCTGGACGACGCCCTCCTACGCCTGGTATCTCGGCGAGACGGCGATCAAGGAAGGCATCGATCCAAAGAAGGACCTGGCGATCAAGCGCATCTTCGTTGCCGGCGAACCCGGCGGTTCGATCCCGGAAACCCGCCAGCGCATCGAAGCGCTGTGGGGCGCCAAGGTCTATGACTATTACGGCCTGTCCGACATCTTCGGCTCCTGCGCCGGCATGTGCGAAGAGCAGCACGGCCTGCACTGGGCCGAGGACCACATTCTGGTCGAAGTGCTCGATCCGGAAACCCAGGAGCCGGTCGCCGAAGGCGAACGCGGCGAACTGGTGCTGACCACGCTGAAGAAATCGGCGCGACCGATGATCCGCTTCCGCACCGGCGACATCGTCTCCTTCACCAACGAAGCCTGCACCTGCGGCCGCACCTCGCAGCGCATGCTCGGCACGCACGGTCGCCTCGACGACATGCTGATCATCAAGGGCGTGAACATCTTCCCCAGCGACATCGAAGCCATCGCCCGCAAGGACCACGACCTGAGCGGCGAATACAAGCTGATCGTCGAACGCGACAACCATCTCGACATCCTGACCGTCGAAATCGAACGCGCAGCGGTAGACCCATCAAAAGACGCCGAATTGGCCAGCCGCTTCGCCGGCCACCTCAAGTCGATCACCGGCGTCAGCGCCCGCATCGTCATCCTGCCGCCCGACACCTTGCCGCGTGCCACGCACAAGGCAAAACGGGTCGAAGACAGACGCCAGCACGTCTGGAGCTGAGAAAGGAAAAGCCCGGCTTGGCCGGGCTTTTTGTTGAATGTCGGGCGGCTAGGTGCCCACAGAGGACGGTCGATCAGTCAGATGTTCGACGGCAGGTAACCAAGGACGAGCCGCCGTTCAGTTACCACGCTTCTCCAACCACGCCAGCAAAGTCTCGTACAGCTTGTCCGGATCGACCGGCTTGGCGATGTGATCGTTCATGCCGGCATCAAGACAGACCTGGCGATTTTCCTCAAAGGCATTGGCGGTTATCGCCAGAATTGGTGTTTGCGCGTAAGCGGGGAGCGCCCGGATCGCCAAGGTTGATTCGACGCCGTTCAAATGAGGCAACTGCATGTCCATCAAGATCAGGGCGCAGGTATTTTATTTCGTCAATTCAATGGCTTGTGGCCCATCCTCCGCCAGATCAACCAGAAGGCCGGCGTCTTCAAGCAGGACACGCGAAACCTCCTGATTTATCGGCTCGGCTTCGGCGACCAGGATGCGGGTGCCGGCGTATAGGCCAAGCCGGCGTTCAGCCGCAGTCTTTTCGTTAATAGTCAGCGCTGGCGGGATGCATCCATGGCCTTGCCGAGCCGCACTGTGAGCCAGAACGTGCTGCCCTGGCCAACTTCACTTTCTACACAGATCTCGCCCCCCATCAGTTGCACCAAGCGCTTGGTAATGGCGAGACCCAGGCCAGTGCCACCATACCTGCGGGTCATCGACCCGTCGGCCTGTTCAAAAGCGGAGAACAGACGTTTTTGATCTTCCGGGGCAATGCCGACACCGGTATCTGTGACCCGAAAGCGAATCGAAACAGCATCCGGAAACGCCTCAACCAATTCGACCGAAGTCGTGACACGGCCTTCGGCGGTAAATTTGACAGCATTGCCAAGCAGATTCAGAAGCACCTGCCCCAGCCGCAACGGATCCCCCCGTACTGGCAAGTCGGCAATGCCCATGCTGCGGTCTACATCGAAAAAAAGCCCCTTTTCAGTTGCCTTCGGAGCAATCAGGCGCTGTACGTTGTCCAGCACCTCACCCAGCCGGAAATCGACCATCGCCAGCGTCAGCCGTTCCGCCTCGATTTTTGAGATATCGAGGATGTCATTGATGATCGCCAGCAGTTGATGTGATGAGCGGTCGACCTTGCCGAGCATATCCTTGACCCGTTCGTCGGTGGTACGGCGCGCAGCCAACCCGGTCAAGCCGATGATGCCATTGAGCGGCGTGCGCAGTTCATGACTCATCGTGGCGAGGAAAGTCGACTTCGCCCGGCTGGCCGCTTCGGCCGCCTCCTTGGCGATCGAAAGATCCAGCGTTCGCACCTGGACCATCGCTTCGAGGTGGGCTCGATGATCGGCCAGTTCCGCCTCGATCTGCTTGCGCTCGGTCACATCGGTGATGAATCCATGCCAAAGCGTGCCACCATCGGCCTCCCGTTCCGGCAAGGCATCACCAAACAGCCAACGCACAGTAGCATCCTCGAAACGAACCCGATACTCGTGGCGCCAAGGCGTCAGTGTTTCAGCCGAGCGCTGGATGGAGGCAACGATAGCCGCGTAGTCATCGGGATGCAGGATGGCATGGACAGCTGATGCATCATCGAGCACGCTTTCCGGACTTACCCGGTAAATTTGCCGGATCGCCTCGCTGGCAAAGGGAAAGCAGAACGTGCCGTCAGGCCGCAAGCGGTATTGATAGACTACACCGGGAACCCGGCTGGCAATCTTCCGGAGGCGGTCGAGCAACTCGTCCTTGGCCAGCTCAAGCTGCTTGCGCAGGGTGATATCGGTCTTGACCGCAACATAATGCGTGATGTCACCCGCCGGATTCTTGACCGGCGCAATCTGTGCCTCTTCCCAATAGAACTCACCATTCTTGCGCTTGTTGAACAAGTCCCCCTTCCAGGGTTCGCCTGCGCTCAGGGCGTTCCAGACTTTCTCGTAGGTTGCCTTGTCCGTCTTGCCTGACTGCAGGATTCGGGGATTCTGACCCATAGCCTCCGCAGAACTGTAACCGGTCACTTCAGTGAAGCGCGGATTGACATACTGGATGCAGGCTTCAAGGTCGGTGATCACCACCGAGGCAGGGCTTTGCTCGACCGCCGTGGACAGATTGCGCAAGGTTTCGAGCTGGCTGGCCAGCTGATCCCGTTGCATTGCTACTTGCTGACGCAGGGTTTCCCGATCGATCAGATTCCTGATGCGCTGACGGGCGATGCCGATGTTAAGTGGCTTAGCCAGAAAATCAGCGGCACCCAATGCCAGACCTCGCGATTCGGATTCGGTATCCGACAGCGCGGTAATGAAAATAACCGGGATCAGCTTCAGTTGTTCATCCGCCTTCAGACGCCGGCATACTTCAAAGCCATCCATCTCCGGCATCATGACATCTAGCAGGATCAGATCGGGCCGAATCGTCGCAGCCAATTCCAGTCCATGCATCCCGGACGTGCTGATACGCAGATCGAATTCGCCGACTAGGGCCGAGCCCAGCGTCATCAGGTTGGCCGGGGTGTCGTCTATTGCCAGAATGACCGGCTTGGTTTCTCTCATCCCTTATTTTTCCCATCCGTTCGCGATGGCCATCTTGTGCAAGCCAGCCAAGGCCGAGTCAAACCTGAATGCATTGACCAGGCCGGAAAGCTCCTGAATTTCAGGTGCCACTGGATGTCCTTTCAACATGATCTGCAACTCGCGGAAACGTCCGATCGCCTCAAACTTATTCTCTCTCAGCAATCCATCGATTTCGCTGATCAGCGCATCGAGACCGGCAGCGTCGATCTGGCACGCCTCACCGGACGATGCAACAGAGATGCCGGCAATCCCTTCGTGATGCGGCAGCAAACGCTGCATCAGGACGCTGCGCAGCGACTTGAGTACGACCGGTTTTGTCAGGAAATCGTCCATGCCGGCATCCAGAGAATGCTGACGGTCATCTTCGAACGCATCGGCGGTCAAGGCAATTATCGGCAGGCGTAACCGTCCTTCTGCAGCTTCGCGCTGACGGATCATGCGGGTCGCGTCAAACCCGTCCATGATCGGCATCTGAATATCCATCAGCACCAGGTCTGGACGCGCCCCGGCAAAGACCAAATCGACAGCCTGCTGGCCGTTCTCGGCAAAACTGACGGACAAGCCGAGCTTTTCGAGCATCTGCGCGATGACGTAACGATTGGTTTTATTGTCATCGACGACCAGAACGCTGCCATGCAGTGCGGGCACACCGTCGTCCGAGGCCTTGGCCGGACTTGCCTGACGCGGTGTTCGACGGGTGTCGGCACCGGCATCGAGAAGACGCGCCTGAACCCGGAACCAGAACCTTGAGCCACTTCCCGGTTCGCTTTCGAGGCCGACTTCGCCGCCCATCGCCGTCGCAAGGCTGCGGATGATCGATAGGCCCAGACCGGTGCCACCAAACTGTCGCGTCGTCGAGCTATCAACCTGGGAAAAGGGCTGAAACAGCCTTTGGCGTCGATCTTCGGGAATCCCGATACCGGTATCGGCAACCGCAAATTCCAGCACCGCTGCAGCAGCATCGCACTGCACGACACGTCCCTCAATGCGCACCCAGCCGGTTTCGGTAAACTTGATCGCGTTGCTGAGCAGATTGCCCAGCATCTGCCGTATCCGAAACGGGTCGGCCTGGTATCGACTGCCGCCCTGCCCGTGCCATTCTTGCGCAATGCTCAGCCCTTTTTGCTCTGCTGCTTCGGAGAACAGGGCCACCACTTCGTGAAGCAATTGTTGCGGATCGAAGGTAATGCTTTCCAGTTTCAACTTACCCGCCTCAACCTTGGAAAGATCGAGAATGTCGTTAAGCAAAGCGAGCAGCGTCTGCCCGGAATTGAGGATGATGCGCGCGAAATCTTCCCGCTCGTGTGCTTTCAGGCCTGGCGACAGGAGCAACTGGGCCATGCCCAGAATTCCGTTCATCGGTGTGCGGATTTCGTGCGACATGGTGGCAAGAAACAGGGATTTCGCCTGGTTGGCAGACTCGGCTGCCTCGCGCGCCGCAATCAGCAAGTGCTCCTTGGCCAGGATTTCCTGACGCATCTGGTTGAGCGCGTCGGCCAGTTGCCCCAGTTCATCCCGGCTTTGGCCAGGAACGGCAAAGGCCAGATTCCCTTTGCCGAATTCCCGCGCTGCATTAACCAGCAGACGGGTACGACGTCCGACAAACAGATCGAGAGACAGAGCAATCAGCAGCGCCGACAGGAGAAAGCCGGCAGTGAGCAATGCAAGAATGATCAGGGTCTGACGGCGAATCGAGGCATGCAAGCCATCCGTGTCGAGTACCAGCTGGAGCACACCAATGCTTGCATTGCGCAATACGACGGCATGCTCTATGCGCTCATGGGCGTGCTCGGCCTCTTTCGACGCTCCCTGCTCGAGCGGATAAAGCAGTTGCCCGCCCTTGTCGCGGAGTGTCAGTGACAGCCACTCCGGCTGCCGCGCCATCGTTGCATCCAACGTCTCGTAGACAGCAGCAAGCTGGTTTTGCAACAGGAAGGGGGTGATAGCGTCACCGAGCGTCACCAGATGGTCGAAATTGGCATTGCGTTCGCGCTGAATCTCGCTGGCGAGATAACGCGGTTGCCAAAAACCAAGCACCGCGAGATCGCCGACCAGGCTCGAAAAAACCAGGATCAGGATAACCTTGAAACGTAGAGATAGATTGGACATCGATCAGTACCAGTGCACCGTACGCTCAGTCACCACCCTTGACGTAATATTTTTCCAGCCCCATCTGGCGGATGGCCTTGTAGTCATCAAATGACGCCGCAACCGCCTGCCGCATCGGCACCTGTGCCAGCATAGCCGCCCCTTCGGGCGTTGCCGCCATGTCGAGAAACGCCTTGCGTACCGCTTCGATGTCTGCTGTCGGCACGCTGGGATGTGCCATGACCGGATGCGGTTCGGCGCGCCGTGTCTCGAAAATAATCTGAAGCTTGTCCTGCACTGCCTGAGGTTGCTGCTTCAAGGTAGCCATGATCCCGCCGGCCGCGTCGGCCTTGCCCAGTGCCACATTGAGATAGGCCGACGTATGGGTCTGTGCCCATAACGGCTGGAATTTGACCTTCTGGCGATCCAACTCGGCGCGGGTCATCAGCGAAGCACCGAAGGCATTCGGGGCGGGAAAGGCAACGGTCTTGCCATTGAGGTCGCGCACCTCATGTACCGTTCCCTCCTTGCTGGCAACCAGAATCCCGAAGAGTAGCTCTGCCCCATCACGCACAATCGGCTCGTATTTTTGCGTACTGTGGGCCACGACCGCATGGAAAGGATTCATGTAAGCGAAATCATATCGACCGGCCTGAAACTCCGCCTCGAATTCGGGGATGCGGGGCGAACCCACCATCAGGAACCTGAACCCCGTCCGTTTCTCCAGCTCGGTCAGGATTGGCGACCATACCGCCGAGAGCTTCCGGGGTTCGAACTGGGGAACCACGCCGAATTTGTAGACGGTTTCGGCCAACGAAACCGCAGGAATAGCAAAAGCCAACGCAACACAAGCCAGAAAATGGCGGAACCGACAGGTTTTCATAGTGCTCTCGCTCAAAGCGGCCCATGACTGGACACGATATTCCCGAATTATATCGAGCTCTGTGAATTGCCCGTACTGCTGGTCTCGGAGTGCAGCGGCCGTTTCAATGACCAGTACCGGGATGGGGTGAATTTCCGCTTGTGGCCGGGACCCGCCAACACCCCCGCTGGAAATCTATTCTCCCAGCGCCATCACCATCTCATGCCAGGCCATCCCGCCGTGTTCCGAGGGTGACGGCCTGACATAGCGGTAGCCGAATTTCCGGTAGAGCGCGATGTGCCGGTCCTTGCACATCAGGTGGATGGTCTGCTTGCCGCTTCGCCAGGCCTGTTCGACGAAGTGGCGCATCAAACGCGTTGAATGGCCCTGCCCCTGGTGCTCCGGCGCGACGACGACGGACATGATGACCACGTTGGGGGCGTCCGGATGATGGCCGACGAGTTCCTTGAAGGCTTCGTCGGACATCACCACCTCGTAGGCGCAGCCGCTGTTGATGAAGCCGATCACCTGCCCGGCCTTTTCGAGCACGACGAAGCCCTGCGGGTAGTCGCGGATGCGGGTCGCGATCTTTTCCCGGGTAGCCGCTTCGTCGCCTTCGTAGGCGGCGATCTCGATGGCGTAGCAGTGCTCGAGATCGCCCTCTTCAACCTGGCGCAGGCGCAGATCGGGCATCTCCGGCAACACTCAGGCTTTGCCGATGAAGCCGATCAGCGCGTCGAGCACGGCATCCGGGCGTTCCGCCATCAGCGCGTGGCCGCTGCCGTCGACCGTGCTCAGGCGGGCGCCGGGGATGTTGGCGAGGAGCGCCTTGGCGGCTTTCGGCGAGGTCATCTTGTCCTGGCTGCCGGAGACGATCAGCACCGGTGCCGCGATTGCTGAAAGGCTTTCCGCGCTGCGCGTGTAGGCGTTGCAGGCAGCCAGGTCGGTATGGAAGACGCCGGGCTTCTGGCGCGCCATCAGGCGTTCGTTGACGCCAAGCAGCCAGAGGCCGGGCACGGTGTTGCCGCCGATCTGGGCGCTGGCCGAATACGACCAGTCGTTGATCATCGCCGCCGCCTTCGGTTCATTGTCGCGCGCGGCATCGAGCAGCACCGGCGCGACCGGCATCGGCAGCGAGGTGCCGATCAAGGCCGCCTGCCGGGTGCGGGCGACATGGCGCACGGCGAATTCGAGCGTGACCAGCGAGCCCATGCTGTGGCCGACGAGGTTTGCCTGGGCAACACCGAGCACGTCGAGCAAGGCGGCGATCCAGTCGGCGATGGCTTCGACGGAGGCGAGCGGTTCGCCGGCACTCTGGCCGTGGCCGGGCAGATCGGGCGCGAGCACCGAAAACCCGTGATGTGCAAACCAGCGGCTCTGCAGCGTCCAGCAGGAATGGTCCTGCTGCGCGCCGTGGATGAAAACGACGACTGGCTGGCGGTCGACCGCTTCAGGAAGCAGTTTTTTGCCGCCCGTGTAAATGTAGGTGGATAGGCCGTTGACTGTGATGTTCATGCTCAGGCCCTCGCTGCGGCAGCAAGGCCGCGGTTGATGTCTTCGATCAAATCGCTCGGATCTTCGAGGCCGATCGACAGGCGGATGGTGCCGGGATGGATGCCGGCGGCGACCAGCGCCTCGTCCGACATGCGGAAGTGCGTGGTCGAGGCCGGGTGGATGACCAGCGACTTGGCATCGCCGACATTGGCGAGGTGCGAAAAGACCTTGAGCGCCTCGATGAACTTGCGCCCGGCGGCGCGGCCGCCGCTGAGGTTGAAGGTGAATACCGAGCTGGCGCCCTTGGGCAGCAGCTTTTGCGCCAGCGCGTGGTCCGGGTGCTCCGGCAAATCGGGGTGATTGACGGCGTCGACCGTTGAGCCGACCTGCTTCGCCAGATGCGCAATCACCGCGCGGGTATTGTCGATGTGGCGGGCCATGCGCAACGGCAGGGTTTCCAGCCCCTGCAGGATCTGGAAGGCGTTGAACGGGCTGAGGCAGGCGCCGAAGTCGCGCACGCCCTCGCGCCGGGCGCGCAACAGGAAGGCGGCGACCGTCGATTCCTCGGTAAACACCATGTCGTGGAAGCCTTCGTACGGCTCGGCCAGGGTCGGGAATTTGCCACTCTTTGCCCAATCGAAGGCGCCGGAATCGACAACCACGCCGCCAATCACCGTACCGTGGCCGGAGAGGAACTTGGTCGCGGAATGGAAGACGAGGTCGGCGCCGTGAGCGAAAGGCTTCAACAGATAAGGCGTCGTGAAGGTCGAATCGACCAGCAGCGGCAGGCCGTGTTCATGCGCCAGCGCCGAGACGCGCGGGATGTCGAGGACGTCGAGACCGGGATTACCCAGCGTCTCGCCGAAGAAGAGCCGGGTTTCCGGGCGGATCGCGTTCTTCCAGGCATCGATGTCGCGCGGATCGACGAAGGTGGTGTTGATGCCGAAGCGCGGCAGCGTGTATTCGAGCAGATTGTGCGAGCCACCATAGAGCGAGCGGCTGGCGACGATATGGCCGCCGGCGCCCATCAGCGTGGTGATCGCGAGGTGCATGGCAGCCTGGCCGGAAGCCACGGCGATGCCGCCGACGCCGCCTTCGAGGGCAGCCATGCGCTCTTCGAGGACGGCATTGGTCGGGTTGGAAATGCGCGAATAGACATGGCCGCCGCGCTCCATGTTGAACAGCGATGCGGCCTGATCGGCATCCTTGAAGACGAAGGATGAACTCAGGTAGATCGGCTGGGCGCGCGCGCCGTACTGGCTGTCGGGCACCTGGCCGGCATGCAGGGAAAGGGTGTCGAAACGATAGCTCATGGCGGGATCATGGATGGTTTGCAGGCTGCCGATGCTACGCGCCAGCTGCCATGTTTCAAATCAGCATTTCTTTGTTGCTTATGCATTTATTGGCGAAGCCGCAGCGGTGAACACGCCAAAAACTGCAATTTTGCGTGGCAAGGCAGGCCAAGCGTGCCAGAATTGCGCCCCTTTTTCTCCCGCGCCTTACGTAATGCACATTGATTTGCTCCTTTCCCTGATCGAAGTTGCGGCGACCATCGCCTTCGCTCTTTCCGGGCTGATCGAAGCCACCCGCAAGCGGATGGACATCATCGGCGTGCTCTCGGTCACCTTCGTCAGCGCCTTTGGCGGCGGTACGCTGCGCGATGTGCTGCTCGACCGCCGGCCGCTGTTCTGGGTGCAGCACCAGGAATATGTCTGGCTGGTCCTTGCCATGACCCTGGTCGCGCCGCTGCTGCTGCGCGCCGCACGTCACGAGATCGGCGACAAGCTGATGGAATTTGCCGATGCCCTCGGCCTCGGGCTGTTCACCATTTCCGGTGCCTCGATCGCCCTTAGCGCCGGCATGCCGCCGGTGATCGCCATCCTGATGGGCTCGCTGACCGCGGTTTTCGGCGGCGTGTCGCGCGACGTACTGTGCAACGAGATTCCCAAGGTCTTTCACGACCATCGGCCCTACACGATGTGCACCTTCATCGGCTGCGGCATCTTCCTCGGCCTGCGCGAGCTGCAACTGGCACCGCAGTTGTCGACCATCCTCGGCATCGTCAGCATCACCGGCCTGCGCCTGCTCGCCCTGGCGCAGCACTGGCACATTCCGCCCTGGCCGCCGGAAAAGCGCTGAACCGCCGGGCGGCAATTACACAGGCTGGAAATGAAAAAAGCCGGCGTTGCCGCCGGCTTTTTGGAGCCTGAACCAACCCGGCTTACGCCGCGACCTTGCCTTTGCCACGTGCCAGACGGCGCACGACAGCCAGCATGCGGTCGATTTCCTCGCAGGTGTTGTAGAACGCCAGCGAAGGACGCACGGTCGCTTCGACGCCGAAACGGCGCAGGATCGGTTGCGCGCAGTGGTGGCCGGAGCGCACCGCGATGCCTTCCTCGTTCAACGCCCTGCCCACCTCTTCGGTCGAGTAGCCGGCCAGCACGAAGGAAGCCACGCTCGCCTTGTCCGCCGCCGTGCCGATCAGGCGCACGCCGGGAATCGAGGACAGGCCGCGCGTCGCATAGACCAGCAGGTCATGCTCGTAGCGGGCGATGTTCTCTATGCCGATACGTTCGACGTAATCGAGCGCCGCACCCAGACCGACCGCGTCGGCGATGTTGCCGGTACCGGCTTCGAACTTGTTCGGGGCCGGCTGGAACAGCGTCTTCTCGAAGGTAACGTCGGCAATCATGTTGCCGCCGCCCTGCCAGGGAGGCATCTGCTCAAGCAATGCTGCCTTGCCGTAGACCACGCCGATGCCGGTCGGACCGAAGATCTTGTGGCCCGAGAACACGAAGAAGTCGGCATCAAGCGCCTGCACATTGACGCGCAGGTGGGAAACCGATTGCGCGCCATCGACCAGCACCTTGGCGCCGGCCGCGTGGGCCATGTCGATCACCTGCTTGATCGGCGTCACCGTCCCCAGCGCGTTCGAGACTTGCGTCACCGAAACGAGCTTGGTTTTGGCATTGAGCAGTTTCTGGAGTTCGTCCAGTTTGAGCTGCCCGCTGTCGTCGACCGGGATGACGCGAATCTTCGCACCGACCTGTGCCGCCAGTTGTTGCCAGGGCACGATGTTGGCGTGGTGTTCAAGCAGCGAGACCACGATCTCGTCGCCTTCGCCGATGTTCTGGACGCCCCAGGTCTTGGCGACCAGGTTGATGGCTTCCGTTGCACCGCGCACGAAGATGATCTCGTTGGCCGAGCCGGCGCCCAGGAAACGCTGCACCTTCTGCCGCGCCGCCTCGTAGGCATCGGTCGCTCGCGCCGCCAGTTCATGCGCCGCACGGTGAATATTGGAATTCTCGTGGGCGTAGAAATAGGCGAGACGGTCGATCACCGATTGCGGCTTCTGCGTGGTCGCGGCGTTGTCGAACCAGACCAGCGGCTTGCCGTTGACGCGCTCCTGGAGAATCGGGAAGTCGCGGCGCACGGCATTGACGTCGAACGGAGGACGCGCAGACGGGGCAATCTCCGGCTCACGCGCTGCATCCAGGAAATAGAAATTGCCCGAATTTTGCGGTTGACCGGAAATATCAGCCGATTTGCGTTCGTGGCCGATATCCGCCAGCAAGGCCAGCAATTCGCCCTGTCCCGGCAGGCCGAAGCTCTGCGCGACAACACGGTTCTCCGGCTTGGCCGGCACGCCGGACTGCGCGTACGGACTGGCTTCGCCAATGAAGTAGTACGGCGAACCCGGTGGCGATACAGGGAGCGAGTCGGTGAAAGCGCTCGGCGGCTGTGGCGGGGTGACACTGGGCAGCGAAGCCGCATAGGCCTCCGGCACGCCAAACTCGGCGCCACCGGAACCCAGCGGATCGACAACATCCGGCGCAACAGGAGCAGAAGCGGGTTGCGGCAGGATGCTCGGGCCGGACTGAGCCAGGCTCAGTTCCGGTGCCGCGCTTTTGCCAACATCGCTACCCGCGCCCAGTGAGCTCGCAAAGTTGTCGAACGAAGGCAAAGCGGCTCCCGGCAGGGCCTGGAAAAAGGCCGATGCCATCCGTCCAAGCGTGACCTCGTCGGGAAGTCCGGGCGCCGCGCCGGCGCTCAGCCCCGAGGTGACGCCACTGAGGCCATTACTTGTAGGTGTCGGGATATTCATGGTACTTGCCGATCTCCACATCTTCGAGGACTGCAATCGCATCCGGCACCAGCACGGCCAGCGAGCAATACAGCGAAATCAGGTAGGACGCGATGGCGTTGCGATTGATACCCATGAAGCGGACCGACAGACCCGGACTCTGTTCGCCGGCCAGACCGGGCTGGAACAGACCAACCACGCCCTGGCGCTTTTCGCCTACGCGCAGCAGGATGATGCTGGTCTTGCCGCCATCAACCGGGATCTTGTCCGACGGGATCAGCGGAATGCCGCGCCAGGTCAGGAACTGGGCACCGAACAGCGAAACGGTCGGCGGCGGCACGCCACGCCGGGTGCATTCGCGGCCAAAGGCAGCGATCGCCAGCGGATGCGCGAGGAAGAAGGCGGGTTCTTTCCAGACCTTGGTCAGCAGGTCGTCGAGGTCGTCCGGGGTCGGCGCACCGGTCAGCGTCGAGATGCGCTGTTCGTCGGCGATGTTGGCGAGCAGGCCATAATCCGGGTTGTTGATGAGTTCCGATTCCTGACGTTCCTTGATCGTCTCGATGGTCAGGCGCAGTTGTTCCTTGATCTGGTCATGCGGGCTGCTGTACAGGTCGGAAACGCGGGTATGCACGTCGAGGATGGTATTGACGGCATTGAGGAAGTATTCGCGCGGCTGCTCGTCGTAATCGACGAAGGTGTTCGGCAGCTCGGACTCGTCGCGCTGCGAGCAGGCAACGCGCACATCAGCCGGATTCTTGACCGTGTTCAGGCGGTAGATACCAGCTTCGACCGGCAGCCACTGCAGCAGGTGCACCAGCCAGCGCGGGCTGATGGTCGACAGTTGGGCGGTGGTCTTGGTGGCATTCGCCAACTGCCGTGCGGCGGTATCGCCCAGGGCGGTGGCTTCGGGATGTTGAGCCATGTAACTCTCCTTAGATCAGGAATGAAAATATTTATAAGAAATTCAGCTAAGCATTGTCGAAAGGAGGGCTCCCGCCTTCAACATGCTATAGCCATCAAGCAGGAGTTCAGGCCGCCTGTTGTTCGCAATGGGCAAGCAGACCGGAGAGAGGAATACCGAGGGCCGCGGCCAGCTTGGCGGCGGTCGCCAGCGAGGGAATCGCCCGTCCCCGCTCGACTTCGCCGAGATAAGAACGGTTGAGGTCGGCCTTCTCGGCGAGCAGTTCCTGCGACCAGCCGTGGTGTTCGCGAAAGTGCCGCACGGCGAGACCAAAATCCTGGATCAGGGCGGTCATTGCGTCACCTTGCCGGCACCACCCGGCTCATGCTGCAGGCTGGCCTGCGAAACATGGCTGCCGGGCGGGACGCTGCGCGTCAGCCAGACATTGCCGCCGATGCTCGAGCCCTGGCCGATGGTGATGCGGCCCAGGATGGTCGCACCGGCATAGACAACGACTTCATCCTCGAGAATCGGATGCCGTGGCGCCCCTTTTTCGAGCGCACCGGTTTCATCCTGCGTGAAACGCTTGGCGCCCAGCGTCACCGCCTGATAAAGACGCACGCGCTGTCCGATGACGGTGGTTTCGCCAATCACGACACCCGTGCCGTGGTCGATGAAGAAGCCGGGGCCGATCTTGGCACCGGGATGAATGTCGATGCCGGTTGTCGAATGGGCAATCTCGGACAGGATGCGGGCGACCAGCGGCGCGCCCAGCGTATACAGGGCGTGTGCCAGGCGGTAATAGATCACCGCGAGTATGCCCGGATAGCAAAGCAGCACTTCGTCTACGCTGCGCGCCGCCGGGTCGCCCGAATAGGCCGCCTCGACATCGGAGTCGAGCAGGTTGCGCAGGGCCGGCAGCTGCTGCGCGAAGGCCTTGACGATCTCGGCCGCAAGCGACTCGACATCGTTCCGCTCTTCGCACTGCAGGCGCCGGTTGTAGCCCAGTTCCAGTTCGACCTGGCCGAACAGCGCATTGAGCGCGCTGTCCAGCGTATGGCCGACGTAGAAGTCCTCGCCTTCCTGGTGCAGGTCGGAAGGACCGAGGCGCATCGGGAACAACACACCACACAACGACTCGGCAATGTCCTTCAATGCCTCGCGCGACGGGAATTCGCGCACAGCGAACTCCCGGCTGCGCTGTTGCTGCTCGCGCCAACGATCGCGGGCGGCGTGCAGTTCGGCGACGATTTCCTTGACGCCCCAGCCGCCAACCTGCTCATAGGCGAGGGACGAGTTGGCGACTGGATGTCTCATGCGGCCAGCCCGGCTTCGTTGAACAGGCCTTCGAACAGGATGGAGCTGAGGTAACGTTCGCCGGAGTCGGGCAGCACGACGACGATGGTCTTGCCGGCGTTTTCCGGCTTCTGCGCCAGGCGGGCAGCAGCGGCGACGGCGGCGCCGCTCGAAATACCGGAAATGATGCCTTCTTCCTTGGCCAGGCGGCGGGCGTAGAGCACGGCATCCTCGTTGGATACCTGTTCGACGGCATCGACCAGCGCCAGGTCGAGCACGCCCGGCACGAAACCGGCACCAATGCCCTGAATTTTGTGCGGCCCCGGCTTGATCGGCTCGCCTGCCTTGGCCTGGGTCAGCACCGGACTGGCGGTCGGTTCGACGGCAACCGACTGGATCGCCTTGCCCTTCTGCTGCTTGATGAATCGCGAAACGCCGGTAATCGTGCCACCGGTACCGACGCCAGAAACGAAGATGTCAATCGCGCCGTCGGTGTCATTCCAGATTTCCGGACCGGTCGTCGCTTCGTGGATGGCCGGATTGGCCGGATTCTTGAACTGCTGCAGCAGCACGTACTTGGCGTCGGAAGCCGCAATTTCCTCGGCCTTGGCGATGGCGCCGGACATGCCCTTGGCGCCTTCGGTCAGGACCAGCTTGGCACCGAAGGCGGTGAGCAGCTTGCGGCGTTCGATACTCATCGTTTCCGGCATGGTCAGGGTCAGCGGAATGCCCTTGGCGGCGGCAACGAAGGCGAGCGCGATGCCGGTGTTACCGGAAGTCGGTTCGACCAGTTCCTTGCCCGGCCCGAGCAGGCCGCGCTTTTCGGCATCATTGATCAGGGCGGCGCCAATCCGGCACTTGACCGAATAGGCCGGGTTGCGACCTTCGATCTTGGCCAGCACAGTTGCCCTGGCACCATCGATGATGCGGTTGAGGCGGATCAGCGGCGTATTGCCGATGGACTGCGAGTTATCTGCAAAAATCTTGGACATTGCTGTATCTCCCTAAAAAGTTGATTAATCCTGGACCCAGGGCAAACCGGCATGACGCCAGCCGTTGAAGGCGCCGCGACGCTGCTGCTCGTCGAGATCGCCCTCGAAACCTTCGGTGATGTTGAAGACGTTCTTGAAACCGGCCTTTTGCGCCGCTTCGGCTGCCGCCGCCGAGCGCTTGCCGCTGCGGCAGAGGAGCAGGAAGACTTCATCCTTGCCGCCCTTGGCTTCGAGTTCCTTGGCAAAACGCGGATTGCGCGACAGCGACAGGCCGGTCGCCCAGGCGACATGCTTCGATTCCGGCACATGGCCGACGAACTTGCGCTCCTCGGCGGTGCGCACATCGACCAGCACGGCTTCGCCACTGGTGAAGAGCGTCCAGGCGTCCTGCGGCGAGACGCTGCCGGCATAGGGCAACGCTTCTTCCTGAGCGCGCTGGCGGGCCTTTTCCAGAATCGGCGAACAGGCGCCGGCGAAACCATCTTCGGCGAAGACCGCGGGCGCCCCGGAAGGCTGCTGGAGATCAATCACGACATCGGACATGGAAATTCCTTTCGCATCTTGGCGACCAGCACAGATCGGCTGGCCCAGGTTGGGATCGGCGTCGCCGGAAAGCCTGCGGTGACGTCTGTAGCCGCCAATTTATGCCGCGCTCTTCATGACAAGAACGAATAAAAATTCAGATCGATATAACAAACAACGTAATAAGGGTGTTGGCTATAGCCACCTGAAACCACCCGGCAGGATTCGTGGCGGTCGACATATGGAAATAGCCAAAAAGTCTTTGTCGACCGTCTGGCTCCGCTCCACAATGCCAACCAGCCGCCGGATTTAATCGATAACTTGCCAGGGCGGCCGACAAGTACTGGCTAAAGCGTCGCTCGCTCCAGTACTCCCCGGGAGCCGGCAGCGCCGGACTCACAGGGGAGCAAGGAGTTGAAAATGGTTCTGACCCTCGAATTGCCGATCCGCCCGGCCCGCATCGATCTGTTTGCCACCTACGAAAGCCGCTTCGGCGCCCTGCCCGGCTGGCTGGACGAAACGCAACCGGAAGAAGCGCGCGCCCTGCTCCGCCTGGCCTTGCGCCGTGGCGCACCGCTGGTGCCAGCCGATCTTTCCTGAGCCCATCAAGCTGCCACAAAGCAAAAGGCCCTCCGATATCCGGAGGGCCTTTTTTTCGTCCGGGTTCAGGCGGCAACGCCGGCCAGCACCGAACTCAACTGCACGACACTGCGCTTGCTGAACACCACCGGCACCGACATTTCGTCGGCCGCCCGGCGGATCTTGCGCGCCAGGCCATGATTGATCTGGTCGACCATGACCACGATGACGCGCGTATCGAGCGGAATCCGGCGATGGCACTCACTCTGGTTGCGCCCGCTCCAGTGCCGCACCGGCAAATAGCCCTGCCCGGCAAGGAAGTCCTTGTAGTTGCCTACCCGATCACCACCAACAATCAATGCGGCCATGATGTACCCCTGCGATTTCGACAGCCTCAATCTAGCGCCCGCAGAACGGGGATGGAACGAGCTTGTTTGTCGAAGGACATAAGGCAAGGGCTGATAAGCTTTTCCGCCAAGCTGCCAATGCGGAAACGGAAAATAAAAAGCCCGTCACGCAGGGTGACGGGCAAAAAACGCTAGGCGTTTGGAGAGAGATGACAATGAACGCAGGGAGTTCATGTCTGCCAATTTACCGGCGGGCCGGCCGATCCGGAACGACTTGTTTGCGATAAGGATATGCGGCGGCCATTCATATCGAATGCACTACGAAGCGCCTGCTCACGGGATTTGCATGACCCGCACCAAACCGGCAACATTAGAACGGTCGACCGTCAAAAAATACGAAAAACCAGACAGGACAACTTAGCCGAGCTGCTCTACCTGGGCATTGCGTCCTTCGCCGATACGAACCACCGAACCGATGGCGTCATCACCGGCACCATCCTCGCCTTTGCCCGGCGCGAGCAGCCCGAAACGCTTGAGCTGGGCGCGCAGGATGTTGCGCGAGATGCCGAGCAGGCGCGCCGTGCGCACCTGATTGTTGTCGCAATGCTCAAAGGCCAGGCGAACCAGGGTTTCTTCGACCTGCTCGAAAAGTGCCTCGCGGTTTTCCTCGAACATTTCCTGGAAGGCTCTGGAGAGCCGGCATTCGTTGTCATCATCCGCAGCAGAAGCTGGCCGCACGCCGGCCAGCACCGGTACCCGCTCGTTGAGGCGCAGATCGGCAGAGCGGATGACGTTTTCGCGGCAGACGATCAGCGCGTAATGAATGACGTTCTCCAGCTCGCGGATGTTGCCCGGCCAGATATAGGAAAGCAGTGCCTGGCGCGCATTCGAGGAAAACTCGATGGGACCGAGGTGGAGCTTGGCCCGGTAGCTGTCCACGAAGTGGCGGGCCAGCGGGATGATGTCGCCCGGCCGGTCGCGTAGCGGCGGCAGGTTGATCGTTGCAATATTCAGCCGGTAATAGAGATCGGCCCGGAAATGTCCGGCCTCGACGGCACTGACCAGGTCGACGTTGGTCGCGGCGACCAGGCGGACGTCGATGTCGATCGGCTTGCGCGAACCGAGGCGCACCACCTGGCGTTCCTGCAGCACACGCAGCAGCTTGACCTGCATGGCGAGCGGCAGGTCGCCGATTTCGTCGAGGAAAAGCGTGCCGTGCTGTGCCGCCTCGAACCAGCCGGCGCGCTGGCCCTGGGCACCGGTAAACGCACCGGCTTCGTGGCCGAACAGTTCGGCCTCGATCAGGGTTTCGCTGAAAGCACCGCAGTTGACCGCGACGAACGGGCCACTTCGGCCGCTCTGGTTATGCACGTGGCGGGCGATCAGTTCCTTGCCGGTCCCGGTGTCGCCGATGATCAGCACGGTCGCTTCGCTCGGCGCGATCAGTTCCGTCGTGTTCAGGATATCGAGCGACACCGGGTCGTTGAAAACCAGTGCCTTGGCACGGATGGACAACGGATGCGCCTGCGAATCCGGAAAGGTCAATACTTTGTTCATTTCGATTCCCCTTGGGCGACGCCCGATAAACGCGCCCACCCCTTTCTGTGAAAGGACATTCCCGACAGTTTCCGGCTTGCCACCGAAAATCCGTCCCTGCACTTTTTTCCCCTGCTGCTGTCCGGTCCGCCGCGTGGTTGTCTGCGGCGCGAACTCGGCGAAGCGGGGATCAGAGCTTGGCGATCGAAACCTCCGTCGATTTGACCAGGGCGAGCACATCGGTGCCGATCTGCAGATCGAGATCCTTGACCGAGCGGGTGGTGATTACCGAAGTGACGATGCCGAACGGCGTATCGACTTCGACTTCGGAAACGACGGGACCAAGGACGATGTCCTTGACGACGCCCTTGAACTGGTTACGTGCATTGATCAGCTGGATGGTCATGCTCTTCTTCCTTAATGACTGTTGGGATTCGATGAATCGCTGCCGCCCCCTTACCTTGCGCGAAACGGGCATTCAAGCCGGCATTGCGGCGGTTGGAGCGGCATGGCGTGAGCACAGGTTAAGAGCGATCGGCCCGGGCAACAAAGACAGTTTTCATATAAGCATTTTCGAGCGGCAATGACACCGACAAGAGATCGTCCAGGCACTGTTGCCAGCGCAGCAGCTCATCTTGAAATACTGTTGCCAGCGCAGCAGCCGAACACAAAAAGACGCCGGGACACACACCGGAGCCGCGCTCTCGTTATCAGAAAAGTTGCTGAATTTTCCGTGCCTTAGCAAAAATGCTTCTTAGCAAACCGGTTTCGGGCATGGCTCATGCTGCACCACAGCAACAGCAAACCGGCGCATCGCCTCAGCATTCACTGGCGATACACCGACACCCCATTCATCCAGAGACTCATTGCCCATGAAGCACGCATCAAGCTACGCAGAACAGCAACGCGACCCGCGCAAGCACCTGATCGGGATATCCACCGTCATCGTCTTTCACGTGGTCCTCGTCTACGCGCTGGCCAACGGCCTTGGCCGCAAGGTGATCGAGGTCATCAAGTCGCCGCTCGACGTCGCCATCATCGAAGAGATCAAGGCACCGCCACCGCCGCCTCCGCCGCCCAAGGTCGTGGCCGCACCACCCAAGAGCAGCGCCCCGCCACCACCGGCCTACGCGCCGCCACCGGACACCCCGGCGCCGAGCGCACCGGCCCCGGTGATCACGACCAGCAGCACGCCGACACCACCGGCACCGCCGCCCGCCCCGGCGGTCCCGGTCGCCCCGCCGGCCGTCAATGTGGCGGTGGCTTGCCCGAATTTCCGCAGCGTGACACCACAGATGCCGGCCCAGGCCGAACGCATGGGCCTGTCGGGTGACGTCGTGGTCGAGTTCACGGTCGCCGCCGACGGCAACATCAAGGATGTGGCGATCGCCCGTTCGAGCAACTCGGTATTCAACCCGGCCGCTGCCAAGGCCGTTTCCCAGTACCGCTGTGTTGGCCAGGGACGCGATGTCCGCGTCAAACAGATGATTTCTTTCCGCGTAGACAACTGAGTCGACCGGCAAACCTTCAATACCGCATTTTCAAATTCGTTTTCACAGGAGAAATATAAATGTCCCGCCTCATCAGAATCCGAGCCCTGGCTACCGCCCTGGTCATCGCCATCAGCGCCGTCGCTTCGCCCATCGCCATGGCCCAGCAAACCCAGCCGGTTGCCGAAAAGGCTGCAGCCCCGGCAGAAGGGACCACCAAGGAAACCGTCGACAACCCCTACGGTCTCGACGCCTTGTGGAAGGGCGGCGACGCCGTCGCCAAGGGCACGCTGGCCATCCTGGTCATCATGTCGGCCGGCAGCTGGTTCATCATCTTCACCAAGCTTTACGAACAGAGCAAACTGGCCCGCCAGAGCAAGAAAGCCAACGAAACCTTCTGGGCGGCCGGTGGTGTCGAACAGGCCATTGAATCGCTCGACACGAGCAGCGCCTTCCATTACATCGCCAAGTCCGGCGCCGAAGCCACCGCGCATCACCGCGGCCTGCTCGGTTATATCGACCTGAACGACTGGATCCAGCTTTCCATCCATCGCTCGATCGAAAACGTCCAGAGCCGTCTGCAGGATGGTCTCGCTTTCCTCGGTACGGTCGGTTCGACAGCACCGTTCGTTGGTCTGTTCGGTACGGTGTGGGGGATCTATCACGCCCTGACCGCAATCGGCATCGCCGGCCAGGCATCGATCGACAAAGTCGCCGGCCCGGTTGGCGAGTCGCTGATCATGACCGCGATCGGCCTCGCCGTGGCCGTCCCCGCCGTGCTCGGCTACAACTGGCTGGTGCGCCGCAACAAGGCCGCGCTCGAGGATGTCCGCACCTTCGGCAACGAACTGCATGCCGTGCTGCTTGGCGCCGCCGCCAGCCGCATCAGCGACAGCTCGCCGAAGGTGGTGCACACCATCCGCGCGATCTCGGTGTAATCAGCCATGGCAATGACCGTTGGCGCCACGGAAGAGGACGAAGTCCTCTCCGCCATCAACACGACCCCACTGGTCGACGTGATGCTGGTTTTGCTGATCATCTTCCTGATCACCATTCCCGTCGTCACCCACACCGTGCCGGTTGAACTGCCCAAGGAGCGCAACCAGCCGCGCGTCACCAAGCCGGAGAACATCAACATTTCGGTGGCGCGCGATGGTGGCGTGTATTGGAACGAAAAACGCGTCGCCGGCAATGACGAGTTGCTCAAGCAACTGAAGGGCATCGCCAGCGTCGAGCCGCAGCCGGAAGTCCAGATCCGCGGCGACGGCGGCGCGCCTTACGAGTTCGTCGGCAAGGTGGTTCTGGCATGTCAGCGCGCCGGGATTCTCAAGCTCGGTTTCATCACCGACCCGCCGCCGCTGCACTGACCGTTCATTTAGGAGAACACGCATGGCCATGAACGTTGGCTCGGGGAGCAGTTCGGGAGATCCCGACATCCTCGTCGATATCAATACCACGCCGCTGATCGATGTGCTGCTGGTGCTGCTGATCATGTTGATCATCACCATCCCGATCCAGCTGCACTCGGTGAACATGAACATGCCGGTCGGCAATCCGCCGCCGGCGACCAGCAAGCCCGACATCGTCAAGATCGACATCGCTTCGAGCGGTGCGGTTTCGTGGAACGGCGAGCAACTGGCCGATGCCGGAGCACTCGAAGGACACCTGGTCGTTGCGGCGGCACAGGCCGTCCAGCCCGAACTGCATGTCCGCCCGGATAAACGCGCCCCCTACCGCTATGTGGCAGGGGTCATGGCCTCGGTGCAGCGCAAGGGACTGACCAAGGTCGGTCTGGTCGGCGCCGAGCAATTCCTCTAGGCGCAAGCGACAGCACATCGATCCATTTTTCCGCGCAGACGCCAGGGCTGGCACCGCATCCGCAACGGTGCCAGCCCTGGCGTCCGCATGCACGGCACACACCAATCAACGACACGTCAGCCTGCTGGCGACCAGCAACACCTCATCCGATACGGAACCTGTTTCATGGGAATCAAAGAAAAACTTCGGGGCGGCTTCAGTCGCCGGACAAAAATCCTGGCCGTTTCGGCCACGCTCCTGCTCGCGGCCGGGGCCGGATATCTCGTTTTTGCACCGTCGACCGATCAGAAAGCCGATGAAGCGACCAATCCCGGGGGGCCGGCCGGCGGCCGGCGCGGTGATCGCCAGGGTCGTCCGGGCGGACCGGCGCGTAGCCAGCCGGTCAAGGCCACCGAAGCCAAAGCCGGCGAACTCGATGTGGTCGTTGCCGCGCTGGGCACGGCGACAGCCTCCAACACCGCCCTGGTCAAGGCACGGGTGGATGGCCCCATCGTCCGCATCAACTTCCGGGAAGGCCAGCAGGTCAAGGCCGGCGACGTGCTCGCCGAAATCGATCCACGCCCCTTCCAGATCCAGCTCGACCAGATCCGCGGCCAGGTGCAGAAGGACGAAGCCTTGCTCGCCGCCGCCCAGGTTGACCTGGAACGCTATCGCGGCCTGCTCGGCAAGGATTCGATCGCCAAGCAGCAGGTCGACACCCAGGAAGCGCTGGTTCGCCAGTACAAGGGCAGCGTCGAGACAGACAAGGCACAGGAGGCCAATGCCCGCCTCAACCTCGGTTTCACCCGCATCACGGCGCCCGCCGCCGGGCGTCTCGGCCTGCGCCAGGTCGATGTCGGCAATATCGTGCGCTCCTCCGACAGCACCGGCATCGCCGTGATCACCCAGACGCAGCCGATCAATGTCGTTTTTGCCATTCCAGCCGAACGCATCGGCAATATCGTCAGCCGCCTGCACAAGGGCGACAACCTGGTCGTCGAGGCCTGGGACCGCGACAACCGGACCCTGCTCGGCACCGGAAAATTGCGCAGCATCGACAACCAGATCGACGTCAGTACCGGCACCGTCAAGCTCAAGGCCGAATTTGCCAACCAGGACGACAGCCTGTTCCCCAACCAGTTCGTCAATGCCCGCCTCAAGGTGGAAACCCGGCACGACGCAATCCTGCTCCAGTCGGCTGCTGTGCAGCGCAATCCGCAGGGCACCTACGTCTATGTGATCAACAAGGAACAACAGGTCGAATCGCGCCCGGTCCGTCTTGGCCCGAGCAATGGCAACCAGGTAGCGATCGAGGAAGGTCTCGCCGCCGGCGAGCGTGTTGTGCTCGATGGCGCCGACCGCCTGCAGGCCGACAGCAAGGTCGAAGTGCTGAGCGTCGATGGCAAGGCGCAGAACGGCGAAACGCCGGCCACCGGCGAAGGCAAGCGACCGCGCCGCAGCGAGGGCGAAGGCAAGCGCGGTGATGGCGAAGGGCGCCGTGGCAACGGTGAAAAACGCCAGCAAAGCTCGGTTGCCGGCACTACCCACCTGGCCTCGCTCGAACTCGGCAACCGCATTTCGCTGCGCATCGGCCAGGCCTTTGGCGCATCCACCGGCAAGGTGGATCTGCGTCCATGAATCCGTCGCGTCTCTACATCCTCCGGCCGGTCGCCACCTCGCTGCTGATGGTGGCCATCCTGCTCGCCGGCCTGATCGGCTACCGGATGCTGCCAGTCTCGGCCCTGCCCGAGGTGGAATACCCGACCATCCAGGTGACGACGCTTTATCCCGGCGCCAGCCCGGAGGTCATGACCTCGTCGGTGACGGCGCCGCTCGAGCGCCAGCTCGGCCAGATCGCCGGCCTCAACCAGATGTCGTCCACCAGCTCCGGCGGCGCCTCGGTCGTCACCCTGCAGTTCTCGCTCGGTCTCGATCTCGACGTCGCGCAGCAGGAAGTACAGTCCGCGATCAATTCGGCGAGCGCCTTCCTGCCCAACGACCTGCCGATGCCGCCGGTGTTCAGCAAGGTCAACCCGGCCGACGCGCCGATTATCACCCTCGCCATCACGTCGACCGCCCTGCCCCTGCCCAAGGTCGAAGACCTGGTCGACACCCGCCTCGCCCAGCGCATCTCCCGCGTCGCCGGCGTCGGCCTGGTCAGCATCGGCGGCGGCCAGCGCCCGGCCGTGCGCATCCAGGCCAATCCGCAGGCACTGACCGCGAACGGCATCAATCTTGAGGAATTGCGCAGCATCATCGGCAACGCCAACGTGAACATGGCCAAGGGCAGCTTCGACGGCCCGCTGCGCGCCTCGACGCTGGATGCCAACGACCAGTTGCGCTCGGCCGCCGAATACCGCGACCTGGTCATCGCCTGGAAGAACGGCGCGCCGATCCGTCTCGGCGATGTCGCCGAACTGGTCGATGGCGCCGAGAACAACCGCCTCGCCGCCTGGGCCGGCAAGGACCCGGCGATCATCCTGAACATCCAGCGCCAGCCCGGCGCCAATGTCATCGAAACCGTAGACCGCATCAAGCAATTGCTGCCCCAGTTGCAGGAGTCGCTGCCGGCCAACGTCAGCCTGCAATTGCTGACCGACCGCACGGTAACCATCCGCGCCTCGGTACACGACGTCAGGATCGAACTTTTGCTGTCGATCGGCCTCGTCGTGCTGGTCATCTTCCTGTTCCTGCGCAATGTCCCGGCGACCATCATCCCCAGCGTCGCTGTACCGCTCTCGCTGGTCGGCACCTTCGGCGTCATGTACCTGGCCGGCTTTTCGATCAACAACCTGACCCTGATGGCGCTGACCATCGCCACCGGCTTCGTCGTCGACGACGCGATCGTGATGATCGAGAACGTCGCCCGCTACGTCGAGGAAGGCGATACGCCCATGGAAGCTGCCCTCAAGGGCTCGGCGCAGATCGGCTTCACCATCATCTCGCTGACCTTCTCGCTGATCGCCGTGCTGATTCCACTACTCTTCATGGGTGATGTGGTCGGCCGCCTGTTTCGCGAATTCGCCATCACGCTGGCCGTTTCCATCCTGATCTCGGCCGTTGTTTCGCTGACCCTGACGCCGATGATGTGCGCCCGCCTGCTGCATCACGTGCCCGACGAAAAGCAGGGCTGGTTCTACCATGCCGCCGGCGCCGCCATTGACCGCATCATCGCGCGCTACGCCGTCGCGCTGCGCTGGGTATTGCAGCGCCAGGGCCTGACCCTGATCGTTGCTGTCGGCACGCTGGTGCTGACCGTCGTGCTCTACATCCTGATCCCGAAAGGCTTTTTCCCGGTGCAGGACACCGGCCTGATCCAGGGCGTCACCGAGGCCACCCAGAACATCTCCTTCGCTGCCATGCGCGAACGCCAGCAGGCTGTGGTCGAGGCACTCGCCGAAGATCCCGCGGTAGACAGCATTTCCTCGATCATCGGCGTCGACGGCATCAACGCGACGCTGAACAGCGGCCGCCTGCTGATCAACCTGAAACCGCATGAACAACGGGCCGAGAGCGCCTCCGCCATCATCCGCCGCCTGCAGGCGCGGACGACCGGCCTCGAAGGCATCACGCTGTTCATGCAGCCGGTACAGGACCTGACCATCGAGAGCCGCCTGAGCCGGACGCAGTATCAGTTCAGCCTGGAAGGCGCCGATTCCGAGCAGCTCGGTGTCTGGGTGCATCGCCTGCAGGAACGCCTGGCGCAACTGCCGCAACTGGCCGATGTCGCCAACGACTGGCAGGACCAAGGCCGCCAGGCCTATGTCGAGATCGACCGTGACAACGCCGGCCGGCTCGGCGTGACCACGGCGGCGATCGACAACGTGCTCTACAACGCCTTCGGTCAACGCCTGGTTTCGACCATTTTTACCCAGGCCAACCTGTATCGCGTCGTGCTCGAGGTCAAGCCGGAGTTCCAGCGTGGCCTCGATGCGATCGGCAATCTCTACGTCGTCGCCGCCAACGGCGCGCAGATTCCGCTCTCCGCAGTGGCGCGCATCAGCGAACGGCCGACCCTGCTTGCCGTGAACCACATCGGCCAGTTCCCGGCCGCGACCTTCTCCTTCAACCTGGCGCCCGGCGTCGCGCTCGGCGATGCCGTCAAGGCGATCCGCGCCGCGCAGGACGAAGCCGCACTACCGGCCAGCCTCGGCATTCGCTTCCAGGGCGCGGCGCAGGCCTTCCAGGCCTCGCTCGACAGCACGGTCTGGCTGATCATCGCCGCCATCGTCACCATGTACATCGTGCTCGGTGTGCTCTACGAGAGCTACATCCACCCGGTGACCATCCTGTCCACGCTTCCCTCGGCCGGGGTCGGTGCGCTGCTCGCCCTCATCCTGTGCCGCAGCGACCTCGGCATCGTCGGCATCATCGGGATCATCCTGCTGATCGGCATCGTCAAGAAAAACGCCATCATGATGATTGACTTCGCGCTCGAAGCGGAGCGCGAACAGGGCAAGACGCCGGACGAAGCGATTTACGAAGCCTGCCTGCTGCGTTTCCGGCCCATCCTGATGACGACGCTGGCCGCCCTACTCGGCGCGCTGCCGCTGATGCTCGGCACCGGCGTCGGCTCCGAGCTGCGCCAGCCGCTCGGCATCACCATGGTTGGCGGGCTGATCGTTTCGCAGGTGCTGACGCTGTTTACGACCCCGGTCATCTACCTCGCCTTCGACCGCCTGGCGCGCCGTATCGCCGCCGTGCGCCCGCCGGCAGGTGGCCTGAGGTGACGCCGCGATGAGTTTTGCCGCCACCTTCATCAAGCGCCCGGTCGCCACCACGCTGCTCACGCTGGGCATCACCCTGCTCGGCATTGCAGCCTACTTCCAGCTGCCGGCCGCTGCGCTGCCGCAAGTCGAGTACCCGGTCATCTCGGTGCGTGCCAGCCTGCCCGGCGCCAGCCCGGAAACCATGGCGTCCAGCGTCGCGACACCGCTCGAACGCGCCCTCGGCAGCATCGCCGGAATCAACGAGATCACCTCGAACAACTCGCTGGGCAGCACCGACATCAACCTGCAGTTCGATCTCAACCGCAACATCAACGACGCGGCGCGCGATGTCCAGGCGGCAATCAACGCCGCCCGCGCCCAGCTGCCGAGCGGCATGACCGGCAACCCGTCGGTGCGCAAGGCCAACTCCAGCGACGGGCCGGTGGTGATCCTGTCGCTGACCTCGAACACCCTGTCGCGCGCCCAAATGTACGACGCCGCGGTCACCATCCTCGGCCAGAAGCTGTCGCAGATCGAAGGCGTCGGCCAGATCAACGTCGGCGGCAGCGCCCTGCCCGCCGTGCGCATCGAACTCAACCCGCAGGCCCTGTCGCGCAGCGGCATCAGCCCGGAAGACGTGCGGACGGCGGTCGTCGCCACCAACGTCAACCGGCCCAAGGGCGTGATCGAGGACGGCGAGCAAAGCTGGCAGATCACCGCCAACGACCAGGCAAAAAAGGCCGAGGACTACGGGCCGCTGATCGTTGCCTGGAAGAGCGGCGCCGCACTGCGCCTCGCCGACGTCGCCGAGGTTCAGGACGGCGCCCAGGACTTGCGCAACGCCGCGCTGACCAACGGCAAACCCTCGGTCATCCTGCAGATCCAGCGCCAGCCCGGCGCCAACATCATCGCCACCGTGGACAAGGTACGCGCCCGCCTGCCCGAACTGCAGGCAGCGATTCCGGCCGAGATCAAGCTCGAGATCGTGCAGGATCGCAGCGTGACCATCCGCGCCTCGTTGCGCGATGTCGGTTTCAGCCTGTTCACCTCGGTCTGCCTGGTCGTCATGGTCGTCATGCTTTTCCTGCGCGACCGCCGCGCCGCGCTGATTCCGGCCGTGGCCGTTCCGGTCTCGCTGATCGGCACGCTGGCCGTGATGCACCTGGCCGGCTTCAGCCTGAATAATCTCTCGCTGATGGCGTTGACCGTAGCGACCGGCTTTGTCGTCGATGATGCGGTGGTCGTGCTGGAAAACGTCAGCCGCCACATCGAGCGCGGCATGACGCCGATGCAGGCGGCGATCCACGGCTTTCGCGAAGTCAGCTCGACCATCGTCTCGATGACGGTATCGCTGATCGCGGCCTTCATTCCCATCCTCTTCATGGGTGGCATCGTCGGTCGCCTGTTCCGCGAATTCGCGGTGACGCTGGCCGCGGCCATCGTGCTTTCGCTGTTCGTCTCGCTGCTGACCACGCCGGTGATGTGCTCACGCCTGCTGCGCCCGGCTGACAGCTACCGCAGCGGACGCCTGGCGCAACTCGCCGAGCGCGGCGTCGGGCTGCTCCTCGCCGGCTACCGGCGCAGCCTGGGCTGGACGCTCGATCATGGCCGCATCACGCTCTGCGTACTGTTGGCCGTGATCGGTCTCAATGTCTATCTCTACGGTATCGTGCCCAAAGGCTTTTTCCCGCAGCAGGATACCGGCCGTCTGGTCGGCTTCATCCGCGCCGACCAGAGCAGCTCCTTCCAGTCGATGCAGGAAAAGCTCGCCGATTTCGTCGATATCGTGCGGCGCGACCCGGCCATTGCCAATGTCGCCGGCTCGACCGGCGGCGGCAGCGGCGGTCCCGGTGGCGGCGGACGTAATTCGGCACAGATGTTCGTGACCCTGAAGCCGCTCGCCGAGCGCGACGCCAGCGCCGAGCAAATCATCGAGCGCCTGCGCCGGCAGACCTCGCATGTTGCCGGTGCCCGCCTGTTCCTGATCTCGGCGCAGGAAATCCGCATCGGCGCCCGTTCGAGCAGCGCCAGCTACCAATACACGCTGCTTACCGACAATCTGGCCGAATTGCGCGCCTGGGAGCCGAAAATCCGCAAGGCCTTGTCAGCCCTGCCCGAGCTTGTCGATATCGATACCGACAACGAAGACAAGGGCGTGCAGACCTCGCTGGTCGTCGACCGCGACGCTGCGGCCCGGCTCGGCCTGACCCAGCGCGCCATCGACACCGCGCTCAACGACTATTTCGGACAGCGCCTGGTATCGACCATCTACAACCCGCTCAACCAGTACCGGGTCGTCATGGAAGCCGCACCGCGTTACTGGCAGAGCCCGGAATCGCTCTCCGAAATCGTGTTGACCGCACCCGGCGGCAAGGAAATCCCGCTGTCGGCGATCGCCAGCTGGGGACCGACCTTCGCGCCGCTCTCGGTCAGCCACCAGAGCCAGTTCGTCGCCTCAACGATCAGTTTCTCGCTGCCGCCCGGCGTTTCGCTCGGCGACGCGACGCTGGCGATCAACGACGCGATGGCGCGGCTCGGCGTGCCGACTTCGCTGTATGGCAGTTTCGAAGGCTCGGCCAAGGCATTTCAGGCCTCGATGGGCAGTCAACCGCTACTCATCCTCGGCGCCATCATCGCTGTCTATCTCGTACTCGGAATTCTTTACGAAAGCCTGGTTCATCCGCTGACCATCCTGTCCACGCTGCCCTCGGCCGGCGTCGGTGCCCTGCTTGGTCTGCTCGCTTTCAAGAGCGAGTTCACGGTGATCGCGATGATCGGCGTCATCCTGCTGGTCGGCATCGTCAAGAAAAACGCCATCATGATGATCGACTTCGCACTGCAGGCCGAACGGGACGGTGACCTGACGCCGCGCGAGGCCATCTTCCAGGCCTGCTTACTGCGTTTCCGACCGATCATGATGACGACGCTGGCTGCCATCTTCGGCGCCATTCCGCTCGCGCTGGGCAGCGGCGACGGCGCCGAACTGCGCCAGCCGCTCGGCATCTCCATCGTCGGCGGCCTGATCGTCAGCCAGCTGCTCACCCTGTATACGACCCCGGTCGTCTATCTTTACCTCGACCGCCTGCGCCTCGCCGTCAAGGCCTGGAAAACCCGTCGCCACCCAGCCGCGGAAGCGGCCTGAAACAAATGATCAAAAACATGCAACTGCGTCCCCTTTCCCTGGCCTGCCTGGCAGCCCTTTCCCTGCTCGGCGGCTGCGCCCTTGGCCCGGACTTCCAGCGTCCGGAAATCAGCGTTCCCGCCGAGTTCCGCGCCGCCCGGGGCTGGAAGGCAGCCGAACCACAGGATCAGGCGGCGCCCGCGGCCTGGTGGGAAATTTATGGCGACCCCGTTCTCAACGACCTGGTTGCCCAGGTTGCCAGCGCCAACCAGAACGTCGCCGCCGCCGAAGCCCAGTACCGCCAGGCGCAAGGCCTGCTCTCCGGCTCGCGCGCCGCCTGGTTTCCCAACCTGGGCAGCAGCGTGACAGCGACACGCAGCCAGGGCAGCACCACCGGGAGCACGGTCAACAACACCAGTCCGGCCAAAAACACCGACCGCCTGTCACTGAGCTCCAGCTGGGAACTCGACCTGTGGGGCCGGATCAGCCGCCAGGTCGAGAGCAGCGAACGCTCGGCCCAGGCCAGCGCTGCCGATCTTGCCGCCGCACGGCTCAGCGCCCAGGCGACGCTGGCCCAGAGCTACCTGCAACTGCGCATCAACGACGCGCAGCAGCGCCTGCTCGCCAAGACCCTGAGCGCCTACCGCCGTTCGCACGAAATCACCCGCAACCGCTACGAGGCCGGCGTCGCCAGCCAGGCCGATGTCGCCCAGGCCGAAACGCAGTTGAAGACGACCGAGGCGCAGGCGATCGATCTCGGCATCCAGCGCGCCCAGCTTGAACACGCAATTGCCGTGCTGATCGGTCAACCGCCTGCAACGGTGCAAATTGCCCCGGTTGATGCCGTGCCCAGCCTGCCGGCGATCCCGGCAAGCCTGCCCTCGGCCCTGCTCGAACGCCGCCCCGACGTTGCCGCGGCAGAACGCCGGGTGGCCGCCGCCAATGCCCAGATCGGCGTCGCCCAGGCGGCCTTTTTCCCGACCCTGACGCTGTCGGCGAGCGGTGGTTACGTCAATGACAATTTTGCCGACATCATCAGCACGCCCCACCGTTTCTGGTCGCTCGGCCCGGCCCTCGCGCTCAGCCTGTTCGATGCCGGCGCCCGCTCGGCAGTCAAGGAACAGGCTGTCGCCGGCTATGACAAGAGCGTCGCCAGTTACCGCCAGACGGTGCTGACCGCATTCGGCGAAGTCGAAGACAACCTTACCGCCCTGCGCATTCTCGACCGGGAAAAGGATGTCCAGCGGGCGGCCACCGTCGCTGCCAACCAGTTCCAGACCCTGACCAACAACCAGTACCTGGCCGGCACGGTGAGCTACCTCAATGTCGCGACCGCGCAGGCGGCGGCCCTGAACGCCGAGCGCAGCAGCCTCGACCTGCTCAACCGCCAGCTCACGGCGAGCGTCGCGCTGATCAAGGCGCTGGGTGGCAACGACTGGCGACAGTGAAATGCCCGGCAAGCACCTGCCCGAGGTCCTGAAACCCCACATTCTCCCTTTCGACTGGGACGTCCGCCGGGTCTGGATGCTGGAAGCCGCAACGCACCGGATCAAGTGCAGCGAATTCGCCTATCTGCTGGAACTGCCGCTATGGTCCTCTTGTGCCGGCCAGGGCATGTTGTTCGACACCTGCCCCGGCGATGTCATTCGCGATCGGGCCCTGTCGCCCTATCAGACCAGACGACTGGAGGAAGTCGATCTGATGTATCCGGTCGATGTTCTTCTCCTCGACAACAGGCGCTGGATACTCGACGGTGTACATCGGATCGCCAGGCATTTTCAGCTCAAGCATCCGGAAATCCCGGTTCGCTTCCACGATTTCCGGGTTGTGCCGGACATCCTCGTGAAGCAATGAGCATCGCCCGCACGCGATGCGGGCTACTTTCTTTTCAGCTTCGGCGGATCGATCCGGGTCAGCGAAATGATCGGATATTTCTGGCCGTACACCACAACGCTGTCGAATGTTTCGAGGGTGCCGGACGGGCCGGTGGCAAAAAGCAGGCCCTTCGAGTGGGCCAGGTAGTAGGCAGGACCGACCAGCCTGGCGCGATACCACTGCCCTTGGCGGTCCTGGAGCAGAAGATTGGCATCATCCTCAACCACCCAGTCGCGAATACCGCCGCGATTGACGAAGGGAATCGATGCCTGCGCAGCCTTGGGCTCGGCAGGCGAGTCGGCAAAAACAGTTGAAGTAGCCAGGGCAACGATGCCAAGAGCAAGCAGAACAGAGCGCAAATGTCGCGTCATGGGTTTCTCGGACGCAATACGGTCAACGACTAAAATGGGGTAAAAATCGGCAAGGGGGAAGGCTTCTCCCCCTTGCATCGATTGGCTTCAGTCCGCCGCGAAGCAGTAGAACAGGCCTGCACCGCCGCTGCTCTTGAGCTTTTCCTGGCTGCAGCCGCGGCTGGCGTGCGCCGAATTCCAGGAGGTATTGCCACCGCCGGTACGGTCAAAGTGACCGACCTGCACCGAACCGTCTTCAGCGCTGCTCGTGTAGTTCTTGCAGGTGTGGTCGGCAGCATCGGCAAAGGCGCGGCCGTCCGGCTGCGAACCGGTCAGGATGTCGTGTTCGTTGGGCGTGTCGCCTGCACCCTTGACCGGCTGATTCTTCTCGGTCAAGGCGGTGGTCCGGCTCAGATTGTTGCCAAGACGGGCGCCTTCAACGGTATCGCCATGCAGATGCGCGACATCCTTGGCGACGGCGGCACCGCGCACGTTGTACCAGGGGCCGTTGCCAATCCGGTCGCGCGCATTGACGGCCGGTTTGCCGTCTGCCGCCGGGGTACTCAGGTAGGCGCGCCAGACCTGCTTCGGCGAACCGGCCGCTTTGGCGAGCTCGGCACAGTGCGCATCGGCACCGGCCAGACCGCCGAGATCGGCCCCCTTGCCCAGTCCGCTGCTGGTCACGAAAAAGCTCAAGGGCTGGGCCGGCGCGGCCGCCTGTTGCTGCGCGAAGGCAAGGCTGCTGGCGAGCAGACAGCCGGCGAGGACGAACGAACTTTTCTTCATCTGGATTTTTCCCTGTTTATTGATCTGAAGCCCGAATCCGCGGCAGAGCGGGAAATCGGGGCGCAAGGGATCAGCAGCTTTCGTACCACGCCGTCACCAGGACAAAACTCAACGGAAACAAATGGATAGGCGCAGCCTGACCGGACCGCGCTGTTGCCGGAGAAACAGTTTGGCCGGCAACTGCTGCAAACGCAGCAGATCAGCACGCAAAGTCGCCCGCAGGCGGGTTTTGCACCTGAGAAAAAAGCCTTAACAATCATCGGATTGTGACACCCGCAGGCAGTGCGCTGCGGGGTGGCATGTTCGCTGCTGCTGATGCCTGATTTATCTCCGCGAAACCAATGAGCAAATACACCCTGACCATCAATGGCGAAACACGCAGCGTCGATGTCGCCCCGGATACTCCGCTGCTCTGGGTCTTGCGCGACACGCTCGGTCTGGTCGGCACCAAATTCGGCTGCGGTGCAGGCCATTGCGGCGCCTGTACCGTGCATCTCAACGACGTGCCGGCACGGGCCTGCATGACGCCGGTGTCGACGGTCGGCCGCAAGCGGATCACCACCATCGAGGGGCTCGACCCGAAGGGCCAGCACCCGCTGCAGCAAGCTTGGCAAGAACTCGACGTGCCACAGTGCGGCTACTGCCAGGCCGGCCAGATCATGACGGCCGCTGCCCTGCTCAAGGAAAACCCGAATCCCAGCGACGAGGACATTGACAACGCGCTAGCCGGCAACCTCTGTCGCTGTGGCACCTACCTGCGCATCCGCGAGGGCATCCACCAGGCTGCCGCACTGGCCGGCAAGAAAGGGAAGAAATGAACGCGCCCGTCCTGAACAATCCTGGCCGACGCAAGTTCCTGCGTAATTCGGCGATCGGCAGCGGCCTGGTTTTGGGCTTTTATTTGCAGTCGACCGCCAGCGCCCTCGGCCAGGTCGCCAAACCGGCCAGCACGCCGGGGACCGACTTCGTTCCCAATGCTTTCATCCGCATCGCGCCGGACGGCACGGTGACGCTGATTTCCAAGCAGCCCGAGATCGGCCAGGGCATCAAGACCTCGCTGCCCGCGGTGATTGCCGAGGAGCTCGAAGTCCGCTGGCAGGATGTACGCATCGTCCAGGGCGACCTCAATCCCGCCTACGGCCGGCAAAGCGCCGGTGGCTCGACCTCGACGCCGACCAATTACGAGGAATTCCATCGCCTTGGCGCCACGGCGCGGACCATGCTGGTCGAAGCGGCGGCCGCAACCTGGGGCGTGCCGAGCAGCGAATGCTACGCCGCCGACAGCGCGGTCCATCACCGGTCGAGCAAGCGCAAGCTGGGCTATGGCCATCTTGCCGCCCGGGCCGCCACGCTGCCCGTACCGCCGGCCAGCGCCGTCGTGCTCAAGGATCCCAAGGATTTCAAGCTGCTCGGCAAACGCATCAGCGGCGTGGACAACCCGGCCGTACTGACCGGCAAGCCGCTGTTCGGCATCGATGTACAGTTGCCCGGCCTGCTTTACGCCGTCTATGAGAAAAGCCCGGTCTTCGGCGGCAAGGTGATCCGCGCCAATCTCGACGCGATCAAGGCCCTGCCCGGCGTGCGCGACGCCTTCGTGATCGAGGGCACAGCCAACCTCAACGGCCTGCTGCCCGGCGTCGCCATCGTCGCCGAATCGACCTGGGCCGCCTTCAGCGCCCGCAAGCAGTTGCGTGTCGAATGGGACGAAGGCAAGGTCGCCAGTGAAAACTGGGCCGGCTTCGTCGCCCGCGCCAACGAACTCGCCCGCCAGCCGGGTGCCAGCGTCCAGCGCCAGGACGGCGACGTGGCCAAGGCCCTGGCCGGCGCGGCAAAAACCGTCGAAGCCGCCTACAGCTACCCGTTCATTTCGCACACCAGCATCGAGCCGCAAAACTGCACGGCGCATTTCAAGGATGGCGGCGTCGAGATCTGGGCGCCAACCCAGAACCCGAACAGCGCCCAGGATGCGGTGGTGCGCGACTTCGGCCTGGCCAAGGACAAGATCGTCATCCACATCACGCGCAGTGGCGGCGGCTTCGGTCGCCGGCTGTCGTCGGATTATGTCGTCGAAGCGGTGGCCATCGCCCAGAAGGTTGGTGCCCCGGTCAAGCTGACCTGGTCGCGTGAAGATGACCTGCGCCACGACCACTTCCGCCCCGGCGGCTTCCATTTTCTGCGCGGCGGCGTCGATGCCGCCGGCAAGCTGGTCGCCTGGCACAATCATTTTGTTACCTTTGCCAACAACGGCAAGACTGGCAGCGGCGGTAGCCTCTCCGGTGACGAGTTTCCCGGTCGCTGGGTGGAAAACTGCCGGCTCGAACAGACCGCCATCGACTGCGGCGTGCCGATGGGGCCGTGGCGGGCGCCGGGCAGTTGCGTCTTCGCCTGGGTCTTCCACAGTTTCATAGACGAACTGGCGCACGCCGCCGGCCGCGATCCACTTGAATTTCGCCTCGAACTGCTCGGCAATCGCGACGAAGTACCGGGCAGCAACGGCGGCCAGGCCTACAACGTCTCGCGCATGCGCAACGTGCTCAGGGCGGTGGCCGATAAATCCGGCTGGGGCAAGAAGCTGCCGCGCGGCCGCGGCCAGGGCATCGCCTTCCATTTCAGCCATCGCGGCTATATCGCCGAAGTGGCCGAGGTCACGGTCAAGAAAACGGGCGAATTGAAGGTCGACCGTGTCACCGTCGTCTCCGACATCGGCGCCCAGATCGTCAACCTGAGCGGCGCCGAAAACCAGGTTCAGGGCTCGGTCGTCGACGGGCTGGGCACATTGATGTTCCAGGAGCTCGACATCGAGCGCGGCCGCATTGTGCAAAGCAACTTCAACGAATACCCGATGATCCGCATCCCGGACGCGCCAACCAAAATTGACGTGCATTTCCTGAAGACCAATTACCCGGTCACCGGCCTCGGCGAACCGGCCCTGCCACCACTCGCGCCGGCCGTCTGCAACGCCATCTTCGCCGCCACCGGCAAGCGCGTCCGGCAGTTCCCGCTGGCGCGCAGCGACCTGCGCTGGAGTTAAGAGCATGGACAGCCTCGATCAGCAGGTATTGTCGGCCGCCCGACGCTGGGCCGGCGAAGGCTATCGCTTCGCACTGGTCACCGTCGCCAGGACCTGGGGCTCGTCGCCACGCCCGCCCGGGGCACGGCTCGCCCTGCGCGAGGATGGACTGGTCCAGGGTTCGGTTTCCGGCGGCTGCATCGAGGATGACCTGATCGACCGCATGCGCACCGGCCGTCTGGGCGGTGAACGTGCCGACGAGAAGCCTTTTTCCCTGATTTACGGCGTCGACCGTGCAGATGCCCTGCGCTACGGTCTGCCCTGCGGCGGCAGCCTGGAACTGGTCATCGAGCCGGCCCCCGAGCTCAGTCTGCTCAGTGACCTCGCCGAACGTCTGAAAGCCGGCCAGCTGGCACAGCGTCGCATCGACCTGGCCTCCGGCCAGGTGCGCATCGACAGCGGCCAAGGTCATGCCGGCGTGAGCTGGGACGGCCAGACCCTGATCACCCAGCACGGCCCGCGCTGGCGCCTGCTGATCATCGGCGCCGGCCAGGTTTCCCGCTTCCTGGCACCGATCGCCCTGGCCCTCGATTACCAGGTCAGCATTTGCGACCCGCGCCTCGAATACAGCAGCGAATGGGACATTCCCGATGCACCGTGGGTGCCTGGCATGCCTGACGATGTCGTGCTCGACATGCAGCCTGATCCGCACACCGCCATCGTCGCCTTGACCCACGACCCGAAACTGGATGACATGGCCCTGCTTGAAGCGCTCAAATCGCCGGCCTTCTACATCGGAGCTCTGGGCTCCCAAACCAACAATGCCCGCCGACGCGAACGCCTGCGCCAGCATTTCGAGCTCACTGAAGAGGAAGTCCAGCGTCTGCATGGCCCGGTCGGCCTGAGCATCGGCAGCAGGACGCCACCGGAAATCGCCGTCGCCATCGCCGCCGAACTGGTCGCCGTCCGGCACGCCGATAAAGCCGCCGGCGCACCGACCAGCACGGCCAACGCCTGCGCCCGGGCCTGACACATGACCAGCCGCGGACTCGTCGGCATCCTGCTGGCCGGCGGCCTGAGCCGCCGTTTCGGCAGCGACAAGCTGCTGCATCCGCTGCCCGACGGCACGCCGATCGCCGTGGCGGCCGCCCGCAATCTGAAACAGTCGGGCCTGCACTGCATTTCGGTACTGCGCCCGGAGCAGCAAGCGCTAAGCCAATTGCTGCAAGGCGAAGGATTCGGCATTCACTACGACCACACGGCCGAACAGGGCATGGGCCACAGCCTGGCCGCCGCTGTTCGTGCCACACCGGCGGCCAGCGGCTGGCTAGTCGCCCTCGCCGACATGCCTTTCATCACACCAACCACCATTTCGCTGCTCACCTACGCCCTGCGCGGCGGCGCCAGCCTGGCCGCGCCTTTTTACAACGGTCGACGCGGCCATCCGGTCGGTTTTGCCCGGCCGTGGTTTGCGCGACTCAGCAGTTTGCAGGGCGACGCCGGCGCGCGCGAACTACTCTCCGGCCATGCCGACCTGATGCTGCATGTACCCTGCAACGATCCCGGCATTCTGGTCGATATCGATACCCCGCAAGGCCTTGCTTCCGGATCAATGGCACCCAACGCCGACCGGATGCCGGCTGTTGCTGCAGCAGCACTTTGCAGAAAGCGATGCCCGAAACTCAGCAACGACGCCGGCGCCAAGTGAGGCAAAGGCGAGGAAAAAGGGCAAAAAGCAGCGTTTACCGGATGAAATCCCGCGCTTTCCGCCCGGATTCAGGCGTCGACCGCTGCCAGGCTGCCCAATCGTCTTTGGCACGATAGTTGCCATCCTTACCCCGAGGCAGCTCGCCGGCCGGCCCTGACCAGGCCGAGCAGCAGGGCGCCCGCATCCTTTTTCATTCGCATTACTCAAACCCGAAAGAACTACCCGTGAAAAAACTCAAACTGCTTTTCGCCGTGGCCATCGGCCTGGTTGCGACCGTCGCCTTTGCCCAGCAACAAAAGCCTTACGTGGCGCCGCCTTGGGAATACAAGACCAAGCAACTGAAACGCGCCGAAATCGATGCGCTGCTCGCCAAGCCAGAGCAGGTCGTGGTCATCGACGTGCGCCGCCCGGACGAGCTGATCGCGCGTGGCCAGTTCCCGGTCTTCCTCAGCATCCAGATCAAGGATGTCGAAAAGTATCTGGCCTACATTCCCAAGGATCGCGCCATCGTCACCGTCTCGAACCGCGCCCATCGTGCCGGTGCTGCCGGTGACCTGCTGACCGCCAAGGGCTTCAAGGTGGCCGGTGCCGCCGGTTCGCTCGATTATGAAGACGAAGGCGGCACGGTGCTGCGCATCACCCCGCCGCCGCCCCGCAATCCGCAGTAACTAAACAAGGCCCCGGAGCGAGTCCGCACGACCGACTTTGGGGCCAAGCCCCTCCCCAAGAGAAGCCGGCCGACACCGCCGGTCGAGAAGGTGATCGCATGCCCGCCCTTGAACAAGCCTTTACCCGGGCTTCGCCCCGCCTGTCACCGAGAGAGATATCGCTCCTCAGCCATGGCATCCGCCTTGGCGTCCTGATTTTTGCCGTTCTGGCGGTGTCGACCGCCTTTTTCCTGCACGACCTCATGCGCTGGTCGAGCGGCATCACGCTACTTGCCTACGATGCCGCATTGCTGCTCTTCGTGCTGTGGAAAACCCTCCCGCTCTGGCGCGCCGCCACGCCAGCCGAGCCTCCCGTTGCCGCCAGACCCAGCCTGGGCGTGATCATTGCCGCCCACAACGAGGTCGCGGTAATCGAACGCACCCTGCAGTCATTGCTCACCCAGACCGTCGTACCCGACGAGATCCTGATTGCCGATGACGGCTCGACAGATGGCACGGCCGCGCTACTGATCCGACGTTTTTCCTTTGTTGCCCCAGCCCCCGGCGGCGATTCTGCCTGGATCAGCCAGAGCACGCCGGGCCTGCGCTGGCTGCGCCTGCCGCACGGCGGCAAGGCGCGGGCGCTGAACAATGCCTTGCCGCTGCTGCGCAGCGAACTGGTGGTCACGGTCGATGCCGACACCCGGCTTGCCAACGACGCGCTGGACGAGATGCAGCAGGCCTTTGGCCGTAATCGCTCACTGGTGGCGGCAACGGGCGTTCTTACGCCATGCTGCGACGACAGTCCAGGTGGGCGCCTGCTGCAATGGTTCCAGACCTGCGAATACATCCGCAACTTCATGTCGCGCTATGCCTGGATGCGCGCCAACAGCCTGCTGTTGATCTCCGGCGCCTTTGCCGGATTTCGCCGAGAAGCGCTGCTCACGGTCGGCGGCTTCGATGCGCAATGCCTGGTCGAGGACTATGAAGTGATTCATCGCCTGCACCGACACGCCATCGAACACGGACACGACTGGCAGGTCAGCGTGGTCGGCAGTGCCTGCGCCAGAACCTCAGCACCGTCTTCGCTGCGCGATTTCCTGCGCCAGCGCCAGCGCTGGTTCGCCGGTTTCCTGCAGACCCAGCACTGGAACCGCGACATGATCGGCAATCGCCGCTTTGGCAAGCTCGGCACGCTGATGCTGCCGGTCAAGAGCGTGGACACAATCCAGCCATTCTTCGGCCTGACTGCGGCGCTGACCCTGCTCGGTCTTGTCCTCCACAGCGAGCTGTCCTTGCTCGGTTTATTGTTGGGCATCATTTCCGGCAAGATCGTCATCGATATCGTCTGTCAGGTCTGGATTATTCACCTCTACCGGCGGTTGACCGGCGGGCGAGCCCAGATCAGCCTGCCACTGGCGATTCTTGCCATCCTACTTGAGCCCTTCTCCTTTCAGCTCCTGCGTCAGTTCGCTGCCGTACTCGGCTGGTATCGCTTCCTGAGCGGTCGCCAGCACTGGGGCAGGCAGGCACGCCATGCCCTCGCCTGAAAGCCCCGTCATGCCCAACCCATTGCGGAACATCCCGATGAAAAAAAAATTCTGCTGCTTGCTGCTTGCAGCCCTCTCGTCCTCGGCTTTCGCCCTTGAACTGACGCCGCTGCCACAGCAGCCACGCGCCGCTCTGATCGCCTCGGAACTGCTCTCGCGCTATCACTACAAGACCACCCGGCTCGACGACGCACTTTCCGCACAGATTTTCGAGCGTTACCTGAAAGCACTCGATGGTGAAAAGCATTTCTTCGACCAGACCGATGTCGACCGTCTGGCACCACTGCGTACGCGGCTCGACGATGCCATCCTGAACGAGAACCTGGCCCCCGCCTTCGGCATCTTCAACCTCTATGCCCAGCGCGTCGTCGAGCGCTATACCTATGCCCGCAACCTGCTCAAGGACGGCTTTGATTTCAGTCAGCAGGAAAGCCTGCTGGTCTCGCGCGAAAAGGCGGCCTGGCCCGCCTCCGAGGCCGAGCTCAACGACCTCTGGCGCAAGCGCGTCAAGAATGACTGGTTGCGCCTGAAACTGGCCGGCAAGGACGACAAGGGCATCGTCGAAACCCTGGACAAGCGCTACGACGCCTCGATCCGCCGGATCGGCCGTCTCAAGAGCGAGGACGCCTTCCAGATCTTCATGAATGCCTACACCACGGCAATCGAGCCGCACACCAACTACCTCGGCCCGAGTGCGACCGAGAACTTCGATATTTCGATGCGGCTATCGCTGGTCGGCATCGGTGCCGTGCTGCAGGAGCGCGAGGAATACACCACCATCCGCGAGCTGATGGCCGGCAGCCCGGCCGCCAACTCAGGCCAGCTCAAGGTTGGCGACCGCATCGTCGGCGTCGCCCAGGGCGAAGGCACGCCGATCATCGACGTAACCGGCTGGCGCCTCGACGATACCGTGCGCCTGATTCGCGGCGAAGCCGACAGCGTCGTCGTGCTCGACATCCTGCCGGCCGATGCCGGTGCCGCCGAAAAGCACAAGCTGGTACCGCTGGTACGCAAGAAGATCAGCCTGGAAGAGCAGGCGGCAAAGAAATCGATCATTCCGGTCAGCGAGGCTGGCATCACCCGGCGCATCGGCGTCATTGCTCTGCCCTCTTTCTATCAGGACTTCACAGCCAGGCAACAAGGCGAACGCGATTTCAAGAGCGCCACGCGCGATGTCGAACGCATCCTCAATGAACTGAAGAAGGAAAAGGTCGATAGTGTGCTGATCGACCTGCGTGGCAACGGTGGTGGCTCGCTGGTCGAGGCGATCGAACTGACCGGCTTGTTCATCGACAAGGGACCGGTCGTGCAGCAACGCAACGCCAGCGGCCAGATCACCGTGGAAAGCGACAGCAAGGCCGGCGTCGCCTGGGACGGTCCGCTCGGCGTCCTGATCAATCGCGAATCGGCTTCCGCCTCGGAAATCTTCGCGGCGGCAATCCAGGATTACGGACGCGGCCTGATCATTGGCGAACCCAGCTATGGCAAGGGCACCGTGCAGACGATGATCGACATTGACCGGATTACGCGGCATGAGCGCCCGCTTTACGGCGAACTGAAAATGACGGTCGCCCAGTTTTTCCGCATCGATGGCGGTACCACCCAATTGAAAGGCGTGACGCCGGATATCGCTTTCCCGCTGGCTACGGACGAAGACAACCGGGGCGAGTCTGCCTTCGACAACGCCCTGCCCTGGACCAAAATCAGCACCGCCAGCTATGTCCCCCTTGGTGACCACAAGGACAAGCTGAGCACCCTGCGCGCCCGACATGCGGCACGCATCAAACAGGACAAGGAGTTCGTCGCCTTGCAGGAAGACATCGCGGAAATCACGCGACTGCGCAAGGAAAACGTGATTTCGCTGAACGAAGCCGAGCGGCGAAAATTGCGTGATGAACAAGAAGCGCTGACAACACGTCGCGAGATGCGCGATGCGGCTGGAAAGGCGAATGGCAGGGACAAGCGACCAGGCTTCCGCGACGATGGCCTGCAATCCGAGGAGCGTCCGCTGCACAGCGAACTGGCCGAAGCCGCCGAGCACAAGAATGCGCCAGACCCGTTGCTGAATGAAGCAGCTCACATTCTTGGCGATGAAGTCGGACTGCTAAAACCGGGCGCCCGCCTGGCGGCGAAAACAGGGGCAAGAGCCCAGCTGGCACGCTAGCAAACGGCAAAGCATGCAGCAGGCAACATGACCTGCTGCATGCCGGACAGCAAATGTCCCCAGCGCAGCACTCCGGAAATACCGGGCTAGCGGAAGCCTTCCGGAAATTTAAAAATAAACAACTAAAAACAATGCACTAGAAGCACCTTCCGGACCCGATGACCCAGTCTGGCCTTTGGTATGGATATTGCGCCTTGAATAACTCCAAAGTTCTTCCCAGTTTGTTTTCACCAATATGGAGGTTCCATGCCCCGCAAGATGTTCCCCGCCCTTGGTCTGATGGCCGCAATGATGGTTGCCGCGTTCCCGGCCCAGGCTGCTTCGCTGCAGGAAGCAGCCGACCTGCTCGGCGCAGCGAAAACCAAAAGCATCGAGTTCTCCGGTGCCGGCCACTGGTATCAGTTCGGCCAGGCCCCCAGTGCCGTGCTCCCCTGGCCGCAGTTCGACGTCAGCAGCTACAAGGCCGAGATCAATTACGAAACAGCCAGCGCCGGCGTCCATATCACCCGCATCCAGGCCGACGACCCGAAACGCCGCCGTCCGGCCCCGACCACGCAGTGGGTAAACCAATACGTCAGCGGCAAATATGCCTGGAACCTGCCGGTCGAGAGCGCGCCGCAAACCCCGTCGGCGCAGCCGGCTGCGGTCGAGGAACGCCGTGCTGAAATCTGGTCGACACCACAAGGCTTCGTCAAGGCGGCTCTGGCCAACAATGCCGTGAGCAAGCCGGATAAGGGCGGCGTCGAAGTCACGTTTACCGTCGATGGCAAATATCGCGTGGTCGGCCGCATCAATGCGAAGAACGATGTCGAGCAGGTGCAAACCTGGATCGATACGCCAGTCCTCGGCGACACCCTGGTCGAAACGAAATTCTCCGACTACCAGGACTTCAAGGGTGTCCGCTTCCCGGCCCGTATCATTCGTGAACAGGGCGGCCACCCGGTCCTTGCCCTTGGCATCGAAACGGTCAAGGCCAATAGCGAGGTCGCGATCACGCCCCCGGACAGCGTCAGCAAGGCCGCGCCTGCAGCGATCAGTGTCAAGTCCGACAAGCTGGCCGAAGGCGTCTTCTACCTGACAGGTGGCACCCACCACAGCGTCGCCATTGAGCAGAAGGACCATGTCGTGCTGGTCGAGGCGCCGCTCAACGAGGCGCGCTCGCTTGCATTGATCGAGAAGATCAAGGAAATCATCCCGGGCAAGCCGATCAAGACCCTGGTCAATTCGCACTTCCACTTTGACCATTCGGGCGGCCTACGCACCTTCGTCGATGCCGGTGCCACCATCGTCACCCACAAGCTGAACGAGCCTTACTACAAGAAGGCATGGGCTGCACCGCGCAGCATCAATCCGGACCGTCTCGCCAAGTCGGGCAAGGCAGCGAAATTCGAGACATTCGGCGACAAGTACGTGATTTCTGATGGTACGCGCAAGATCGAACTGCACAATATCGCCAGCAGCGGCCATAACGACGGTTTTGCGCTGATCTATCTGCCGGCCGAGAAGATCCTGATCGAAGCCGACGCCTTCACGCCAGGTGCCGTTGGCGCCCCCCTGCCTGCTTCACCGAATCCGTACAGCGTCAATCTCTACGACAACATCCAGCGCCTGAAACTGGATGTTGACCAGATCGCCCCGCTGCATGGCCGCCTGGTGAAACTGGCCGACCTGAAAGCGGCCATCGGACAGAAATAAGACATCCACTCACGGGGTCGGCGGAATGCCGGCCCCTTTTACAAGCTCTGCAGCGCAGCCAGAACCGAAGCAAAGGATATCTGCTTCCTTTTAGCGTCTGGTCGCCGGATCCCAGTGCTCGGCAATCCGGCCATTCTCGATACGGAACTGGTCGAACCAGGTAGTGGTGTATTTCACCCCGGGATTCTTTGGGTCGTCGTATTCCCGGACAAAACTCAGGGTCACCCAATCACCGTCGGCCAGGATGGCCACCAGTGGCGCCTTGACCCGTGCTTCAATGGGCTTGGCTGTCGCTACCTTGGCAAAGAATTCAACAAAGGCAGCACGCCCGGTCGGCACATTCGGATTGTGCTGAATATAGGACTCGGCGAGATATTTATCCGCCAACTCCATATGCCCGCCCTCAAACACCTCGCGCCAGAAGTCGTAAACCAGTTTCTTGTTGGCTGCCAAACGGGCATCCGGGCTGGCCAGAAGCTGTTCATGATGTGGATTCGCAGCTACCGGCACCTGAGCCGCCGCTGAGGTGATCAAGGTGCAGGCAAAAAGAGGGGCACAAAAAAGGGAAAGTTTCATGTTCGCTTTGATAAAAGGCCTGCTCTCCGACTCAGAGGGCTTGCCGAAAGGCGGGCGCCGACAATGCTTCAGCACGCCCACCGATAGCTCAGACGTAAAAAGAGCAGCCCACCGAACGATGGTCTGCTCCCGGCAATAACCTCAGAGCTTGATGCGGTAATCGTCGTGGCAAGCCTTGCAGGTGGCGGTAACCTTGCCGAACTGAGCCTTCACGGCTGCCACATCGGAGGTGTTGGCGACCTTGACCAGTTCATTGGTTTCGCGTGCCAGATTGCCGGCTATTTCACCGGCCTTGCTGCCGGCAGCGAAGAATTCGGGCTTGGTGGCCGTGTCGTGCCAGCCCTTGCCCTGCTCGGTGCCCGCTGCAAACAGGCTGCCGATGCCGGAGTTGGAGACGGCGGCCAGCGCGGTGGCGGCCTTGATCACCTCGTCCTTGTCGTAGACGGCGGCTTCGAGCGCCAGCTTGACACGGCCGCAGGTCCAGCCGATTACCTGGAACACCGATTGCCGCCATTTGATCAGGGTTTCCGGCTTGGCTGCCGCCTGTTGGGCATAGACGCCGGCGGAAGCAGCGAGAAGGCTGCCGCCGATGACGGACGCCAGAAGAACTTGGTGAGACTTGCGCATTGGACTTCCTCTATCAGTTTGGTTGAAACGAAAAAAGCCGGGTGAAGGCAAGCAGCCCACATCCGGCTTCAAGGAACAGGCCCATGTGGGCGGCCTATTTTTTTGTTGCCAGGCCCTGGACGACTGCCAAGGCCTGCTCGACATTGGCGGTCGGTGTCACGCCGCCGATGGTCGCGGCAATCTTGCCGTCCGGTGTGACGATGAAGGTAGTACGTTCGGCAAAACCATGATCGAGATCCTCACCCTTGCTGTCCTTGCGGCCGGCAACGGCATCCCGGACGGTCAACGCATAGGATTTGGCGATTTTGCCGCTGGCATCGGAGGCAACGACCAGCTTGCCGGCGCAGTAATCGGGATCGGCCGAAAACTTGTTGAGACGGGCAATGCTGTCGAGCGATACGCCGACGATGCTGGCTCCGGCCGCAGCGAACTTGTCGATGTTCTCGGCAAAGGTATGCGCCTGGATATTGCAGCCGTTGGTATAGGCCGAGGGATAGAAATAGACGACAACCGGGCCTTTCTTCAGCGCATCCTTGAGCGAGAAGTCAAAGGCCTTGCCAGCGAGTGAGGCCTGCGTGCGGAACTCCGGTGCGACATCGCCGGCATCGAGCGCAGCCAGGGCAGGCAAGGAAAAGAGTGCGGCGAACAGGCCGGCAGTCAGTAGTTTTTTCATGGATTTTCTCTGTAGGTTAATGGGCACCCTAGCGCCCGGAGATGTAATCGGCCAGCGCGTCGATTTCGGCATCGCTGAGGGTTTTCGCCATCGTGTTCATGATGCCGCCCGGGCTGTTATGGCGAACGCCGGCGCGCCATTCCATCAACTGCTTCTGCAGATAGCGACGATGCTGCCCGACGATCAGCGGTGTTTCGGCCGCACTCGGCACACCGCCGGCACTGCGCTCGTTGTGACAACCGACGCACGCGAGAATGCCACGCGCCGGGTCGCCCTCGTGGAACAGTTTTCTACCGACCGGGTTGTCGCCCTTGCCATCGCCCTGCATCGCCTTCTGACTGGAGAAATAGGCTGCGATGTCGGCGAGATCAACTGCCGACACCGTTTTCGCCATCACCGCCATGGTTTCGTTCTCACGCTTGCCGGAACGGAACTCGCCAAACTGCTTGATGATGTAGCCAACATTCTGGCCGGCCAGGCGAGGGAACTTGCCGATATTGCCGACCCCGTCCTCGATGTCATTGGCGTTGCCATCGTGACCGTGGCATTCGACGCAGCGCTCGTCTTCGGCCTTGAGCCGGCCGGCTGCAGCATTGCCCTGGTGAATCACCGGTGCAGCCACCTTGACCGCAGGCGCGGCTTTCGCCGCGGGCCTGGCGGACTGGGCGAGGAGCGGACCGGCGGCGAGGAGGAGCAGGCCGCCGAGAAAAAATGACGCAGAGATACGCATCAGGATTTCTTGTAAAAATTGTGGCACGCCTTGCAAGCCCGAGAGAGCTCGGTTGCCTTCAGGTTGGCCGTCTCGAAATCCTTGGCGCTGGCGAGTTTCTGGATATCGTTACTGAGATCCTTGCTCTGTTTCGAAATGGTCACCGCATCAGGCGCATCGCCTTTTTGCACGTAATAGGCCTCGATCTGCGCAAACATGCCGGCCAACTCCTTTGCATCGGCAATGCTGCCAGGTGCGTTGCCGACACCGACGTTGCCGGTCAGACTTTTGTGGGTATCTTCGACCGAGCGCATGAAATCATCGTCGATGGCGGTTTCGGCAGAGACAATCCCGATGCTTAACAACAAGGCGGCGAGGAAAAGTGAAGCTGTTTTTTTCATGATGATTGGGGAGTGATTCATATTTTTTTGCTCCGACCGGTCAACACGACACAACAGCCCGAAAAGCCGGAGGCCTTGCGGGCTGTTGTTCATGTATCTGGAACGGATGTACGACCAGGACTAGGCCAGGAGTTCCTTGATGACCTTGCCGTAAACCACGGTCGGACGCTCGGAACGACCGTTGTTCAGGAAGGTCGTCTTGAGGTGATCGAGGCCGAGCAAATGCAGCACGGTGGCGTGCAGGTCATAGGTATCGACTGCTGTGTCCTTGTCGGCCACTTGCAGACCGATCTCGTCGGTTGCGCCATGGGTGTAGCCCGCCTTGACGCCAGCGCCCGCCATCCACTGGGTGTAACCCCACGGATTGTGGTCGCGGCCAGTACCGCTTTCGCCCCAAGAGGTGCGGCCGAATTCGGAGGTCCAGACAACCAGCGTCGATTCGAGCAGACCGCGTGACTTCAGGTCGGCAAGAAGACCGGCGATCGGCTTGTCCACCATGCGGGCCTGGGTGCCGTGATTGCCTTCCAGGTCGCTGTGGGCATCCCAGCTGCGGCGCTCGTTGTCCGAAACGTTTTCCGGGTGGCCGGAGACGACATGCACGAAACGCACGCCGCGCTCGACCAGGCGACGGGCGCGTAGCAGCACCTTGCCGTAGCTCTCGCTGGTCTTGTCGTCGAGACCGTAGAGCTTCTTGGTGGCATCGCTTTCCTTGTCGAGATCGACGGCTTCCGGGGCAGCGCGCTGCATGCGGTCGGCCAGTTCGTAGGACTCGAGACGGGCGCGCAGTTCGCTGTCTTCCGGGCGACGATCGGCACCGATCCGGTTGAGCGTCTTGAGCAGATCGAGCGAACCGCGCTGCTGCGCGACCGAACGCAGCTCCGGGCGTTCGAGATAAAGAATCGGGGAATCGCCTGGACGGAACGGCGTGCCCTGATAGACGGCAGGCAGGAAGCCGGAGCTCCAGTTTACCGAACCGGCGCTCGGCTCACGGTCACCGTTGTAGAGCACGACGTAGGACGGCAGGTCCGGATTCAGCGAACCCAGCGCGTAGTTCACCCACGCGCCGAGCGACGGCCGGCCCGGATTGACGTCACCGGTGTTGAGCTTGAGGATGGAAATATCGTGCGTCGCGCCAACCGTCACGCTCGACTTGATGAAGGCAATCTTGTCGGCATGTTCGGCCAGGTTGGGCAGCAGATTGGAGAACCATGCACCGCTGTCACCGTACTGCTTCCAGGTCCGCTTGTCGGAAGCGAACAGCTTGCCGACCCCACCCTGGGTACTGGTCTTGATGCCCTTCATGAAAGAAGCCGGGGTTTCCTTGCCAGCCAGCTTGATCAATTCGGGCTTGTAGTCATAAAGGTCCAGCGTCGAAGGCGCGCCGTTCTGGTGCAACCAGATCACGGACTTGACCTTGGCCGGAAAATGCGGCGACTTGGGGGCCAAGGGATTGGCCAGGTCGGCCGCCGAAGCGGCATTGATGAAACCGATACCCGGGATGAAACCGCTGGCAGCGGCACCGCCCAGACCAAGACCGGACTTGATCAGAAAATCACGACGATTGATGCTCATATGTTTTGTTCCTTGAAAATTGAATGTCGCGGCGCTTAGAAGCGATAGGCGAAGTCGTTGGAGTTGGCGACGGTATGAACCAGGTCGACGAAGGCAGCACCGCGCACCGGATTGACCAGACGGGTGTCCTTGACGCCGAGCGGCACGGCTGCTTCGAACTTGCCGTCAGCCACCTTCTGTTGCACGGCAGCCTCTTCCTTGACCAGGAAGGCTTTGAGCGCGGCGGATTCGGCCTTGCTCGGCTCACGCGAGAAGAGGATCTGATACAGGCGGCTGATCTGGGCGTTTTCGTCCTTGCCGGCTTCGTTGATGACGCGACCAGCCAAGGCCTGCGACCAATTGACCGTGATGTCGCTGTTGAACAGGGTCAGGGCCTGCAACGGCGTCGTCGTCACGTCACGCTTGTGGTGTGCCTGCGACGGATTGGCCGGGTCGAAATTGGAAAGCAGCGGATACGGCAGGCTACGGCGGCTGAAGATATAGATGCTGCGACGATTCCAGTCATCCTTGTCCTTCGACACTACCCAAGCGCGGTCGCCGTTGAAATCGGCCGCACCGGAAACCAGGGCTTGGTTGATCGGCGGGAAAACGCCCGGACCACCCACCTTGTCGTTCAGCTCACCGGAGGCATAGAGCAGTGCATCGCGGATTTCCTCGGCTTCAAGACGCTTGCGCGGATAGACGGCAAGCAACTTGTTCTGCGGATCGGCCTTGGCAACATCCGGACGTTCGGCAGAAGACTGGCGATAGACGCTGGACAACAGGATATCGCGTTGCAGCTTCTTGACGCTCCAGCCGTTCTTGACGAAATTGTCGGCCAGGTAATCGAGCAGTTCCGGATTGGTGGGCTTCTCGCCGGCACGGCCAAAATCGGCCGGGGTCGGTACGATGCCCTTGTCGAACAACTGCGCCCAGACGCGATTCACGTAAACACGGGCAGTCAGCGGATTGTTGGCACTGGACAACCAATTGGCGAGTGCCGTGCGACGACCGGAAGACGTAGCCGTCGGCTTGATCTCGATCTTGTCGCCGCCCCACAGTGCCGGGATGACTGGCTGAACTTCCTCGAGCGGCCGTTCGTGAATACCGCCAAAGCGCACGAAGGTCGGCGGCGAATCGGAGTGGCCCAATTCGGTCGCCGTGGTGATGTTGACCGAACCGCTGACCGGACGCAGATCGTCAAACTTGCGCAACTCAGCCTGCAGCTTCTGGTATTCCTTCCAAGCCTCCGGCTTATCCGCGCTATATTGCGGATGCCCTTCCTTGCTGGCTTCGCGCAGATAGCCGGCAACACCACCATCAGCACCGGCAACAGTCTTGTGGCGGAAATTCACCCAACGATCCAGCGCATTCCATTCCTTTTCCGGCTTGAAAATCGCTTCGCGGCTATCCGTCAGATAACGCTCTTTCTGATACTTGACCGACGCATCACGATACTTGTCGTCAATGACGCGCTGCTTGTCACGAATCTCCTTGGTTGCCGCACGATATTTCGCCTGCTGCTCGGCAAACCTCTTGTCCCAGGCCGATTCGGTGCCCTTGGCGAGCGGCGACGACTGATCGAACGAGGTATTGGCGAAGAAGGCCTGCAGCTGGAAGTAATCCTTCTGGCTCAGCTTGTCGGTCTTGTGATTGTGGCAACGGGCGCAACCAGTGGTCGAGGCCAGGAAGGTCTCGCCGATGGTATCGGTGATGTCGGTGGCGATCTGATACTTGCGCTGCACGAGGTCGCGTGAATTGGCGTTGTCCGGATAACCGGCCAGGAAGCCGGTGGCGATTTTCGCCTCCTGGCTGTCCGGATAGAGTTCGTCGCCGGCAACCTGCTCCTTGATGAAGCGGTCAAACGGCTTGTCCTGATTGAAGGCGCTGATCACGTAATCGCGGTAACGCCAGTTGTTCGGACGGGTATTGTCATTCTGGAAACCGGAGGAATCGGCATAACGCGCCAGATCCAGCCAGCGGCGCGCCTGGCGCTCACCGAAGTGATGCGAGGCAAGCAGGCGGTCAACCAGTTTTTCGTAGGCATCCGGCGACTTGTCATTGACAAAGGCCTTGACCTCTTCCGGCGTCGGCAGCAAGCCCCAGGTATCCAGCGTCGCGCGCCGGATGAAGGTGGCGCGGTCCGCATCCGGCGACGGCTTCAGACCCTTGGCTTCGAGCTGGGCAAGAATGAATGCATCGATCGGCTTGCGCACCCATGCCTTCTGGGCAACCGCCGGCACCGGCGGCACTGCGACGGCAACATAAGGCGACCACTTGGCCGACGACGCCTTCGCCACATCAATGCCGACCTTATTTTCTTCGGCTGCAATCGCCACCACCGTCGTGAAGCACGACAGCACGGCAAGATAAGCAATTTTTTTCATGAACCACTCCAAACAAGAAAAATTCAGAATCACCCTATAAAACCCGCACCTGAAAAACCGCCCGGGCAACAACACTCGACAAGCATTAGCAGCCATCGTGCCAAGGGGAAATCCATCTTGAACGAAGCAAAAATATCCAGAAAAAAACAATTCAACACATTGATTTTATTTATTTAAATAAAAAAACAAAAACCAGTCATCGTGCATGAGCGGCTCAGAACCACACTCGGAACAGTGTCTCTCCGGCAGCAGATAAAACACTCACCTGCTGCGCAGGAGACAGGAAAACAAAAAGCCTGAATGCAATTAAAGCCAAATAATCGACAAAACACCGAACAACCCATAGCCGGGAGAAAATTTGAATATGGGCCAGATGCAGCAGAACACCACCAGAAGTGCACCTGCAGCAACACCCTTTGTTTATTTGTTTTGCATATAAAACTTAAGTTAATAAACTTACAATTTTTAAAACTATGCCTTTTTAACATGTAGTTACTGACACATTTTCTTACATAATTTTCGATAAAAATTTACAAGTCGATATCTGGCACGCGCATTGCTGAAATGAATCACTTTTGTTCATTTCCAATGGAGAGTTTTGCCATGAGCAGCATCCCAGCGTCCGCGCACTTACGCCAGAGCCGATTGCGTCAGTCATCCATCCCGTTCCGCCTTTCACCCCTGGCTGCGGTCATCGCCGGTATGGCATTTTTCTCGGGTACGCCTGCCTACGCAGCCGACGAAAAGACTGTCGCCGAACTGCAGGCAGAAATCTCCCGCCTTAAGCAGGCACTGGAAAAGAATCAGCAGGAATTGATCGCCAAGACTGGTGCCCAGCCGGAAACCACCACCAGCTTCGAAGCAGCAGCCCCCGCGGTAAAGCAACAACCTGACGAACCGCAGGCCCTCGACACCGTCGTCGTGCGCAGCCGCAACCGCATCGAACGCCTGCAGGATGTGCCGTTATCGGTTTCCGTCGTAACCGGCAAGGAACTCGACCGCCTCGGCGCCCACGATATTGATGCGATCACCAAGCGTGCCGCCAACGTTTCCTGGAACCAGGGCAACCAACGCACCAGCAGCCTGTCGATTCGCGGGATTGGCAAGCAAGGTCAGACTGAAGCCCAGGACCCCAGCGTCGGCCTCATCGTCGATGGCGTGAATTACGCCTACAACGCACTATCCTCAAGCTATGACTTTACCGACGTCGATGCCGTCGAAGTCACGCGCGGCCCGCAGGGCACGCTGCTCGGCAAGAACACCAGCCTCGGTGTCATCAATATCCAGACCCGCCGCCCTTCGTTCACGCCGAGCGCCGACTACTCGCTGACCTACGGCCAGCGCGACCGCTTCAAGGGAACCTTGTCAGCTGGCGGCCCCGTCGTCGACAACCTGCTCGCGTGGCGCGGCAGCTTTGTCGTCAATCGCGGCGCCGGCGACATCACCAACGAGTACAACAAGGATCTGTCCTATGCCAACATCGATCGCGTTTCCGGTCGCGTCCAGTTCCTGCTGACCCCAAGCGAAGACTTCAATGCCCGCGTCTCGGTCAACCTGACGCCGCGGGCCGGCGAATTCACCAATGGCCGGACCATCTACACGCCGACGCCGACGACCTACGCCAATGGTTCGGTGAACAACCTGAGCACCGATGCCAAGACCCGTCTCGGCAGAAGCTGGTTCACCCAGTCCGGCTACAGCTACGAAAGGGATTACCTGTACGGAGGGAACAACAAGAACGTCAATAACGATGCCGCCCGCCCGCTGGTCACCGGCAGCAAAGGGGCTTCAGCCGAGCTGAACTGGAACATCGGCGACCACACCCTGACCTCGATCACGGCCTATCAGGACTACCATTTCAACGCAGTGAATGACGAGGGCACGCCTTTTGACATCAACCGCAACTCGGGCGGTTTCTGGAACGATTACCAGCAGACCAGTCAGGAATTGCGTTTGAGCTCACGGACAGGCGGTTTCGTCGACTACCAGACCGGCCTCTATTTCATCGACGTCAAGAACGAGTCGAACTACCAGAAAATCTGGGGGGCCGACGCCGGCGCATGGTTTGCTTCGACGACCCAGTACAACGCCCTCAACGCGACAGCCGAAGGCAAGGTCCTGCTGCGCGACTCGCTGGCCAACCTGAAGATGTACTACAACTCGCCGGCCGGCACGCAATCGATCACCAACCAGAGTTCGGCCATCTTCGGCCAGGCCAACTGGCACTTCACCGATGCGCTGACGCTGACCACCGGCCTGCGCTTTACCCAGGAGAACCGCAACAACACGGCTAGCTCGGTGATTACCAGCAACGGCGATGGCGCAATCCTCAATCCCTCCGTGGTCAACGGCGTAACGCTGGGCGGCTTCGACTCCTATTACAACTCGGCGGCAACCGACAAGTGGGTACTTAACGGCAATGTCGTCGCAGCGGGCACGCCCGGTGCCTATCTGGTGACGGCCGGCTCGGTCGCGCTGACCACCAGTGCGGCCGGTGCTGCAGCCGCTTTGACCCAGGCCAATGCCGCTGCGCTGAAGTATTTCGGCGTCGCCACCTGGGCCGGGCTGACAGCACCCCAGCAACAGCAACTAGCCTATGCCCAAGCGATCCGCAAGAAAGAAATCGGCGTCGTCTTCAACTCCACCCGCGCCAAGGCCTTCCAGGCCGTGCAGCCGGCTTTCGTGGTCAGTCCGTCGTACAAGATCAACGACAACCTGACCACCTACTTCTCGCTGCAATATGGCGAAAAGGCCGGGATTTCGCAGTTCGTCAATGGCATTTCCAGCCCGGTTGAGGCCGAAAAATCGACGTCGTTCGAAGTCGGCCTCAAATCCGCACTGTTCAACAAGACGCTGATCCTCAATGCCGACCTGTTCCTGACCAACATCAAGAACTACCAGCAGTCGGTGCGTGTCGTCGATCAATACAGTACCTCGATCGACCCGGACGGCAAGACGGTCTATACCTCGGCGACCGGCAACGTGCCCAAGGTGCAGGCCAAGGGTCTGGAAATCGACGGTGTCTACGCCGGCATTCCGCGTACCACGATCCGCTTTTCCGGCGCTTACAACATCGCGCGCTACAAGGACTTCAAGAACGCCGCCCAACCGAATGAGTACGGCTATACCGGCGCCCCGGCCTACCGCGACGTGACCGGCCAAATCCTGCCAGGCGCCTCGAAGGTGTCGTTCAACATCGGAGCCGAATATCGCCAGCCGGTATTCAACAACCAGGAGTTCCATTTCGGTTTCAACACGGCCTATACCAGCAAGTACAACTCGGACAACTCCCTGTCCGACTACTCGTGGATTTCGGCCAAGTACATCACCGACATCTCGATCGGCCTGGGCCGCTCGGACAAGTCCTACGACGTCAGCCTGCTGGTCAAGAATGCGTTTGACGACGACACGCCGCTGACCAAGTCCTGGAACAGCTATACCCCGGCCATCCCGCGCTGGTATGGCGTCGTGTTCACCGGCAAGTTGTAATTTGCCGACCGCCTGATCCCTCCCATCACGCCTGCCCGGTCATGCCGGGCAGGCGTTTCCGTTTTGCCGCCTGCGATGCGCGCCCGGCGCGCCTTTTCCGGAGAAGACATGAAACGCACACCCTTTTTGCCCGCCCCGCTGGGCGGGCTGATTTTCGGCCTTTTTGCCGCGTCGACCGTTGCGCATGCCCAGGAAGTCCTGCCGCGTCCCACCCTGCCTTTTGCCGGCAAGCTCGACCCGGCGCGGGACAAGGCCCAGCCGGCCTGGCCGGAACTCGCCAAGGCGCCCAAGGGCGCGCCCAACGTTGTCGTCGTGCTGCTCGACGACGTCGGATTCTCTGCCGCATCGACCTTCGGCGGCGTGGCCCAGACGCCGACCCTGCAGCAACTCGCCAACAACGGCATCAGCTACAACCAGTTCCACGTCACGGCGCTATGTTCGCCGACCCGCGCCGCCCTGCTCACCGGGCGCAACCATCACGAGGTCGGCTTCGGCACGGTGGCCGACAACTCTTCCGGCTATCCCGGCTACAACTCGATCTGGTCGAAAGACACCGTCTCGGTCGCCGAAGTGCTGCGCCAGAACGGCTACAGCACGGCTGCCTTCGGCAAATGGCACAACACGCCGGGCTGGGAGATCACGCCGGCCGGCCCCTACGACCACTGGCCGACCAGTCTCGGCTTCGAGCAGTTCTACGGCTTCATGGGCGGTTTCGACAGCCAGTACGAACCGCGCCTGTACCGCAACACGACACCGGTCGAGCCGCCGGCAACGCCCGAACAGGGTTACCACCTGGTTGCCGACATGGCCGACCAGGCAACCCGCTGGCTCAACACCCACGACGCGATCTACCCAGACAAGCCCTTCTTCCTGTGGTTCGCGCCGGGCGGCACGCACTGGCCGCAACACGTGCCCAAGGACTGGATCGCCAAATACCAGGGCAAGTTCGACCAGGGCTGGGACAAGCTGCGCGAGGAAAACTTTGCCCGCCAGAAGAAGGCCGGCGTCATCCCGGCCAACGCCGTACTCACGCCACGCCCGCCGGAACTGCCGGCCTGGGATAGTCTGTCGCCCGACGAGAAGAAGCTGCTCGCCCGCCAGGCCGAGATTTCGGCGGCCTTCCTCGCCTTCGTCGATGCCCAGGTCGGGCGCGTCCTGGATAACATCCGCGCCGCTGGCCAGGCCGACAACACCGTCGTCTTCTACATCGTCGGCGACAACGGCAGTGCCCTGAATGCCAACCTGCTCGGCAACGACGCGCTCGATGCGACAGGCAAACCCCTGAGCGTCGCCGAGCGTCTGAAGAACCTCGCCGAACTCGGCGGGCCGAAGTTCGACAACCTGTTCGGCGCCGCCTGGGGCTGGGCCGACAACACGCCTTTCCAGTACGGCAAGGGGATTCCCGCCTATCTCGGCGGCACGCGCAATCCGCTCGTCGTCTCCTGGCCGAAGGGCATCACTGACAAGGGCGCGGTGCGCAGCCAGTTCGGCCATGCCATCGACCTGGCACCGACCATCTACGAGATCACCGGCGTCAAGTTCCCGGAGCAGGTCGAAGGCGTGCGCCAGACGCCGCTGTCCGGGCAAAGTCTGGCAGTGAGCTTCACGCAGCCGAACGCATTGAGCCGTCGCACCCTGCAGTATTTCGAAATCGGTGGCAATCGCGGCATCTACAAGGACGGCTGGTGGGCCGGCTCGCGCAACGTGGCAAACAACCCGAATTCGGTGTGGACCAGCGCGCCTTACGGTCAACGCGACTGGGAGCTCTATAACCTGAATGAGGATTTCAGCCAGGCCAACAACCTGGCCGGCAAAAATCCGCAGAAGGTCGCCGAACTGGCCGCCCTCTTCGACCAGGAAGCCTGGCGCAACGACGTCTATCCGCTCAGCCCGATTGCCGGCGTCGGCCGCCCGGCGCCGGCCACCGCCGGACGCACGCTGTTTACCTACCGGGCCGGCGTCAATCGCATTCCGTCGCGTAATGCGCCGGACGTCATCCGCCGCGCCCACCGGATCACCGCCGAGCTTGAAATCGGCAGCGGCGACAACGGCGTGATCATCGCCAACGGCGGGCGCTTCGGCGGCTACAGCCTGTTCGTCAAGGACGGCCGCCTGGTTTACGAAGCCAATGCGCACGGTCAGCGCAGCGCGCGCATCGTTTCCAGCGCTGTACTGCCCAAGGGCAAGCTCAAGGTCGCTTTCAGCTTCGAGCCGGATGCCGCGGCGCCGGCCGGGCAGCCCAACGCCGCCGTAGCGGGCACCGGCCGCCTGTACGTCAACGACCAGCCTGTCGGTGAAGGCCGTATCAGCAAGATCACGTTGAGCAATTACGACTCGCAGGATGTCGGCAGCGATCTCGGTACGCCGGTCAGCAACGACTACAAGGTGCCTTACGCGTTCAGCGGCAAGCTGAACAAGGTCGAGGTGGAACTGCGCTGAAACAGTTGCTCGGCTTCATCCTGCGCCTAGTGGCCGCGCTCTGGCTGGGCGGCGCCAGCGCCGCTCCGGCCGGGCCGGGCTACATCGGCAACCCGGCCTGCGCTGCCTGTCATGCCGAGGCGGCGCGCGCCTGGCAAGGTTCGCATCACGCCCATTCGATGCAGCCGGCCACCCCGCAAAGCGTGCTCGGCGACTTCGCCGATGCGAGTTTCGAGCAGCACGGGCAGCGCAGCCGCTTCTTTCGCCGGGGCGGCAAGTTCTGGGTCAATACGCAAGGGCCGGACGGCCGGGTGCAGGATTTCGAAATTCGCTACACCTTCGGTATCGAGCCGCTGCAGCAATACCTGATCGCCCTGCCCGGCGGTCGCCTGCAGGCATTTTCGCTCGCCTGGGACAGTCGACCGCACCAGGCTGGCGGCCAGCGCTGGTACGCGCTCTATCCGGACAACCCGCCAGCGCCCGGCGATCCGACGCACTGGAGCGGACGCGACCAGAACTGGAACTTCATGTGCGCCAGTTGCCATTCAACCGGACTGGACAAGAATTTCGATCTCGGCAAGAACAGTTATGCGACGCGCTGGGCGGAAATCAGCGTCGGCTGCGAAAGCTGCCACGGCCCCGGTGCGCGTCACCGGGACTGGGCGCGCGGTAAGCGGAGCGGCGATAACGGCCTGATCGCTCTCGCCGCAATGAATTCCCTTGCCTGGCGCTTCACCGAACCGGGCCAGAAAATCGCCAGGCCGCAGGGCGACGTTGCCGCAGCGAAGGAGGCAAGCGAAGCCTGCTACGGTTGCCATTCGCGCCGCCAGGAATTGCTGGCCAAGGCCGAGCCCGGCGCCCGCTTTCTCGACAATTACCTGCCGCGCCTGCTCGAACCGACGCTGTACCACGCCGATGGCCAGATCGACGGCGAGGTCTTCGAATACGGCTCCTTCATGCAGAGCCGGATGCAGGCGGCCGGCGTCACCTGCAGCAACTGCCACCAGACGCACAGCCTCAAGCTCAGGGCGGAAGGCAACGCGCTGTGCGCGCAATGCCACCGCAGCGAGCATTACGACCGCAGCAACCACCACCATCACGCGGAAGGCTCGGCCGGCGCCCTGTGCACCAGCTGCCACATGCCACAGAAGACCTATATGGGCGTTGATGTACGGCACGATCACGGCTTTCGCATCCCCGACCCGACGCTGGCCGGGGGCAAGCTACCGAACACCTGCGGCCAGTGCCACGCCGAGCGCGACCGCGCCTGGGCCAGCGAGCAACTGCAGCGGTGGACCGCGGGAAAAACGACAAAACCGCCCCATTTTGCCAGCGCCCTGGGTTCGGGCTCAGACAGCTTGCCGGCGCTCTCTGCGGCGCTCGGCATCAATTGGTCCGGCATCGTCCGCGCCAGCGCCCTCAACCTGCTGCGCGGCGCGGCAACGCGTGAAAGTGCAGAGATCATTGCCACGGCAGCCAACGATGCCGACGACCTGGTCCGTCTCGGCGCGGCCCGCGCCCTGCCTACCCTGCCCGGGCGCGCGGCGGCAACACTGGCTGGTCGCCTGCTGGCCGACCCGCGCCGGGCGGTACGCATCGAGGCGGCGCGCTCCCTGGCCGGGATACCGGGCCACTTTCTACCCCCCGAAACGGCGGCTCGCCTGCAGGCGGCCCTTGGCGAACTCGAAACCGCCGAGCTGGCCGCCGGCGAACGCCCGGAGTCGCATTTCAACCTGGCGCAATTGCACGCCCGGCAAGGCAAGGCCAGTGCCGCTGAACAGGCCTATCGCAGCGCACTGCGCCTGGCCCCCGACTTCTCGCCGGCCCGGCTCGGCCTCACCGACCTGTACCGGATGCAAGGACGTGACCAGGAAGGGGAAAAACTGCTCCGCCAGGCAGTTGACCGTCCGGAAGTGGCCAATGCGCTGGGCCTGCTGCTGATCCGGCAAGCTCGCCTGGGCGATGCCCTGCCCTGGCTGGCGCAGGCGGCTGCCGGCGCCCCGGAGAATCCCGGCTTTGCCCTCACACATGCCCTTGCACTAGCCGAAAGCGGCAATCGCGAAGGGGCCAGGGCGGTGCTGGACGATGCGCTCCGGCTGCACCCGCAGGCGCAGAGCCTGCGCGTGGCAAGACACCAATTGACGGAAGACCATACAAGAAACTGAAACGGCGGGCCCGACGCCCGCCGCAAAGAAAGCGCTGCTTATTTGCCGTCGAACTTCTGATTGGCTGCCTTGACATCGGCCAGGATCTTGTCGCGCGCAGCACGGGCGGCCAGTTGTTCGTCGGTGATCGCCTTCGAGATCAGCTGGATATCGAGATTGCCTTCAGCCACCAGGCAATCGAGGTAAGTGTTGGTGTCCTTCTGGTAGGCGGTCACCTTGTCCAGACTCTTGTTGTAGGCATCGGGATTGCGCTGGTCGACCGTGACGGCAGCCGGCTTGGCGCCGCAGCGCGCGCTGCTCCAGGCACCATTGGCGAGGTTGCCGGCCTGGGCACCAGCGGCGGCCAGGAAAATCATGGAAAGAAAAAATACAGGTTTGATCATCAGGATTGCTCGGAAATAAAAGGGAAAATTCAAAGGCCGGCCCTACCCGCAGGCATGGCCGGCCTCTTCAAACGAGTGTCAAGCCACCGGGTTATCGGTGACCAGTACGGGCTCCGGACGTGACGTCCGGGCAGTGCGCGGCTTGTTTTTCGGCTTGACCGTGAATTTCAGGCGCTTCCAGCCGATGAACAACGAGCTGACGCCGAGCACCAGGCCGAAGCCGATCCACAGCAGCATCCACGCATCCCAGACCGGGCGCACGTAGAGAAAGCCGATGTCCCAGTAATGCAGCGCGTTGAACAGCCAGCGGTAGGCGCGGCGGCTGTTGTCCTGGCGTAGAAGCAGGCGGCCGTCCTGCGGGTCAAGATAGAAACGGGTGCCGACCGCGTCATCGAGGTCGACGCGCACTACCGGCAAAGGACGATCGTAGCTGCCGCGACCGTGGCGCAGGTAGTAGTAGCTGTCGTACTCGGTAATCAGCGACTGGGTCGCATTGACCTGGTCACCGGCCAAACGCTTCACGGCATCGGTCAGTGCGATGCTGCCAAAACTCTCGACTGAAGCGGCCACCGGCTGGCGTTGGCCGTTGCGGTCATAGGCCAGGAGCACGGCCTGATCACCCAGGCGCCGCCAGCTCAGTTCGACAGCATCGCCAGATGCGCCAGCCAGGGCGACCGGTTTCCAGTCGCGTGCAGCTGCCGGCAGGCCGCTGCCGTAGTAGCGCACCAGTTCCTCGCGGCTCGGTGTGGCCGGCGTGAACAGCTTCCAGGTATTGCCGTTGAAGAAGCCGCTGAGCGCCCAGAGGAAGGCAAAGCTGCCGCCGATCAGCCCGGCCCAGAAATGCCAGCGGAACCAGAAGGCGCGGTAGGGATGCACGCGGCCCTCGGCATAGGTTGCCTTGCCGAACAAGCCTGGCCGCCAGCGCAACCAGCCGACGATGAGGCCGGTCAGGCACGCGACGAAAGCGGCAATCACCGACCACATCAGGATTTCGGCGCGCGATTCGCTCCAGCTCGTGAGATCGAGGAAACGGAAGAAATGCAGCCAGTTGCCGGCCCAGTAAAGGCCGCGCTCGACACGCGTCGAGGCATGCACGACATCGCCGCTCTTCGCCGAGATGTAGAGCTCACTGCCCGAGCCGTCATCGATGGCGAAATGATGGAAGGGGCGCAACGCATCCTGGTTGCGGATGATCATCGGCTTGTCGACGGTTTCCAGGAAATGGACCGGCGTCGCCAGGCCGCTAGCCTCGTTGCCGTTAACCCACTGTTCGGCGATCCTGCCCGCCGTTTCGGCCGAGGTTTCAAGCAGATGTCCATCGATGGCGGAAATGGCAAAACGCTTGCCGGAAGTATCCTCGACCAGCCATTGCGGTTGTCCGGCGTGGCGCAACAGGCGAGCCTCGGTGACGGTGTTCGCCACCGGCTTGCCCTGCCCCTTGCCTGCCTCCTGGCCGGAACCCGCAGGTTTGCCGGCGCTACCGGCCTGCTTGCGTTCAGCCGCGCTGCGTTCCCAGGCCTCCCCCAGGCTCAGCCAGCCGGCTTCCGGGTTTAGCACTTCGGCGTGGGCCAGTTGCTGCGGCCGGGTCTGGTTCATCTGCACGGAATACAGGATGACCAGCCCGGAGAAAAACCACAGGGTCATGAACAGGGCCAGGGCGACCCCTGTCCAGCGATGCACCAGAAATAGCAGGCGTTTCATCGGTATGCCTCACAAGATATTCGCCCTGCATTACACCAGGGCTCAAAAAAAGCTGCCGGCATGCTGGGCATGGACGGCAGCTTCGAGCGGGCGGCAGGAAGCCGCGCCTGACTCAGTCCTTCTTCTTGAAATCGTCGTGGCAAGCCTTGCAAGTGCCTTGCAGCTTGCCAAACTGGGCCTTGACGGCAGCCTGGTCGCCAGTGGCGGCGATCTTGGCCAGTTCATTGGCTTCCTTGGCGAAGTTGCCAGCCAGTTCGCCGACGCGCTTGCCTTCGGTAAACAGTTCCGGCTTGACCGTGGTGTCATGCCAGCCCTTGCCCTGCTCGGTACCCGGGGCGTACAGGGCACCGAGGCCGGAATTGGCAATGGCAGCCGTGCTGTTGGCGGCACGGATCACTTCTTCCTTGTTGTAGGTACCTTCGACATTGGCCTTGATGCGGGCGCTGTTCCAGGCAACGACCTGATACACCGACTGGCGCCACTTGATCAGGGTTTCCGGTTTCGGTGCCTGCTGCGCCAGGGCGCTGGCGGAAACGACGACGGCCAGGGCTGCGACCAGGGGTTTGATGGATTGCTTCATTGTTGCTCCTGTATTGAAAAGGGCAGCGCAACATGCGCTGCCACGGATGGGGGATTCGGTTACCAGGCGGGCGCCGCAACGGCAGCCGGCGGAGGTGGCGGTTCGGCGGGCAGCAGCCCGCCGCTGGCGGCATAAACAGTGCTGCTGGCAATCAGTGCGGCAACGGCAAAAGCAACAGCGCTGCGCAACGGGCTATGCGGATGCTCAACCGGCGGCACAGACACATCGTCCTTCCAGCCGGTCAACATCGGTTTGAGCAGGTTTTCCTTCTTGACCCGGGTGTAGAAGGCAATCGCCGCCAGATGCAGGCCGACGATCGCCAGCAGCCCATAGAAAACCAGGGAATGCAGACCACGCGACTGATCCGAGGCTTCCTTGCTGAGTAGCACGGCAAGCGGCCCCTGGAAGGTGATGTCGTCGTTGGCGAACAGGCCAGTGAATACTTGCGCCGTAGTCAGTGCCAGCAGGGCAAGCACCGCCAGCGCACCGAGCGGGTTGTGTCCGACTCCGCGCCATTCACCACGCAGATAGGCCCTGATCGCGGCCGAGCCGCGCACGAAGTTGGCAAAACGGGCGGTGGGCGCACCGACGAAGCCCCAGACGACACGAAAAATGACCAGACCGAGAATGAACAGACCACTGCGGCCATGCCATTCGATCAGCTCGCCACCGATCTGACCGGTCACCACGGCCGTCACGATGGCGGCGGCCAGCAACCAGTGGAACAGGCGGGTCGGCAGATCCCAGACACGTTGACGACTCATCTTGCGTTCTCCTCAGGTGCGCAGGTGCTGGTTGAAGAAGGCGACGGTGCGCTGCCAGGCCAGCTTGGCGGCGGACTGGTCGAAGCGCGGCGTGGTGTCGTTGTTGAAGCCATGCTGGACGCCGGGATAGATATGCGCCTCGTAGCGCGTTCCGGCCGCCTTCAGCGCCGCTTCGAATTTTGGCCAACCGGCGTTGATGCGCTCGTCGTTCTCGGCGTACTGGATGAGCAGTGGCGCCTTGATCTTCGCCACGTCCTCGGCCGGCGGCTGGCTGCCATAGAAAGGCACGCCGGCAGCCAGGTCGGGCAGACGGATGGCCAAGTAATTGACGATGCCGCCGCCGTAGCAAAAACCGACCGCACCGACCTTGCCATTGCCTTCCGGCAACTGCTTGAGCAGACCGGCGGCAGCGACGAAATCCTCGCGCGTCTTGCTCTGGTCGAGCTTGGGAAACAGCTCACGCGCCTTGTCCTCGTCGCCGGGGTAGCCGCCGAGCGGGAACAGCGCATCCGGGGCAAAGGCGATAAAGCCGTCGAGCGCCAGGCGGCGGGCGATATCCTCGATGTGCGGATTGAGGCCGCGATTTTCATGAATTACCAGTACCGTCGGCAGCTTGCCCTTGGCATTGGCCGGTTTCACCAGGTAGCCGCGCGCTGTGCCATAACCCTGCGGCGAAGCGAACTCGACGAAGCGCGCCGTGATCCGCGGGTCGTTGTCGCGCACCTGCTGCGCCTCGGCGAAACGCGGGCTGAGCGCCTGCAACAAGCCTTCGGCCGTAGCTGCACCGAGCGCAAACTTGCCGGCCGACTTGAGGAAGTCGCGGCGCGGAATCAGGCCATGCACGTATTTGTCGAACAGTTTCAGGACTTCCGGATGAAAATCCTTGGCGGTCAGTCGGCTCATGGGGAAACTCCTTTTTTATCGATCTGCTTACTTGGCGCGTCCGGCGTAACCCGCCGTCTGCGTGGCGATGCGGTAGGCTGAACCGCGCCCGACGACATATAGCGTCTTCTTGCCGGCGCCGGCAAAGGCAAGGTTCTGCGGCTTTTTCGGCAGGGCGATGCTGCCCAGCGCCGTGCCGTCGGCGGCGAATACTTCGATGCCGACATTGGAGGCGACATAGAGGCGTCCCTTTTCATCGACCGCCAGGCCATCGGCGCCGCTCGACCAGGTGCCGTTGTCGGCCTTGCTCCAGCCGGCCAGCCTGGCGAAATTGCGGCGGGCACCGACCGAACCGTCGGCCGCCACGTCATAGGCCAGCACATGCTCGCCCAGCGTATTGGCGACGTAGAGGGTCTTTTCGTCGGGACTGAGCTGGATGCCGTTGGGGCGCTCGATATCGGCTGCCAGACGCTTCAGGATGCCGTCCGGCGTGATGTAATAGACGGCCGGCTTGGCAAATACCTTGGTCGGTGCCGGCTGGCCCGGCGCGACATTGACACCGGAGTCGGTGAAATAGACGCCGCCGCGCTTGTCGACCACCAGATCGTTCGGGCGGCCGAAAGGCAGGCCTTCGAAATTGTCGGCCAGCGTGCGCTCCTTGCCCTGCGGATAAACCACGCCAACGCGGGTATCGGCGACCTGCACCGAGATCAGCTCGCCCTTGCCGTTGAAGCCCAAGCCATTCGAGCCATTGCTGTTCTCGAGGAAAGGCGAGGTCGAGCCGTCAGCGGCAATACGCGTGATCCGGTTAGCCTGGGTTTCGGTAAAGGCAAAAGTGCCGTCGGGCAGCGCCACCGGGCCCTCGGTGCCCTTGAAACCGTCCTTGATCAGTTCAATCCTGGTCCCTGCCGCAACCACGCCGGGAATCGCCTGGCTTACTGTTTCCTGAGCCATCGCCGAAGCAATCAGCAGGCTGCCGCCGAGTGCGGCAAGAATGCTGCGTGCGGATTTGCTCAGGGCAAAACGAGAGGTTTGGACAGGAACATGCAAGGACATCGGTCATTCTCCAAAGGCTGAACGGGCGACACCCCGAACCGGGATGCCTGACTGGGGGCTGTTCAGCAGCAAGCGTGCCAATCCCGGCGCGGCAAGCGGTGCCAGGCGGTAGACACGCGACAATCCCATGATTTGAATAGGGAATTGACTACCACCCGAATCCCGGCCGCCCACCCCGGCCTGACGCCCCGGTCACCCCACCCTGCTGCGCTGGCAACAGGCGAAAGGAAAGACTGCTCGCCGGGCAACACCCGGGCTTTGTTGCGCCAAGAAAAAAAGGCCCGCCAGGGTTTGCTGGCGGGCCTGAACGAGGCTTGGAGATGAGATTGATGAAAGCCGCAAAGCAATCACGAGGCTTAATTTACCGGGGATATGCCCTGGACCGAACCAAGCTTTTCGTCTAAGCAAATCGCGGGCGCTGCGTATCCTTAGAAAAGCCGCGCCCGGCTCAAGCGCTGCCTTCAACCTCCTCCTTGGCAGCCAGCCCGGCCCGCCATTCGATGAAGGACTTGATGACCAGGGTCAGCAAGGCGAGGATGGCGAGCAGAGAGGCCACGGCGAAGGCCGCCGCAAACTTGTACTCGCTGTAGATAATCTCGATGTGCAACGGCATGGTGTTGGTTTCGCCGCGGATATGCCCGGAGACGACCGATACTGCGCCGAACTCGCCCATGGCCCGCGCGTTGCACAGGATCACGCCGTAGAGCAGCCCCCATTTGACGTTGGGAATTGTGACATGCCAGAAAGTCTGCCAGCCCGAAGCACCCAGAACGGTCGACGCTTCCTCCTCGTCCTTTCCTTGCGCTTCCATGAGCGGGATCAGCTCACGGGCGACGAAGGGGAAGGTCACGAAGATGGTGGCCAGAACGATACCGGGCACGGCAAAAACAACTTTCATGTCGTGATCGATGAACCACGGCCCCAGCCAGCTGGTCCGCCCGAAGATCAGGACGTAGATCAAACCGGCGACGACCGGCGACACCGAGAACGGCAGGTCGATCAGCGTGATCAGAAAGGACTTGCCGGGAAAATCGAACTTGGCGATTGCCCAGGCCGCAGCCACACCGAAGACGAGATTGAGCGGCACCGCGATCAGTGCCGCGGTCAGCGTCAGCCTGACTGCACTCAGCGCATCCGGCTCGACGAGCGCGGCGACATAGGCATCCCAGCCTTTGCGCAGCCCCTCGTAGAAGACCACGATCAGCGGCAGGAGCAGGAAAAGCGTGAAGAAGGTCAGCGAGATGCCGATGATGGTCCATTTGACCCAGGCGCTTTCGCGCGTCGCCGGGTTGTTTTCGTAACGCTCGGCATGCGCCTGCGTCAGGTGGAGGGAAATTGCGCCAGCCATGTTATTTCGACTTTCCGGTACGTTTGGCCGTCCATGCCTGGAGGCTGTTGATGGCAATCAGGAGAACGAAGGAAACGACCAGCATGACCGTGGCGATTGCCGTGGCGCCGCGGTAGTCGTATTGCTCCAGCTTGGAGATGATCATCAGCGGCGTGATTTCCGAAACCATCGGGATATTGCCGGCAATGAAGATCACCGAACCGTATTCGCCAACAGCACGCGCGAAGGACAGCGCGAAGCCGGTCAGCAGCGCCGGGAACAGCGTCGGAAAAATCACCTGACGGATGGTCTGCCAGCGATTGGCGCCGAGGCTGCTCGCCGCCTCCTCGATCTCGACCTCGAGATCCTCGAGCACCGGCTGCACCGTGCGTACAACGAACGGCAGGCCGATGAAGACCAGGGCCAGCAATACGCCGAGCGGCGTGAAAGCGACCTTGATGCCGAGCGGCTCGACGATACTACCGATCCAGCCGTTGCCGGCCCACAGCGCGGTCAGCGCGATGCCGGCGACGGCGGTAGGCAATGCGAACGGCAGGTCAACCAGGGAATCGACGATCTTCTTGCCGGGAAAGGTGTAGCGCACCAGGCTCCAGGCGAGCAGCAGGCCGAACACGGCATTGATCGCGGCAGCCGCCAACGAAGCGCCGAAGGTCAGCTTGTAGGAAGCGACGACGCGCGGTGAGGTAACGACCACCCAGAACTGCTCGAGGCTCAGTTCGGCCGCCTTGATGAATACCGCCGACAGCGGAATCAGGACGATCAGCGACAGCCAGGTCAGCGTGTAGCCGAGGGAAAGATTGAAACCGGGCAAGGCATTGCGATTACTCATCGGTAAACCTCGCCGGGCGCGACAAATCCTGTTTGCATGTAATGCTCCGAAAACACTGTTGGTGAGGCAGGAGCTTAGAGAGCGGCCCGGCAATCAATAACCAATTTATTCGTCTTTGCTTATTCCGATTGCTGCAATAAGAAAGCCGGCGCCCGCGCCGATGGCAAAAATGGCCCCAGCCAGCGGTCGACCGCTAAAAAAGCCGGCAATTTGCCGCAAAGAAAAGCCCCGACTGGCCAGGAACGACCGCTCGGGGCTTGCGCCGGGCGCAGCAAGGCGCCCGGCTATCCAGCGTGTTTTCTTACTTGACGTAGATCTGGTCGAACACGCCACCATCGCCAAAATGAGTCTTCTGGGCATTGGTCCAGCCACCGAACTCCTTGTCGATGGAGAACAACTTGACGTTGGCAAACTGTTTGGCAAACTTGGCAGCAACCTTCTTGTCAGTCGGACGATAGTAGTTCTTGCCTGCAATTTCCTGACCTTCCGGCGAATACAGGTAGTTCAGGTACTCGGTGGCAACCTTGCGGGTGCCCTTCTTGTCGACGATCTTGTCGACCACGGCAACCGGCGGCTCAGCCAGGATGGAAACAGACGGCGTCACGATTTCGAACTTGTCCGGACCGAGTTCCTTGAGCGACAGGTAGGCTTCGTTTTCCCAGGCGATCAGTACGTCGCCGATACCGCGCTCGACGAAGGTGGTCGTCGAACCACGGGCGCCGGAGTCGAGGACCTTGACGTTGCCGTAGATCTTCTTGACGAATTCCTTGGCGGTCGCATCGCTGCCACCCTTCAGGTTCTTGGCGTAAGCCCAGGCAGCCAGGTAGTTCCAGCGGGCACCGCCGGAGGTCTTCGGATTCGGGGTAATGACTTCGACACCCGGCTTGGCCAGGTCAGCCCAGTCCTTGATGCCCTTCGGGTTGCCCTTGCGGACCAGCAGCACGATGGTGGAAGTGTACGGCGAGGCATTCAGCGGCAGCTTCTTTTGCCAATCCTTGGCGAGCAGGCCGGCTTCGGCGACTTCGTCGATATCGTAGGCGAGCGCCAGAGTCACGACGTCAGCATCCAGACCATCGATGACAGCACGCGCCTGCTTGCCGGAGCCGCCGTGCGAAGCCTTGATATTGACCGTTTCACCGGTCTTGGCTTTCCAGTGCTTGGCAAAGGCGGCGTTATATTCCTGATAGAGTTCGCGCGTCGGATCGTAGGAAACGTTGAGCAGATTGACGTCGGCGAAGGCATTGCTGCCGAAAGCCAGACCAAGGGCCAGAGCAATCAGGCCGCGGCGGGTAGTGTTGAAGCGCATTTGCGAAAGTCCCGTTGAGTTATGGAGACCTCAATTTACGAAAGGCGGGCCAACGCGGGAACGACGTTATTTTTATTTGGTTATGCATTGGCGGGCAAATCGCCATCGGCCGGCCCGCAGTGCCGCTCGGCCAGACCAGCCGAACAGGCTGGAATATCCGACAAATCGCTGATATCGACCCAAGCCGGCAGGCTTCCATCGATATAAAAAACAAGTCATTGGCATTTTTTCTCCGGCAAAGATAATGACATCGCATTGCCGCGCTGCAAGCCGGGCGCCGCGATCAGTCACCCAACCCCAGGAGATCCCCATGAGCACGCCATCCCTTGTTGAACATATCAGTTCGGCCAACCAGTCCACGCTCGACATCAGCCACGCGCTGTTGAAAAATGCGCTCGACAGCGTCGACCAGTTCAATGCGCTATCCCTTGCCTTCGCGCGCAACATCCTCGCCGAACAAGTTGATGCCGGCAAGAAACTGCTCGCTGCACGCACGCTGCCCGAGCTGTTTGCCTTGCCCGGCGCCTTGCTCCAGCCGCAGTTCGAGCATTTCATCGCCTTCGTGCGCGGCAGCCAGGAAATCGCCGGCGACGCCCGGAGCGAACTACTTCAGTTGCTGGAAAGCCGGCATGGCGAACTGAACCAGTCACTGACCTCGGCGCTCGAGCATTACGGCAAAACCAGCGGCAATTCCGAGATCGCGCTGGCCGCGGTGAAGTCGGCCATCTCGGCTGCCAATTCGGCATTTGAAAATACCAGCCGGGCAGTGCGCCAAGTCGCCAACCTGGCCGACAGCAACCTCAGCGCCGCCACCACGAGCGCGGTGCGTAGTACCGGCACCACCAGCCAGACCCGCAAGAAGGCGGCCTAAAGCCGAGCGGTGGCGGCGCGGCCGACCCGCCGCCACCTTCTATGCATATGCCGCAGCAATGGTAAGCAAGGAAGAAGCGAATCGTTCACCACACCGTCCCTGCCCCATAAAATCCCGCCCCAATACGCTGGCACCCCTGTCGGCAAGCCGCCCGGAATCCGACCAAAAAAGGGACACCATGCCACTCAGCGACCTCGTCAGAACACTCAACGCCCCCAGCGGGGTCTTTCCCCGGCATTACTCGCGCTCCGGCCTGGATCAGCCATTCGTCGCAGTCGATGGCCGGGTCTTCCTGCACTACGCCAACATTCGCATCGATTCGGTTTTTCTGCCCGTAATCGAGACAGCGAGTGGCAAACAGCATGGGCATGTCGCCTCATTTCAGGCCATCGGCCTGAAGAACCGGATCCCGCTGCTGCCGGAAGCGCTCTTTGCGCTGCCGACCGATGACGAAGAGTTCGTTTATCTCGATCGCCTGCTGCGCACACTGCACGCGCTGAACTACCTGACCCGGCCAACGCGCGGCAATCTGCTGCTCAAGGTGCATACCCGGCATGTGCTCAGCGTACCAGCCCATCATGGCCTCGCCTTCGAGGAAATCCTGCGCCCCTGCGGCCTGTTCCCCGAACAGGTCACGCTGGAAATCAACGCCGATGCAATCAGTGACACGGCACACCTGATCCGCGCCGTCACCAGCTACCGCTCGCGTGGCTATGGCATTGCGATCAGCAATCTCGGCCGCACCCGGCTCGACTACACCTTGCTGCGCGAACTACAGCCCGACATCGTCCGCCTCGATGCCAGCCTGCTCACCGAATCACCGCAAGTGCTACGCATCATCGAAAGCCTGCGCCAGCTTCCTTGCCGCGTATTAATCGAAGGCAAGGACATCGCTCAACTCAGCCTGCCTGACCTGGCTACGGAAATCGACCTGCTGCAGGCCAATGCGCCCACCCTCAAGCTTTTACAGCGGCAACCTGAAACCAGCGCAAAAAGCATTCGCGATGCCGCCTGAGTCGTTTTGGGCAGCGGCTCACCTGCCAACCGCTCAAGGCCAAGACAGGCAACCGGCCGAAGACTGTTACCCGCCAGTCACCCCGAACCTGTCAAAACCCCAATAGCAGCGCCAGACGATTACAACTACGCTGGTTGATTTCAGGCCAACAAAAAACCCGCCGAGCCTTGCGCTGAGCGGGTTTCTGTTTTCTCGAAAGTGGTGGGCGGTACTGGGATCGAACCAGTGACCCCTGCCGTGTGAAGGCAGTGCTCTACCGCTGAGCTAACCGCCCACTTGAGAGGCGCGCATTTAACCACAAGTCACGGGACGGGTCAAACGCGGGTCGGATAGAATACCGCCTTTGTTTCCGTATAGATTCCGTATCCCATGAAGCCTGTCCGCACCCGTTTTGCCCCCAGCCCCACCGGCTACCTGCACATTGGCGGCGCCCGCACCGCTCTCTTCTCCTGGGCCTTTGCCCGTCGCCACGGCGGCACTTTCGTGCTGCGCATCGAGGATACCGACGTCGCCCGCTCGACCCCGGAAGCCGTGCAGGCGATCATCGATGGCATGAACTGGCTGGGACTGGAACACGACGAAGGTCCGTTCTACCAGATGCAGCGCATGGAGCGTTACAAGGAAGTCATCCAGCAGATGCTGGCCAATGGCACCGCCTATTATTGCTATACGACGCGCGAAGAACTCGACGCGCTGCGTGCCGAGCAGGAAGCGAAGAAGGAAAAGCCGCGCTACGACGGGCGCTGGCGTCCGGAAGCCGGCAAGACCCTGCCGCAACCGCCGGCCGATGTGCCGCCGGTTATCCGCTTCAAGAACCCGAAGGACGGCGTCGTCGCCTGGGACGACCAGGTCAAGGGCCGCATCGAGATCGCCAATGGCGAGCTCGACGACCTGATCATCGCCCGCGCCGACGGCACGCCGACCTATAACTTCTGCGTCTGCGTCGACGACTGGGACATGGGCATCACCCACGTCATCCGCGGCGACGACCACGTCAATAACACGCCGCGCCAGATCAACATCCTCGCTGCGCTGGGCGCCGAAGTGCCGCAATACGCCCACCTTTCGATGATCCTCGGCGACGATGGCGCCAAGCTGTCGAAGCGTCATGGCGCGGTCTCGGTCATGCAGTACGACGAAGACGGCTTCCTGACCGAAGCCGTGATCAATTACCTGGCCCGCCTCGGCTGGTCGCACGGTGACGATGAAGTGTTCTCGCGCGAACAGTTCGTCGAGTGGTTCGACCTCGACCACATCACTGCCTCGGCCGCCCAGTTCAATACCGAAAAGCTGCTCTGGCTGAACCAGCACTACATGAAGCTGTTGCCGGCCGCCGAACTGGCTGCCAAGGTCCAGAGCCGCCTCGCTGCGCGTGGTGTTGATACGAGCGCCGGCCCCGATCTGGAAAAAGCCGTGGTTTTGTATGTCGACCGCTGCAATACGCTGAACGTGCTGGCCGATGCCGTCGAAGTGTTCTACAAGCCGGTCACGCCCAGCCCGGAACTGCTCGCCCAGCACCTGACCGACGAGATCAAGCCGGCCCTGGCCGATTTCGCAACCGGGATCGCCGGCGTGGCCTGGGAAATTCCGGCCATTTCGGCGCTGATCAAGGAAACAATCGCCAAGCACGGCCTCAAGATGCCGAAGCTGGCAATGCCCTTGCGTGCCCTGCTGGTGGGTCAGACGCAGACGCCTTCGGTCGATGCCGTGGTCGAACTGGTCGGTCGCGAACGCGCTTTGGCCAACCTGCAAAAATATCTCTGAAAAATCGCGAAAGGCCCTTTACAAGGGGAAAGTCGATCCCTATAATGCGGCCTTCTTTCGCGGCGGGGGTATAGCTCAGCTGGGAGAGCGCTTGCATGGCATGCAAGAGGTCCGCGGTTCGATCCCGCGTACCTCCACCAAAAGCGCGAAAGAAGATAGTCCGGGTCCCCATCGTCTAGAGGCCTAGGACACCGCCCTTTCACGGCGGTAACTGGGGTTCGAATCCCCATGGGGACGCCAAGAATTTGGCAGTAAAGAGTTAAGCAGCACTGGAGTGGTAGTTCAGTTGGTTAGAATACCGGCCTGTCACGCCGGGGGTCGCGGGTTCGAGTCCCGTCCACTCCGCCAACTTTCAGAAATCGGATTCATCCGGTTTTGTTTTACGGGTTGAGACCTTCGGGTTGAAGTCCGGGTCGCAAGACCGAATGGTTCGGCTGTCTCTCCGAATGGGGGTATAGCTCAGCTGGGAGAGCGCTTGCATGGCATGCAAGAGGTCCGCGGTTCGATCCCGCGTACCTCCACCAGATACCGAACCAGCCGCAGTAGATGTACCGTCCGGGTCCCCATCGTCTAGAGGCCTAGGACACCGCCCTTTCACGGCGGTAACTGGGGTTCGAATCCCCATGGGGACGCCAAGAATTTGGCAGTAAAGTTTTAGTAGTACTGGAGTGGTAGTTCAGTTGGTTAGAATACCGGCCTGTCACGCCGGGGGTCGCGGGTTCGAGTCCCGTCCACTCCGCCAACATCATGAGAAAAGCCGTTGAAACCCTGTTTCAACGGCTTTTTTTCGTTGGGCCGCCGGAAAAACCCCGCCGGCCCTCTCCCGCCTTACTTCTCGACGAAAGCGCGCTCGATCACGTAATCGCCGGCAACGCCGATGTGCGGCGAGATCTTGAAGCCGCGCGCATCGAGCATGGCCGCCGTATCGTTCAGCATGGCCGGGCTGCCACAGATCATGGCGCGATCGAATTCCGGGTCGAGCGGCGGCTGACCGATATCAGCAAACAGCTTGCCGCTTTCGATCAGATCCGTGAGTCGACCTTCATTGCGGAAGGATTCGCGCGTCACGGTCGGGTAATAGATCAGCTTGTCGCTCGCCCAGTCGCCGAAGAACTCGTGCTTGACCAACTCTTCGGTGATGTAGTCGTGATAGGCCAGTTCATTGGTCCAGCGCACGCCGTGGATGAGGATGATCTTGTCGAAATTCTCGTAGGTTTCCGGATCGTGGATCAGGCTCATGAACGGCGCCAGGCCGGTGCCGGTGGCGAACATGAACAGGCGCTTGCCCGGTTTGAGATCGCGCAGCACCAGCGTGCCGGTCGGCTTGCGACTGACGATCAGCGGATCGCCCGGCTGCAGATGTTGCAGGCGCGAGGTCAGCGGCCCGTTCGCCACCTTGATGCTGAAGAACTCGAGATGCTCTTCGTGATTGGCACTGGCGATGCTGTAGGCACGGGTCAGCGGCCGACCGTTAACTTCAAGGCCGATCATCACGAACTGGCCGTTGATGAAGCGCAAACCGGGATCGCGCGTGGTGCGAAAGGAAAACAGCGTGTCGTTCCAGTGATGAACGGAAAGTATCGTCTCGGTGGCGAGTGAGCTCATGGCGGATATTCCTGATGCAAGGTTAATGCAAGCCATCATAGACTTCCCCGCTTAGTTACTTAAGCGGATAATTTCGATATCTGTTATCGGTTAAACAACTATGCGTATCACGCTGCGCCAGCTCGAAATATTCACCGCCATTGCCGCCAGCGAAAACGTGTCGCGCGCCGCCGGGCAGCTCGCCATGTCGCAATCGGCGGCAAGCAGCGCCCTGGTCGAACTGGAGCGGCAATTCGACTGCCCGCTCTTCGACCGGATCGGCAAGTCGCTGCGCCTTAATGCGACCGGCCGCGGCCTGCTGCCACAAGCACGCGAAATCCTGGCGCGCGGCGCCGACATCGAGAGCTACCTGGCCGGCGGCACGCTCGGCCCGCTCGCCGTTGGCGCCACCCTGACCATAGGCAACTACCTGGCGACGCTGATCGTCGCCGAACATCTGCGCCGGCATCCCGCCTCGAAAGTTCAGCTGCGCGTTGCCAACACCAGCGCCATCATCGAACAGTTGCTGCATTTCGAACTCGACATCGGCCTGATCGAAGGCGAAGCCAGCCACCCCGATCTGCTGCTCGAAGCCTGGCTGGAGGACAGCCTGGTCGTCTTCTGCGCGCCGCAACATGCCCTGGCCAGTCACGGCATGGCGACGCCAGCCGAGCTTGCCGCGCAGCAATGGGTGGTGCGCGAGCACGGCTCCGGCACACGCGCCCTGTTCGACCGGGTGATCGGCAAGGCCCTGCCCGACCTGCGCATCCAGCTTGAACTGGAACACACCGAAGCGATCAAGCGCGCCGTCGAATCCGGTCTTGGCATTGGCTGCCTGTCACGCCTGTCGCTGCGCGAAGCCTTCCGGCGCGGCAGCCTGGTCGAGATCAAGACGCCCTTCGACCTGCGTCGCCATTTCTATTTCGCCCGGCATCGCCAACGCCACCTCAGCCCGGCGACGCAAAGCTTCATTGCACTGTGCCGCGAAACCAGCGGCACGGCGCACGACACCGATGCACTAACGCTGCCGTTTATCGGCTGAGCCAGCGGTCAACCGCCCACGGAGGCCGTTTTTCCCGAGAACATCCGGCGCGTCGCCAACAACAGCAAGGCAAGCAGACAGAAGACGGCCCCCACCAGGAAGGTCGTCGAAGCGCCACCGGTATCCCAGAGCAGGCCGGCCAGCACACTGGCGAGCAGCATGGCCAGACCACTCAGCAGATTGAAGAAACCGAAGGCCGTGCCGCGCATGTCGGCCGGTGCCGTCGCCGCGACCATGGTCGCGAGCAGGCCCTGCGTCATGCCCATGTGCACGCCCCAGAGCGCCACGCCGCACAGAACCACCAGCCAGTCGCTGCTCGCCGCCAGCACGAGATCAGCGCCAACCAGCACGAGCAGGCCATAGACCAGCAGGCGGACATGGCTCATGCGGTCCGACAGCTTGCCGAAGGGGTAGGCGGAAGCGGCGTAGATCACGTTCATTGCCACCATGACCAGCGGCACCAGGGCGAGCGGAATGCCGCCCTGTTCGGCGCGCAGCACAAGAAAGGCCTCGCTGAAGCGAGCCAGCGTGAACACCGCGCCAACCGCCACCACCCACCAGTAGGCCGGGCCAAGGCGACGCAGGTTTTCCCGGCGGATCGGGTTGTGGCGCTTTTCCCCGGCCGTTGCCACCGGCTCATGAATACCGAAGAAAAGCAGCGCCACGGCGAGCAGACCGGGAATCACCGCCACCCAGAACACCGCCCGGAAATCGTTGGCCCACAACAGCATCAGGGCCACGGCGAGCAGCGGCCCGAGAAAGGCGCCGACCGTATCGAGCGACTGGCGCAGACCAAAGGCTGCCCCACGCAGATGCGCCGGCGCGATGTCGGCGACCAGCGCATCGCGTGGCGCGCCGCGGATGCCCTTGCCGACGCGGTCAAGCAGGCGCGCGCCGAGCACGACCCCGGCCGTCGGTGCCAATGCGAACAGCGGCTTGGTCAGCGCTCCCAGCGCATAGCCGAACAGCGCCAGCCCCTTGCGCCGGCCGAGATAGTCGCTGAGCGCACCGGAGAACACCTTGACGATCAGCGCCGTCGACTCGGCCAGGCCTTCGATCAGGCCGACCATCAGCGCACTCGCGCCGAGCGTGGTGACCATGAACAGCGGCAACAGGCTGTGGATCATCTCCGACGAGACGTCCATCAGCAGACTGACGCCGCCAAGCACCCAGATACCGGCCGGCAGACGCCCCGCGTTCGAGACGGATGAATTCATCAAGACTCCAGATAAAAGGCCGGGCAAAAACGCCCGCCAGCAGCGGTCAACCGGTAAAAACCGGCCATTTTGCAGCCCGCCCGAATCCCCAAAAACGGCCGAACGGGAAGCGCCCCCGGACGAGCTCGGGTATAATCCTCGTTTCAGTCGACCCCGTTCGCGCCCGGAGCCTCATTCTATGCAACATCGCAACGTTCTGTCGCTTGTTCGCCGCATTTTAGGCACAAGTCTTTGTGCCGCCGCGCTTGCCGCCATGGCACCGGCACACGCGGAAACGGCAACAGAAAAGGCGAGCGAAAAGGCAAGCGATGCGGGCGGCAGTTTCCGGCTGATTTCCCTGCTCATGCCCTCGCTGTTGTCCGATACGCCGCCCGAACCGTCGCTGCGCATCGAAGACAACGCGCTGGCCACCTACGAGTTGCGCAGCGCCCCGCAACTGCCCGGCACCATTGATCTGACCGCCAATCCGGACAACCTCTGGGACCGCATCCGCAACGGTTTCTCGATGATCGATCTCAATGACGATCTGACCCTCTATTACCAGCAGTGGTACCAGAACCGCCCGGACGCATTGCGCCGCATGGTCGAGCGCAGCCGTCCCTACATGCACTACATCGTGCAGGAACTCGAGGCGCGCGGCATGCCGACCGAGCTGGCGCTGCTGCCCATGGTCGAGAGTTCGTTCAACCCGATGGCCTATTCGCGCTCGAACGCGTCCGGCCTGTGGCAGTTCATCCCGGCCACCGGCAAGCGCTTCAACCTGGAACAGAACTGGTGGCAGGACCAGCGCCGCGACATCGTCGCCTCGACCGGCGCCGCGCTCGACTACCTGCAGACCATCTACGAAATGCACGGCGACTGGCATCTCGCGCTGGCCTCGTACAACTGGGGCGAAGGCGCCGTCAAACGGGCGATCGAGAAAAACAACGCGCGCGGCCTGCCGACCGACTACGCCAACCTCAACATGCCGAACGAAACGCGGCATTACGTCCCCAAGCTGCAGGCGCTCAAGAACATTTTCGGCAACCCGGTATTGATGGTGCAGTTGCGCCTGCCGGAAATCCTCAACCGTCCCTACTTCGCGACCATCGACACCGGCCGCACCATGGACGTCAAGACGGCGGCCCGCCTCGCCAACATGCCGCTCGAGGAATTCATCGCCCTCAACCCGTCGCACAACCGCCCGGTGATCAAGGCCGACACGCCGCTGGTGATCCCGACCGACAAGCTGGAAACCTTCCGCAGCAATCTCGAACGCCACTCGGCACCGCTCACCGAATGGCAGGCCTACACACTCAAGCATGGCGAAAAGCTGAACCAGGTCGGCTCGCGCTTCGGCATCGCCACGCCGGAACTGCTGCGCATCAACGGCCTGCCCACCCGCGCCCGGCTCGGCGCCGGCACAACCCTGCTCGTCCCGGCCGGACGTGGCGCCGACGACATCGGCCGCCTCGCCGCAACACCATCGCTGCCGCAGATTTTCGAGCCGGAACCGGAGAGCCGTTCAAGCAGCAAGGGCGGAAAATCAGCCAAGGGCGGCAAGAACAAGGCCGAGGGCAAGCAGGCAAGCAAGGGTGGCAAGACCGACAGCCGCCAGGCTGCCGGCAAGCGCGACAGCAAGCAGGCGAGCAGCAAGCCCGCAGGCAAGACAGCCAAGGCTGGCGGCGACAGCAAATCCGCCAGCAAGAGCGCCAAGAGCGGCAGCGACAGCAAGTCGGCCAGCAAAGGCAGCGGCAAAGCTCCCAAGGTCGCCAAATCGGGCAACGGCAAGCGCGGCTGATTGACACGGGACGCTTCGGTCCGGCACTCGCTCTTGACCACCTGAACGCAGCCCCGGATTCCTCCGGGCAAAGAGTCCCGATTTATCCCGGAAAATGACAGTTGACCGTATGGCTCACTGATTGCGCACTGCTTTCCGGATAACGCTCGCGGCAGATGTCGGCAGCGCGCGGACAGCGCGGATGGAAATGGCAACCGGCCGGCGGATTGGCCGGCGACGGCGTTTCGCCGGGCAGGCGGATGATTTCCGGACGCGCTTCGAGGCGCGGCACCGGCACCGCCGACAGCAGGGCCTGCGTGTAGGGATGGCGCGGCGTGCGCAGCACCTCTTCAGCCCGCCCGCGCTCGACGATGCGCCCGAGATACATCACCGCGACGTCGTGCGCCAGATATTCGACCACGGCAAAATTGTGCGTGATGAACAGGTAGGCTACGCCCAACTCTTCCTGCAACTGCTTCAGCAGGTTGAGAATCTGCGCCTGCACCGAGACGTCGAGCGCCGAAGTCGGCTCGTCACAGACCAGCAGCTCCGGCTGTACGGCCAGGGCGCGGGCAATCGCGATGCGCTGGCGCTGGCCGCCGGAAAATTCGTGCGGATAACGCCCGGCCGCCTCGGCCGGCAAACCGACCTGAGCGAGCAAGGCGGCCACCGCTGCGTCACGCGCCGCCGCATCCGCCGCCAGGCCAAGCGCCGCCATGCCTTCGGCAATGATTTCACCGACCCGCAGACGCGGATTCAGCGAGGCGAAAGGATCCTGGAAGACCATCTGCAGATGCCGGCGTGCCGCGCGCAGACGCTGGCCGGCCAGGCCGACCAGTTCCGCCCCGCCGACGCGGACGCTGCCGGCGGTCGGTTTGATCAATTGCAGCAGCGCCTTGCCGACCGTCGTCTTGCCGCAGCCCGACTCGCCGACCAGAGCCAGCGTACGGCCCGGCGAAATGGCCAATGAAACGCCGTCGACCGCCCGGACGTGACCGACCGTACGCTGCAGGAAGCCGCGCCGGATCGGGAAATGCACCTGCAGACGGTCGACCTGCAAAAATGCGGCATTTTGCGCGTCGACCGCTGGCCGGCTAACAACAGTTTGCGTCGCCGCCCGTTCGCCCGACCAGTGACAGCGCACGGCATGCCCGGGCGTCGCTTCGCGCCAGGGCGGCGAGACTTCGCGACAGACCGGCATCGCCTCGGCGCAGCGCGCCGCAAAGCGGCAGCCGGCCGGCATCGCGGCCAGCGCCGGAACCTGGCCGGGAATCGTGGTCAGTTGCGTGCCGCGCCGCGCCACTTCGGGCAAGGCGGCGAACAGCGCCTGCGTGTAGGGGTGCTGCGGCCGGCTGAAGAAATCCTCGCGCGTCGCCACCTCGACCAACTCGCCGGCGTACATCACGCCGATGCGCTGCGCCATGCGCGCGACGACGCCGAGGTCGTGCGTGATCAGCAGCATGCCCATGCCGCGCTCGGCCTGGATTTTCGCCAGCAGATCGAGAATCTGCGCCTGCACGGTGACGTCGAGCGCCGTGGTCGGCTCGTCGGCGATCAGCAGTTCCGGCTCGCCGGCCAGCGCGATGGCGATCATCACACGCTGCTTCATGCCGCCCGAGAGCTGGAAGGGATATTCGCCGAGACGCCGCTCGGGATCGGCAATGCCGACCTGGCGCAGCAGTTCGAGCATGCGCGCCGTGGCGGGTGCGCCGCGCAGGTCAAGGTGGCGTTCGAGCACTTCGCCGATCTGGCGGCCGACGGTGAGCACCGGATTCAGGCTGGTCGCCGGTTCCTGGAAGATCATCGCCATCTTGCGTCCGCGCAGGCGGCGCATTTCGGCCTCGGGCAGCGCGAGCAATTCTTCGTCATCGAGCCGGATCGCGCCGCCAAGCAGGCGTCCGGCCGCCGGCAGCAGGCGCATGATGCCCTGCGCGGTGGCCGACTTGCCGCAGCCCGACTCGCCGAGCAGCGCAAAAGTCTCGCCGCGGGAAATGGCAAAGGAAATGCCGTCGACCGCTGGCAGCGTGGTCTTGCCGGCGGTGAAGCCGAGGCGGAGATTTTCTACCTGCAACAAACTCATGCCGCCCTCGGATCAAATGCGTCGCGCACGGCGTCGGCGAACAGGTTGGCGGCGAGCACAAGGATGAACATCGCCGTGAAGGCGGCCGCCAGCGACCACCAGACGACCGGCTCGCGGCCGAGTTCGAGGCGGGCGTTGTTGATCATCGTGCCGAAGCTGGTCATGCTCGGATCGACGCCGATGCCGACGTAGGACAGCACGGCCTCGGCCAGGACCAGGCCGGAGAAGTCCATGACCAGCGAGATGATCACGATATGCATCAGGTTGGGCAGGATGTGGCGGACGATGATGCGCCAGTTCGACACGCCGAAGGCCTGCGCCGCCTGGATGTATTCCAGCTCGCGCAGCTTCAGCGTCTCGCCGCGCAGCAACCGGCACAGGCCGGTCCAGCTGGTGATGCCGAGAATGAAGCAAAGCGCCAGCAGGCGCAGGTCGGCGCGCTCGGCGGCGGTCGAAAACCATTGCGGATGCGTGTCGATGACCACCTGCATCATCAGCACCGAAGCGGCGATCAGCAGCACGCCGGGAATCGAGTTGAGCACGGTATAGACGTACTGGATCAGGTCATCGATCCAGCCGCGGAAATAACCGGCGACGATGCCGAGCAGCACCGCCATCGGCAGCATGACCAGCGTCGTGACCAGGCCGATGATCAGGCCGGTGCGCACGCTCTTGAGGATTTGATAGAGCACGTCCTGACCGACCTTGTCGGTGCCGAAGACGTGGTACTGGCCGGCCAGCCAGAATAGCGGCAGCGCCGCGAGCAGGATCAGGCCGAACGTCGCCAGCACCGCATCCCAGGCCAGCGCCGTTTCGCCGCGCCAGATTTTGCGCCAGCCGGAGGCGTCGACCGCTGCGCCATCACCGACCCTGGCCGCGACGCCACCGGCCAGCACCAGCCAGAGCAGCAGCGCCAGCACGCCGGCGCGCAGGGCGGTGAAACCGGCATCGGCCGCCACGTCGTTTTCGTTCGCGCCGAGGTGTGCACCGCCAAACTTCAGGCGCGGATAATCGCGCACGCTGCCCTGCCCCGGCACATCGACGCTTTCCTTGGCGTAGAGCCGGGTTGCAAACGGCGCCGAGTAGGTCTTTTCATTGCGCGTGCGCAGCGGCGTCGCCAGCGCATCGAGCAGCGAGCGCACCTCGATGCCGTAGCGCACCGGCTCGCCGGGCTTGCCATCGAGTTGAACGCGGTAATGCAGGGAATCGAGCAGACCGATGCCGATGAAAACCAGCAGCACCGTCGCCGCCGCCATGCCGACCCGGTTGGCGCCAACCCGTCGCCAGGCGGCGAGCAGGGGCGGACTGCGCGCAATCAGCACGCCGAACCCGATCCCGGCTGCGACCAGCAGCCAGACCAGCACATCCGACCAGAGCACGACGACCTGGAAGCCCATCATTCGAAGCGTATCCGCGGGTCGACCAGGGTGTAGGAAATGTCGGTCAGGATCAGGCCGACGATGTAGAGCAGCGAACCGATGAAGACCATCGAGCGCACCACGGCAAAGTCCTGCGCATTGATCGCATCGATCGTGTAGCTGCCCAGGCCGGGAATGCCGAAGAAGGATTCGGTCAGCAGCGAGCCCATGAACAACAGCGGAATGACCACGACGACACCGGTCAGGATCGGGATCAGCGCATTGCGCAGGATGTGGCGGAAGAAGACCAGCGTTTCCGGCAGGCCCTTGGCGCGGGCGGTGCGCACGTAATCCTTGCTGACTTCCTCAAGAAAGATGGTGCGATACCAGCGCGTGGATGAGCCGATGCCGGACACGATGCCGATCAGCACCGGCAGCACGAGGAAACGCCAGGCATCCAGACCGTCGCCGAAACCCGAGATCGGCACCAGGCGCCAGACCTTGCTGATCAGGTACTGCCCGCCGATGATGTAGAACAACCCGGACACCGACATCGCCGCGACGCAGAGCACGACGCCCCAGAAATCGAAGGCAGTGGCACGAAAGAAGGCCAGTGTCAGCGCAAAGCTGACCGTGACGAACAGCCCGAGAATGAAGGTGGGCAGCGCAATAGCCAGCGACGGCAGCATGCGGTTGCCGATTTCGCGCGCAATGTCGCGGCCATCCTCGGCACGCCCGAAGTCGCCGACGAACATGCGCGCCGACTTCTCGAAAAAGATCGTTTCCGTAACGGTCGACCGCCCGGAAACGGCCGAATTGAACAGCAGCGGCTTGTCGTAACCACGCTCCGCCTTCCATTTCTGGATCGCCTCGGGCGTGACCCGCTTGACGCCCAGTTGCATGCGCGCCATGTCATCCGGCGTATTGACGACGAAAAACAGCGCGAAAGTGATGAGATTGACGCCGACCAGAATCGGGACGGCGTACAGCAGGCGGCGGAAGATGTAGGCAAGCACAGGCGGATTATGCCAAGACCCGGCGCGGGATGGACAGCGGTGCGGAAAAAACGACGAAATGCGCGGCGAATCGCACACCGGGCGCGATGGCAGATTTGTAAATGGCCTTACAAATTCCCGCTACCCGCGACTTGCAAGCTGTGAGATATTCCGCCTCGCCAAAGGCGGGGGAGAATTCCCAAGCCCGCAGGCAAGCCTGAAAAAAGAAACCCTGTTGTTCGCAAGTCATTGATAGACAAGGAAAAACAGGGCTTGTTTGGTGCTGGCGGAGAGGGTGGGATTCGAACCCACGGTACCTTGCAGTACGCCTGATTTCGAGTCAGGTACATTCGACCACTCTGCCACCTCTCCGCAGCGGCCGGCATAATAGCACAAAGAATTGATGCACTGGATTAAAACTCTTGCTGTCGTAACACTGATTTTTTGCCTGGGCGCCTGTGAGTGGCTCGGCGGCCCCTTGCCGTTTCCGACGCCGGCGCAGCACGACCTGATCGTCCTGACCCGTCCCGGCCCGCTGACTTATTCAAATGACGACAACGGCAATACCCTCGGCCTGGAGCACGACCTGATCGAGGCCTTTGCGCAGGACCTCGGTGTCGGTGTCGATTATGTCGTCGCCGGCCCGGATGAGTTCAATGCAGAACTGGGCCGTGGCCGCTATCACCTGGCAACCGCTTGGCTGTCGCCGGATGACAATCCGCAACTCCAGGCCACTCCGCCGATCTGGCTGAGTGCTGACGTGCTGGCACAAAACGATGCTTCGCTGCCGTTGACCGATAAGGCGCAACTCGCCGGCAAGACCGTGCACGCCATGGCCGGTTCGCGCCAGGCGGCGACGCTGCATCGTCTGACCGGAGAAATCACCGACCTCAAGGTGGTTGAAGTCAGCGAGGGCGACATCCTCGATCTGCTTGAGGCGCTTGGCAACGGCAAGGTGGACTACGTGGTGATGGATGCCAACCTGGAAGACCTCGCCACCCAGTTCGTGCCAACCCTGAACACCACGCTCGAACTGAGCGAGGAAAAGCCCATCGTCTGGCTGCTCGGCAGCCGCCCCAATGCCGAACTGGCAGCCCGCGCCAAGGCTTTCATCGAGCGCATCCAGCTCGACGGCACGCTGGCCCGCCTCGAAGACCGCTATTTCGGCCATGTCCGCCGCCTTGAGCAAGCCGACATCGTCAAGTTCATGGGCGAGATCGAAGCCACCCTGCCCCGCCTGCGCAAGCATTTCCAGGCTGCGGAAGCGGTCACCGGCATCGACTGGCGGCTGATTGCCTCGATCGCCTACCACGAGTCGCACTGGGACCCGAACGCGACCAGCTACACCAATGTGCGCGGCATCATGATGCTGACCGAGGAAACGGCTGACCGCATGGGCGTCAGCAACCGGCTCGACCCGCAGGAAAGCATCCTGGCCGGGGCGCGTTACCTGAACATCCTGCGGGAACAGGTTGGCGAAAACATCCAGGAACCGGACCGCACCTGGCTGGCGCTCGCTGCCTACAACATCGGCCCCGGCCACTTCAATGCGGCGCGCCGCCTGGCCAAGGTGCTCGGCAGCGAAGACAACAACTGGTTCGAGATGAAGCGCATCTTGCCCCTGCTTGCCCAGTCCAAGTACTACCAGCGCATCAAGTCGAGCCGGGCGCGCGGCGGCGAAGCGGTCATTCTGGTCGAGAACATCCGCAGCTATTACGACATCCTGCAGCGCAACGAGCGCCCCTACCTGTCGCTGGCCGACAAGATCGAAGGCATGGCCGGCCGACTGGGCAGCAGCCCCGGCCTGAAACTGAAGCACCCATGAAAAATCCCCGCCGCAGCGGGGATTTTTTCGTCAGGCAAACCGAGTGGCTCAGGCGAGCGCCTCGATCTTTTCCAGCCCGCCCAAGTAAGGCCGCAGCACTGCCGGCACCGTGACGCTGCCGTCGGCATTCTGGTTATTCTCGAGAATCGCCACCAGCGTACGACCAACTGCCAGACCGGAACCGTTCAGCGTGTGGCAGAGTTCGGTCTTGTTCTTGTCGTTGCGGAAGCGGGCCTGCATGCGGCGGGCCTGGAAGGCGCCGAAGTTGGAGCAGGACGAGATTTCGCGGTAGGTATTCTGGGCCGGCAGCCAGACTTCGAGGTCGTAGGTCTTGGCGGCGGAGAAACCCATGTCGCCGGTGCACAGCGCCATGCGGCGATACGGCAGTTCAAGCTTTTCGAGGATGGTTTCGGCATGACGGGTCAGCGCTTCGTGCGCCTCGGCCGATTGCTCCGGATGCACGATCTGGACCAACTCGACCTTGTCGAACTGGTGCTGGCGGATCATGCCGCGCACATCACGCCCGCCAGAACCGGCTTCGGAACGGAAGCACGGCGTGTGGCAGACGAACTTGAGCGGCAGGCTTTCGGCGGCGAGGATTTCATCGCGCACGATGTTGGTCACCGGCACTTCGGCGGTCGGGATCAGGTAAAGCGGATCCTGGTCGCCACGCAGCACCTTGAACAGGTCTTCCTCGAATTTCGGCAGTTGACCGGTGCCGTTCAGGCTGGCGGCATTGACCAGGTAAGGCGCGTACAGTTCGGTATAGCCATGCTGCTCGCCGTGCGTGTCGAGCATGAACTGGGCAAGCGCGCGATGCAGGCGGGCCAGGCCGCCCTTCAACAGCGAGAAGCGGGCGCCGGCGATCTTGGCGGCGGTGGTGAAATCGAGCTGGCCGAGCTGTTCACCGATATCGGTGTGATCCTTGACCGGAAAATCGAAAACGCGCGGCGTGCCCCAGCGCTTGATCTCGACATTGCCGGTTTCATCGGAACCAACCGGCACCGACTCGTCGGGAATATTGGGCAGCGTTGCCAGGATGCCGTTGAAGCGCTCGAGCAACTCGCCGAGACGCGCCTCGGAGGCCTTCAGTTCATCGCCAATCGCGCCAACCTGGGCCATCACGCCGGAAGCATCGCCGCCCTGGCCCTTGATCATGCCGATCTGCTTGGAGAGGCTGTTGCGCATGGCCTGCAGGTCCTGGGTGCGGGACTGCAGCGTCTTGCGTTCGGCTTCGAGCGTCTTGAATTCGGCAAAGTCGATCGGCTTGCCGCGCTTGGCGAGGCCTTCGGCCACGGCGTCGAGATTGGAGCGGAGTTGTTGGATGTCGAGCATGATTTGACCTGTAACGGGCGGAGCCGCAGCTCCGGAAAGCGGCCATTATACGCGAGGCACCAAACCGCCTGCGCTGCGGACAAATGCCCCGGCGCCGATTATCATTAGGACATAGTTATTTCCGCCAGATTGCTCCATGTCCCGCTTTGCCTACGTACTCCTGGTCAGCCTGCTGTTGCCGACCTTCTCTTGCGCCACCCCGGCCAAGGAACCCGCCAGAGCAGCCAAAACCGCGGCAGCCAAGGCAAAACCGGCACACGGCACGGGCAAAGCCAGGGCAGCAAAAAAAGCCGCCCCCGGCCACACCGCACGTCCGGCAGCGGCCACACCGAGCACCGTGACAGCGGCCGCCCCCAAACCACCTGCAAGCGTCCCTGCGCAGATACCGACAAGCGAAGACTGGTGCGCCGCCATCGGCAAGCGCCTGGGCAGCGTGCCACCGCCGCTCTGCAACAAACTCGGGCTGGAAGCGGCGGCAGTTGTTTCCGGAAATGGCCACGCGCTGATGTCGCGCGACATCGCTCCGCCCACCCGCAAGATCGCCCAGGCCGGCAAGCCCTCCGTCCGCGCCCGGCGGATCCTGCTGATCGGCGGCATTCACGGCGATGAACTGACCTCCGCCTCGATCGTCTTCCGCTGGCTGCAATGGCTCGACGAAGCCGACAGCGAGGCCCGCCAGTACCACTGGCGCGTCATCCCGGTCGCCAACCCGGACGGCCTGCTCGCCAACCCGCCGCAGCGCGTCAACAGCCACGGCGTGGACCTCAACCGCAATTTCCCGACGCCGGACTGGGAAAGCGATGCGCAGGCCTACTGGGCCAAGAAAACCGGCCGCGACCCGCGCCGCTTCCCCGGCCAGAAACCGATGTCGGAGCCGGAAACGCGCTGGCTGCACGATGAAATCGAGAAATTCCAGCCCGATGTCGTGGTCAGCGTGCATGCCCCCTACGGCATCCTCGACTACGACGGCCCGGCGCACCAGCCGCGCCGCTTCGGCCATCTCGACCTGAACCGCCTCGGTATCTACCCCGGCTCGCTCGGCAACTACGGCGGCGTGCACAAGAACATGCCGGTCATCACCATCGAATTGCCCAACGCGACCAGCATGCCACCGGCCAAGGAGCAGCGCGAAATCTGGGAAGACATGCTGACCTGGCTGCGCCGCAACATCGCCGGCAAGACGACCTCCTGACGCCTTACTGCTCGCCGCCTTCGTTGCCGTTCTGGCGCGTACGGCGGCGCGCCTGCTGGTCGAGGGCGCGCAAATGCCCGAGTTTTTCGCCGATCTTGCCTTCCAGGCCGCGCGGCGTCGGCTGGTACCAGCCCGGCTCCGGCATGCCGTCCGGCAGATAGCTTTCGCCGGCCGCGTAGGCTTCCGGCTCGTCGTGTGCGTAGCGATAGGCGTGGCCGTAGCCGAGTTCCTTCATCAGCTTGGTAGGCGCATTGCGCAGATGCACCGGCACCGGCGCCGAACCCGCCTTGCTGACGAATGCGCGTGCCTGGTTGTAGGCCATGTAGCCGGCGTTCGACTTGGCGGCGACGGCCAGATAGATCACCGCCTGCCCCAGCGCCAGCTCGCCTTCCGGCGAACCGAGACGCTCGTAGGTGGCGGCCGCGTCGTTGGCGATCTGCATGGCGCGCGGATCGGCCAGGCCGATGTCTTCCCAGGCCATGCGGATGATGCGCCGGGCCAGGTAGCGCGGGTCGGCACCGCCGTCGAGCATGCGGGTCAGCCAGTACAGTGCGCCGTCCGGGCTGGAGCCGCGCACCGACTTGTGCAGCGCCGAAATCTGGTCATAGAAGGCATCGCCGCCCTTGTCGAAACGGCGCAGGCTCTGCGCCAGCGTTTCTTCGATAAATTCGCCGTCGACCGTCTGGCGCTGGGCGGTTCGCGCCGCCGTGCGCACCTGTTCGAGCAGATTGAGCAAACGCCGCGCATCGCCGTCGGCCAACCCGACCAGACGTTCGCGCGCCGTCGCGTCGAACTCGAGATCGGCCAGCGAACGCTCGCGGGCGCGGTCGAACAAGGAGCCCATCTCGGCCTCGTCGAGCGACTTCAGCACATAGACCGAGGCCCGCGACAACAGCGCCGAATTGACCTCGAACGACGGGTTTTCGGTGGTCGCACCGATGAAGGTGAACAAGCCGGATTCGACAAACGGCAAAAAGCCGTCCTGCTGCGCTTTGTTGAAACGGTGGATTTCATCGACGAACAGGATGGTGCGCTTGCCCTGCGCCCGCCACATCTCGGCCTGCACCACCGCCTCGCGCACTTCCTTAATGCCGGAAAAAACCGCCGACAACGCGATGAACTCGCACTGGAACTGCGTCGCCATCATCCGCGCCAGCGTCGTCTTGCCGACACCGGGCGGCCCCCACAGGATCATCGAATGCGGCTGGCCCGATGCAAACGCCAGGCGCAGCGGCTTGCCCGGGCCAAGCAGATGCTGCTGGCCGATCACCTCGTCCGGCGTTTGCGGGCGCAATTGCTCGGCGAGCGGCGCATTGGCCGCCGCGGCAGCGTCCTGCGGCGTACGGTCGACCGCGTTTTGCGAGAACAAATCACTCATTGCATCACCCCCAAGCCCGCGAGAACACTTCGTCGAGCGCTGCCACCACGCTATCGCCCTCTTCTGCCAGCGAGGCCACCAGCGGCCCGAGCGCATCGAGCGACAGCGAAACGATATCGAGCGGATTGAGCACAACCCGCCGCCCCTCGACCACGAATGCCGGATTGACCGGCGAAGCCGGCAAATCGACCGCACCGGCCAGCAGATCGCCGGCCACCAGCGGCACGACCACACGCCGGCGCCGCGCGTCGAACGCCGCCGACTGCACGACCACGACATAGGGCACCTGCGCCGCCTGCCGCCCGATATTGCGATGCACGTCGAACTGACTCATAGCGTCGAATGCTCGTCGGCAAAGGAACCATGAGCCTCTTCAAAACGATTCCAGGCCCCGGAAACGTCGGCATAGCGCTGCTGCTGATCCTGGCGCAATTGCTGCTCGCGCGCCACGAACTCGGCGAGCAGGCCATCGACGGTCGACGACAAATTACGGGTAAAAACCCGCGCCTGCTGTACCGTGCTTTCATTGAGCAACAAATTCACCGGGCGCTTGGCCGGCAAGGATGGGGAAACGGGTTTCATGGCAAGGCCTCCTGTGCGCATGGTATGCGCAGCCACTTGAAAAAGCCAGTCAGCGCACCGCATCGAGCGGCGAAACCACGCCGCGCCCGCCGCGATTGAGCACATGGGTGTAGATCATCGTCGTCGACACATCGGAATGGCCGAGCAGTTCCTGCACAGTGCGAATGTCGTAGCCCGATTCCAGCAGATGCGTGGCGAAAGAATGGCGCAGGGTGTGCGTCGACGCCGGCTTGGCGATACCCGCCCCCGGCAGCCCCTGCTTGATCGCCCGTTGCAGGGCCTGCTCATGCGTGTGGTGACGACGCTCAATGCCGCTACGCGGATCGACCGAAAGACTGCGCGCCGGGAAAGCCCAGAACCATCCCCAGGAAGCCGGAGCAGCGGGATATTTGCGCGCCAGCGCTTCCGGCATCTGCACGCCGGCCCGCCCGGCCACCCGATCGGCCTCCCACAAAGCACGCACCCGCCCCAGATGGGCCTGCAATTCGACCACCAGCGACAGTGGCAACATCGTCCGCCTGTCCTTCCCCCCTTTGCCATCGCGCACCGTCAATTCGTGCCGCTCGAAATCGACATCCTTGACCCGCAAGCGCACACACTCCATCAAGCGCATTCCAGTGCCATACAGCAGCCGGGCCATCAAGGCATGCGTACCCTGCAGTACCGCCAGCAAGCGCTCAACCTCGGCTCGAGACAAGACCACCGGCACCCTTTTCGGCTTTTTCGGCCGGTCAAGATCATTCAGCCAGGGCAACTCAAGCCCCAACACTTCGCGATAGAGAAAGAGCAGCGCCGACAACGCCTGCTGGTGCGTTGAAGCAGCCACATTCAAGTCCGCCGCCAGATGGGAAAGAAAAGCCCTGACCTCAGCCGCGCCCATCTCGCGCGGGTGTTTTCGCCCATGGAATGCGACAAAACGCCTGACCCACTCGACATAAGAACACTCCGTCCGTATGCTGTAGTGCTTGTAACGAATGACCTCGCGGACACGCCCGATGAGGGTCAAGGGCTGGCTGGATTCCATGACGTATTTACCCCACGCAAAACAACTGTGAATAAATACAGTAGATCACCGCAAACCATCTGGCAAGCAGCCTCTTGCGCAAGCATTCCGCTCCGAATGAACGGCAAGGCGCCAGCATATACGGCATTTTTGCCGCCCATTCTGGCCAAACGCCGCGTTTTAACGCCGTATACGCTGCCCGGACAGCATGCCATTCAGCGCAAAACCAGACCAAATCAGGCCACAGCCAACACTGACCTTTCCAGAATAGGCGGCAGCCCCCTGGAATATACGGCGGTGACGCCGTCCACTTCACGTTAGAGGGCTCATGGTCTATCTGGTACTCACACGCAATGGCTACGAGGAACTCATTGGGCAGTTTCAATGCGTGCCATCACCGCTATGGGTCAATAAGGACGTCCTCACCAAAACCGAACTTAGTTCTCTTCGGTCTTCCGGCATCGCGCTCACTGATTTCATTTACTCCATTTCGCCGTCAGACACTCAAGAGGTTTCAGACGCTGCCTATACCGTTAAAGAGCACCACCCCAATGAAAGTGTGTGGGTCGAGTATGTCCCAGCCCTCTAACATCCCGGTCAAGGCGCGGCCTTTGGCCGCTGGGACGTCCCGCAAGCGGGCCGCCCCTTACCTAAAACGTTGGGCATCTCAATGAACGATCCATGGTTCCCTTTGTTGCTCATATTCTTAGCCCTGCTGCCGTTCTACGTGGCTGACCGGTTGCGCTTCAAAAAGACACAGTCCATTCAGGGTGCATTTCAGTGTTTTAGGTGCGGCACTCAATTGGCGCCAATGCAGTCGAGCGAAGTCCCTGTTGCAGGTGGCCCTTTGGCATCGACCAAGGCCTGCGTTTGTCCTAGGTGCGCGAAGCGAGACCGAGTTATTCGTCGCCTTACTTGGCTTGCCATGGCAGGCGCGTTTGCATTCACCGGGTTTCTGCTTTGGCAACAATGATGCCCAACATCACAATCCACCGGACCTTCGGCAAGCTGCGCTTGCCTTCGTCCGGTGATTTTCAACGTTAGCCACTAATGGCAGCCGCTCGCCCCTTCCTCGCACCGGTCGAAAAGCGACTACTGGCGTTTGCGTTGGACTCGGCACTTCTGCTTCTCGCCGCATTGGTCATTTACGGTGTGCTCGATGCGTTGGGGCAAGGGCCAATGCTACTGATAGGGGCACTCCCTATCCTCTACTTTGGCTACCACGTTGGCGCACTGCTAAATCAACGCTTTGCCTTTGGTCGCGTGGTTGCAGGGGTCTCCGTCGTATCAATTCGGGGGGATGCACTGACGCATACTCAAGCGTTTGTCCGTTCAGTCGCTCGGGCAATTCTCGTGGCCCTGGGCTTCGCAGGAGCATTTCTCAGTCACCAGCCCTGGATCATTGCTATGCCTTGCACACTCGAAGTGGCGCTAATCGTTTTAAACCCATGGCGCCAGTCCATTGCCGATGTGTTGGCCGGTACATTAGTAGTGAGAGCTCCTGAGGTTCAGCCTCATCGTGCCCCTGCGGGTCCAATGTTCAGCCGCACCGACGCCGAATTCGGAAATCCACCAAAATGGCGCGGCTAACCCATCATTCCACCGGACCTGCGCGAAAAGCCGCGCAGGTCCGGTGAATTCAAACGTTAGAGGTCACATGTCGCTATTCGATCTGCTCCTTGTTGGCGCTTTGATTGCCATCGTTTTTTCACTCCTTCGCGCGAACGATGTGCTCGGCAATAACCCGCATCAGCAAGTTAAAGCCCTCGAAGATTTAGTCGGGCCATTTCCTACAAAAATGTCGTTCGCTGAAAAGCTACGCCTCAACAATTTGTATGGGATTTCCCCGACCAACCCACGCCGGGCTCGTTGGCTCGCTGTTGTTGTCGCGCTTTTCTTCCTCGCCATGCTTTGGCTAAAGCAATGACCCCTAACATTGCGCTCAACGCCGCTCCCTTCGGTCGCTGGACGCTGCGCGATAAGGCCGCGCAGCGCCCGTTAGCTCAACTACAAGGGCTTCCCCATTCTTTGCAAGCGTTCTGAAGTTTTATCGTTTCATTCCTGATCCCGTTTTCCTGCTGTTCATCGATTCACTGTCGTGCCGGTGCGAGAAGGTAAAGGACTGCGGTACTACAACCGGTCATCTTGGGCTTTTGCCCGGACCCTGATGAAAGACGCGCGCGGGGGCCTCATTCGTTAGCCGGGAGTCACTTGCCTCCCCTGGAGCTAATCAGGCTCTCCCCGCGCGGGTCCAACCCGCTTCACATCAACGCTGCAGTGCTTCGCTGGGCTTGGGCCGCCAGCGATCAGCCAGTGATTCCTTTCTTTTTCCTATAGACGCTTTTGCTGTTCAGGCGGTCTCGTCGATGAGTCGGAAATCATCTCCGTAGTGCATGACCGCCCAGGCCAGTCGCAGGTTCTTGGCGGCGATGGCGACCGCCGCTTTCCAGTAACCCCGTCGTTCGACCAGACTTCTCGCCCAGCGACTGAACCGGTCCTGCTTCTCTCCGAGGCCGGCGAGAACGGCGCGGGCACCCATGACGAGCAGGCTGCGCAGGTAGGCATCACCGGCCTTGGTGATTCGGCCCAACCGCGCTTTGCCGCCACTGCTGTATTGGCCGGGAACAAGGCCAGCCCAGGCGGCGAGTTGCCGACCGTTCTTGAAATCATGACCGCCGCCCAGGCTGGCAACCAGGGCGCTGGCTGTGGTCGGGCCGATGCCGGGGAGTTGCATGAGCTGCCGGCTGCGTTGGTCTTGTTTGGCAGCTTGGGCGATGGCCTTGTCGTACTCGTCGATGCGTTCATTAAGGCGGTCGGCGTGTACGAGCAGATCGCCGACGCAGCGGTTGGCCCAGCCGGGGAGTGCTTCAAGGTGGGCACCGATTTCCCGGCGCAGGCGTTCGACTTTCTGCGGTAGAACAATGCCGAACTCGCTGATTAGGCCACGCAGGCGGTTATAGAGCGCCGTGCGTTCTTCAATGAAGCCTTGCCGGGTGCGGTGCAGGCAGAGGATGGCTTGTTGATCGACATCCTTGACCGGGACGAAGCGCATGTTCGGCCGGGTGACGGCTTCGCAGATGGCGGCGGCATCGGCGGCGTCGTTCTTGCCGCGCTTGCCGCTCATCCGGTACGGCGCCACGAACTTCGGTGCCATCAGCTTGACGGTGTGGCCGAAGCGGCTGAACTCTCTTGCCCAGTAGTGTGCGCCGGAGCAGGCTTCCATGCCGATCAGGCAGGGTGGCAACTGGGCGACCATTTCGAGCAATTGGCCGCGAACCACCTTGGGCTTGATGAAAACCGCCTTGCCGCTCTGGTCAATACCATGCAAAGCGAATACATTCTTGGCGAGATCGATGCCTACGGTGACAATATTCATGGACTTCCCCTTTCGAACGAATGATTTGGTCTGGAAACTTAATCATGGCAGCAACTGCTGCCGGCGGCTTCCGCCGCTAGTTCGGGACGGGGAAGTCCCTTTCATTCGTTAGGCACATCAGGAGAGAAAATGCGCCATTCGTACTTAATGTCTATCGCCTCTATTCTGTTAGTCGCTGGTTGCGCGGCGGTGAACCCCAATCCGAATGTCGGAATGAGAACAACCGACCTTGCATTCGCAAGCGGCGATTGCCTGAGTGCCAGGAAGCTTGCGGAACCGGCCGCACTCAGAGGTGAGCCTTGGGCTCAATTCCGTATGGGAGCCCTGCTTATCGACAAGAGTTGCCCCAACCGGTCGTCAAAAGACGCGCTGGAGGCAATTGAGTGGCTTAGTAAGGCTGCCTGTTTTGAGAGCAAATCGCTTTGGGAGCGAGGGAACGAATTGGTGGTGGGTCCATCGGGCTATTTCAATGCACGCGCGTCGTCGACAAAAGCTGCCATCATGCTGGCAGATGCTTACCTTCATCTTCAAAGAGCCGGCTTGGCGTGGTACTACATTGACCGTGCTCGGAGCCAATACGCAGAGGGCGAACTACCCTACAACGAGCTAACGAAACAGCTAACGTACATTGAGTCACAGATAGGACCGGATCTGTTCTCAAAAATGAAAAAAGAGAAACCGAACCTCTGCATATCCAGGCAGCCGAGTGCCCAACCCAACAGTCAACCGGACGCTGCGCTATAAAGCCGCGCCTGTTACTTTCAACTACAAGGGCTTCCCCATTCTTTGCAAGCGTTCTGAAGTTTTATCGTTTCATTCCTGATCCCGTTTTCCTGCTGTTCATCGATTCACTGTCGTGCCGGTGCGAGAAGGTGAAGGACTGCGGTACTACAACCGGTCATCTTGGGCTTTTGCCCGGACCCTGATGAAAGACGCGCGCGGGGGCCTCATTCGTTAGCCGGGAGTCACTTGCCTCCCCTGGAGGTAATCAGGCTCTCCCCGCGCGGGTCCAACCCGCTTCACATCAACGCTGCAGTGCTTCGCTGGGCTTGGGCCGCCAGCGACCAGCCGGTGATTCCTTTCTTTTTTCCTATAGACGCTTTTTGCTGTTCACGCGGTCTCGTCGATGAGTCGGAAATCATCTCCGTAGTGCATGACCGCCCAGGCCAGTCGCAGGTTCTTGGCGGCGATGGCGACCGCCGCTTTCCAGTAACCCCGTCGTTCGACCAGACTTCTCGCCCAGCGACTGAACCGGTCCTGCTTCTCTCCGAGGCCGGCGAGAACGGCGCGGGCACCCATGACGAGCAGGCTGCGCAGGTAGGCATCACCGGCCTTAGTGATCCGCCCCAGCCGGGCTTTGCCGCCACTGCTGTATTGGCCGGGAACGAGTCCGGCCCAAGCGGCGAGTTGCCGACCGTTCTTGAAATCATGACCACCACCCAGGCTGGCAACCAGGGCGCTGGCTGTGGTCGGGCCGATGCCAGGGAGTTGCATCAGGCGCCGGCTGCGCTGGTCTTGTTTGGCAGCTTGGGCAATGGCTTTGTCGTACTCGTCGATGCGTTCATTAAGGCGGTCGGCGTGTACGAGCAGATCGCCGACGCAGCGGTTGGCCCAGCCGGGGAGTGCTTCAAGGTGGGCACCGATTTCCCGGCGCAGGCGTTCGACTTTCTGCGGTAGAACAATGCCGAACTCGCTGATTAGGCCACGCAGGCGGTTATAGAGCGCCGTGCGTTCTTCAATGAAGCCTTGCCGGGTGCGGTGCAGGCAGAGGATGGCTTGTTGATCGACATCCTTGACCGGGACGAAGCGCATGTTCGGCCGGGTGACGGCTTCGCAGATGGCGGCGGCATCGGCGGCGTCGTTCTTGCCACGCTTGCCGCTCATCCGGTACGGCGCCACGAACTTCGGTGCCATCAGCTTGACGGTGTGGCCGAAGCGGCTGAACTCTCTTGCCCAGTAGTGTGCGCCGGAGCAGGCTTCCATGCCGATCAGGCACGGCGGCAACAGGGCGACCATTTCGAGCAATTGGCCGCGAACCACCTTGGGCTTGATGAAAACCGCCTTGCCGCTCTGGTCAATACCATGCAAAGCGAATACATTCTTGGCGAGATCGATGCCTACGGTGACAATATTCATGGACTTCCCCTTTCGAACGAATGATTTGGTCTGGAAACTTAATCATGGCAGCAACTGCTGCCGGCGGCTTCCGCCGCTAGTTCGGGACGGGGAAGTCCCTTTCATTCGTTGGCCGTCATGAGAGTCTATCGCCGCCACTTTCTGAAAATGCTCAGTTTCAGCGTGTTGCTTGCCGGTGTCGCCTCTTCTGCAAGCGCGAAAGGAGAATCAATGGAGCCGAAGAAGTTCTGGGAAATAGTTGGCGCAGTAAAAAAATCAGCGGGAAGTGATCTTGAGTCTCGCCCAAGAGTATTGGAACAAAAACTGAGCGCCCTCCCAACGTCGCACATTCAGGCATTCCAGCGTACCTATGAGAGTTTCTTGCTGAATGCAAACCGTTGGAGTCTTTGGGGTGCTGCGTATCTCATGAATGGCGGCTGCTCAGACGATGGATTTAAATACTTCCGAGACTGGCTGATCTCAGAAGGGCAGGATGTTTACGAGAGCGCCATTGCAGATCCGGACTCATTGGCTTCTTTCGCAAAGAGAGATTTCTTTGAGCTTGAGCTTTATGGATACTCTGCGCTGCATGCCTTTGCGCAAGCTGGCGCCGGGGAACTGGAGCGTGATTTCAGCTTAGAGATTGCAAGTCCAACGGGGGTAGAGTGGAGGGAAGATGATCTTCCTAAGCTATTTCCAAAGTTGGCAGCGAAGTACCTGTAGGTGGCCCGCCGAAATGACGGCCAACCCCACATATCACCGGACCTTGCGCGTAAAGCCGCGCAAGTCCGGTGAATTTCGACGTTAGAACGCAATGGCAATTCCCATCGGAATCGAAGGCCGCATATCAAACAGCGAACACCATTCGCATGTTGTCGTGGTGCAAGACGACACCGGCAATACGGGCGGATTCCTCATCTTTGAATCATGGGCGGGTTCTGATGGCCCCAACCCAAGCGGAGCCTTTGATAGTTGGGTGGAAAGCATTTCCGCGCTTGAGCAGTTCTTTGCAGAATCGGGCTGGGTTGTTCAATGGAAGTCATAAACTTTACCGTGGCTTTCAGGCCCGCATCTAACCAAAGCCAATCATGAGTTGGTTTTTTTCAAAATCTCGCACTGGCAAGGTCATAGAAGGGGGCTTAAATCTCCTTGATGGCGCTGTTGGTTTCGGCTTGTTATCCGGGGCGGCTGTTGTCATGGCGTTCGGCAACTTCCTCTTAGGTGGTGTGCTTGGTGCTTTCGCCCTTGGGGTGTTCGCTCGGTTGAGCCGCCGCACAAAGTCCAACGCAGCCTCATCCCCAAAAAAACGCACATGAATAACGCGTTGCTTTCTAACATCACAATCCACCGGACCTCCGGCAAGCTGCGCTTGCCTCCGTCCGGTGATTTTCAACGTTGGGCGTCTTGAGTATGCGCACTATCTTCGTCGCTCAGGCTCTCTTTGCCACTTTCGCTCTGTCAGTGGTCTCCTTCGCTGCCTTCGCAAGAGAGGAACGCAGTCTTACGACCGCGGCACAAAATTTCATTGTGAAGGGGGCGGAACCAACGCTAAGGAAGTGCGCCCTTCCTAAACCTCGCTGCGGTGACGCCAAGCTCCTTGGTAACGAGAATCTCCCAGGAGAAAGCAACGACGAAAAGAGGCTTACTCGAATCATCACCTTTGACGGTCTCGAAATTGCGCTAACCATTCCAGTAATGAACCGACATCGCTACCTAGTGGGGAAAGTCGAGATATCCAGTTCCAAGTGGCCCGTCGACCACGGACTCCAAGTTGGTCAGCTTCAAAACAGGGTTGTCGATGTACTTGGCCTCCCAACAACCGAAGCCGGCAACTGCATTCAATACTTCAACGAAATTTCTCAGAGTTCGGTGGGCTTCTGCTTTTCCAGCGGTCGTATTGCAAAAATCCTGTGGGAGCGCTGGATTGACTGAAACGCCCAACATCACAATCCACCGGACCTCCGGCAAGCTGCGCTTGCCTGCGTCCAGTGATTTACAACGTTGGGCATCAACCTACTTCTTTCCTTCACTCGCCGACGATGAACACCCAAATTCCCGCAATCGCAATCGTTCTCTCACTTTCGGTGGCGTCATGCGCAACTCGATATGAGCCGCCACCTGATGGCGTGAGAAGCGCTTCCGTTTTTCTAATCGGCAATGGTGGTCAAGTGCCGGGCGGACGAAACAACATCGCCGTAAATATCGCGGATCCGTCTTCTTGCGAAAATTTACAGCACATAGGACCGGTTGCGGCAGGCGAAACAAAGGAACTGAAGCTTCGTGTAGGGGTACCAGTCACAATCAAGCTCAGCTACTTTCGCCTCCGACCGGAGCCCGTAATAGGGAAGGGGCCTATTGAAAATTGCCAAGACGGAGTTACGTTCACACCCCAAGATGGCAAGGAATATCAAGTCGGTTTGGATTCAAGAGCCCTACGGTATATGAGGATGAGGTGTGACAACGAAGTGAGAGTGCGCTCCGTCGGCGAAAAGGTCTGGAAGAACGCAGAACGTGAGCGAGTTTGCGCAGATTAGCGATGACGAATCAAATGCGCCCTAACATGGTGGACAACCGGACCTACGCGAAAAGCCGTGCAGGCCGGTTACCTTCACGTTGACGCTGTAGAAAAACCCTTTTCCAGCCCGATTTTCAGCAAAAAATGGCGCAGGTTTTCTCTGCGCCATTTTGCTTTTTCATTCATGCATCTGAACTGGTCAACCGCTGCGTCCTGCTGTCGTTGATGGCGGCGACCATCTGGCGGGGAAATTCCCCCTTCTTTGCCTACTGCCCGAACCCGTGATGTGCCAGCTTCTCGATGTTGTGCACCAGGCAATACAGTTTCCACTGCGTATCAACCATCTGCTGCCCACGTAGCGTAAACCGATCCAAGCGCTTGTTGTGCCTCAGGTTGCCAAACACCGGTTCGACCGTGGCAAATCTCCTTCCGTAACGGGCTTTGCCTTCTTCACTGTCGATGGCCCGCTTCATCCGGTCGGTGTGGCTTTCTTCCGTTGTATCGGCCTTGCCGCGGAAGAGGGCGACCTGCCGGACTTGGCTCATCTCTGATGACGTGTTCGCGGCACAGCCGCTCGATGCCCCGGCTGCTCACCACACCCTGGGTACAGGCGCAGAAAATGACCTTGAGCAGCATCCATGGCGGGTAGGCGCAGGCGCCGCTCTGGTCGTTACGGTAACGGGTATCGAAGAGGGAAAGGTCGAATTCGTGCTCAATCAGGTGATGCACGGCATGCTCGAAACTGCCTGGCAGCAGTTGCTTCTCCATATCCACCGCCAGAAACCTCGGGCTGGTATCGATTGCTTTGTAGCGGGCCATCGCCGTCTCCTGAACTCGTCTTCAGGCTGGAACCTTGTTATTCCATATGGTTTGCGGCAGGATGCGGGCATGAATACTATTTTTCTACAGCGTCGTTAGAGGTCAGAGCGTTTCTGTCATGCTCAACCGCAAAGCTTCCGCGTAGGCGTCGCAAATTCGATCTCATGTCATCACATCCGGAATACCCACCCACTGGCGAGACGCACGAAAATCCTCCGGTGACCGAAGTCGTCAAAGACCGCTGGCTCACTGTGGCGCTGCTTGCAACTGCAGTCCTTTACTTCGTCCTGCTGCTGCTCCGCCCGAGCGGCGAAGGTTGGGGTCGCGGCTGGAACATGGTCGCCTTTGTAATCTATTCAGTACCAACATCCATCGTGGCAGGAGCCGTAGCCCTATGGAGAGTTGGAAAAGTCTCCGGACAAGCCCGAAGAGTTGCCGTCTGGCTAACTGCCGCAGCCTTCATATTTCCAATTGTCTGCATCCTCGTCGTGCGCATGAAGGCGTAATCGGCGAAGTCACGGCAGCGCATGAAGACAAGCCCCGCAGTCAGCCAGACCTGCACAGCAAGACACGTAGACCGCCTTGGGCAAGCGCAGTGAGCAGCAGGCGCACCAACCAACCGGCCGGCAAGGTTTCACTGGAGGCGCTTGATCATGACCAATCCTCCCCCCGCCTGATCCGCCGTCTACCCTATTTCGGCATTGCCTTCATGACGATGGGCGCGACCATCCTGGTGCTGTCTTTCCTGCGCAAGCGCCAGGCCTGAGCGGCATTTTTACTGTTTTTTGCCGGTCGACCGCTGGCTATACCGTACAGCTTTTTTTCGGGGCAGCCTTTAAGATAGGCCCCCGTCGTATCCACTCCCGCAAGGCCCTCTCGTCATGATGCATCTCAAGCGTTCCGTCCTCGCCATTTCCGCCCTCTTCCTACTCGGCAGCGGACCGCTGCTCGCTGCGCCCGGCAAGGCTGCGGCGCCCGCCACGCTGGAGGCGCAGGCGGGCGGCTTTTCGTCCTACGTGTTGCCGAACGGTTTCCGGATCATCCTGGCGCCCTTCCCGGCGGCGGCCAATGTGCGGGTCGAGCTGCTGGTCAAGACCGGCTCGAAGCTGGAAGGTTATGGCGAAACGGGCATGGCGCATCTGCTTGAGCACATGCTGTTCAAGAGCGCCGGCCCGCGCAAGGACATCAAGAGCGACCTGACGGCGCTGGGCGCCAACTGGAACGGCACGACCAACGCCGAGCGCACCAACTATTTCGAGACGGTGGCGGCCGAGCCAGACAAGGTGGATGCGGCGATCCGCCTTGAGGCCGACCGTTTCATCCGCGCCAGTTTCACCAAGGAGCATCTGGCCAGCGAAATGACCGTGGTGCGCAACGAGCTGGAGCGCAACGACAGCGACGCCGGCAGCCTGGTCATGCGCGCCCTGCAACGGCAGAGCTATTTCTGGCACGGCTATTCGCGCCCGACGATCGGCGCGCGCAGCGATATCGAGGATGCGCCGTTCAGCGCGCTGCAGGCCTTTCACAAGAAACACTACCGCCCGGACAACGCCGCCCTGATCGTTTCCGGCAATTTCGACGCGGCACGCGTGCTGGCGCTGGCCGGCAAGCTGTTTGCCGAAGCGCGCAACCCGGCCAACCCGAAGATCGCCAGCTGGACGCGCGAAGAAGCCCGCGCCACGACCAACCGCAGCGAACTGACCCTGCCTGCCGGCAAGACCATCGCCGCCAGCGCCTGGAAGCTGCCCGGCATGACCGAGCGCGAAACCTACGCCCTCGACCTCGCAAGCAGCGCGATCTGCGCCGAGGACTGGGGCAGCCTGCGCAAGGAGCTGGTGCTCGAACGCAAGCTGGCCGTCTCGGCCTATTGCGGCACGCAGATCCAGAGCGACTACAGCCTGCTGATCGCCTCCGCCGCGGCCGGCAAGGACGCCGATGCCGAAGCGCTTTCCGCCGCCCTGCGCAGCCATCTGGAAAAAGCCGCAGCGAACGGGATCAGCGCCGAACAACTGGAAAGAGCCCGGCAAAACGAGTTGACCGCCTGGGAGCGCCTGGAAAGCGACCACGAAACCCTGGCGCCGCTGCTCTCGCAGGCCGAGCTGGGCGGCGACTGGCGCCTGTTCTTCTGGCAGCGCGACATGGTCAAGGTGGTGACGCTGGACGAGGCCAATGCGGCACTGAAGAAATGGCTGGTGGCAGTCAATCGCAGCGACGTACTGCTGCGCCACGCCGACGGCGTCAGTGCGCCGGAAATCGGCAAGGCAACGCCGGCCGCCGGGCTGGTCCGGGGCAAGACCTGGGCGCCGGTCGCCAAGAGCGCCGATCCGATCCCGACGTCGGTCGGCGAACTGGCACGCGCCACGCAGAAAATCGCCCTTGATGGCGACAAGGCCCGCGCCGCGCTGATCTCGCGCCGCACCCAGGGCAATCTGGCATGGGTAGTTCTGGCCAATGATTACGGCAACGAAGCGACGCTGAGCGGCCGCCGCGCTGCCTGCGCGATGGGCAACAACCTGCTCGCCTACGGTGGCGCCGGCCTCAGCCGCGACCAGCTCAGCGCAAAACTCGAAGCCCTGCAGGCCGAATGGTCGCTCGGTCTGGGCGGCATCGTGCTCGAAGCGCCGCGCCAGAACATCGACGCCGCACTCGACATCCTGCTCGCCGCCTGGGCCGCACCGGCGCTACCGGTCAACGAGTTTGAACGCATCAAATCGGCGAGCATTGCCAGCCTCGAAGCGGCCCTGAAAAACCCCGGCAACGTTGCCGCCACGCAAAGCGGCCTGCGCTTTGACAACTACCCGGCCGGCCACCCCTTGCAACCACGCCCGCTCGAACAGCAGCTGGCCGAAAGCCGCGCCGTGACGCTGGCCGACGCCACCGCCTGCGTCAATGACTTTGCCGGCATCGGCCATGTTCGCCTGGCCATGGTTGGCGCCTTCACGCCGCAGGACGTCAGCGCCACCTGGAGCAAGATCGCCAAGCTGCCTGCTGCCCGGATTCCCTACGCCCGGGTCAGGGATGTGGCCGTTCCGGCAGCGGTCGACACCACGCCGATCCGCATTTCCATGCCGGAGAAACCGAATGCCAGCATCAGCGGCGCTGCCCTGCTGGCGATGACCGACGAGTCGCCCGACTTCCCGGCCCTGCGCATTGCCATCAAGATTCTTGGTGGCGACGCCGACAGCCGCGTCTGGAAGCGCCTGCGCGAAACCGACGGCCTCGCCTACGGCGCCGGCGTTTCCCTGGCTGGCAGCTCCTTCGAGCCGCGCAGCCGGGTGACGCTGCAGGCAAGTGCCGCCAGCGACAAGTCGGAAGCCGCCCTCGCCGCCCTGCAGGAAGAACTGGTACGGGCGCTCAAGGACGGCTTCTCGGAGCAGGAAGTGAGCCGCGCCAAGAAGGCCTGGGCGGAGGAGCGCAAGAACATGCTGCGCGCCGAAAAGTCCTTCGCCGGCACGCTGGCGCAGGGCTTGTACACCGGCCACGATTACGCCTGGGTGGCGCAGTACGACGCAAAGATCGCCCAACTCAGTACAGCCGAAGTGAACGCCGCGCTGCGTAAATACCTGCAGGATGCGCCCATCGTCTGGGCGATCGGACGCGGCAACTGAAAATCGGCATTTCCGGGCGGTCGACCGCCCGGAAAAGGCAAAATTACTCGCCGATCACATCAACGCCGACCGGCGGCGTGAATTTGAAGGCATTCGCCGGCAGGGCCGGGTTGCGCTCCAGCGCCGAGAAGGTGATCAGCGTCGTCTGGCCGAAGCTGTCATACAACTCCATGGCCTTCAAATCGGCTGCGGCAAAGCCGAGACGCACTTTCTCGAAACCGCTGTCGCCGCCCTTCGGCGTCGCCTCGACCCAGTTCAGGCCTTCGGCGCTGCCGGCTTCGGCCAGCGTGAAATTCTTTTCCAGGTCGTTCTTGCCGGCGAGCAGCGCCGCCGGCGAGCCGCCGATCGCCTTGCCGACCGGACGCACCGTAACCTGCTGCAGTTCGGTGTCGTAGATCCAGATCTTCTCGCCGTCGCCGACGATCAGTTGCGGCGAGGGCTTGCGGATTTCCCAGCGCAGCTTGCCGGGCCGCGAAATGGCGACGACGCCGGACGATTGCTGCGGCTTGCGGCCGCCCTTGGCGACCACCAGTTGCGCAAAATCGGCCTTGAGCGTGCGCGTGCTCTGCAGGAACTGGTGCAACTGGTCGATCGCGCCGGCTTCGGCGAGCAGCGGGAAGATAGCCGTCGCAACGGTCAACAGGGTTTTACGGGCAAATTTCATTCAGCTTCCTTGCGGGCGAGAACTTCGCGGCCGCCACGGCCGTCCATGGAAGAAACCAGGCCGGCCTTTTCCATGGCTTCGATGAGACGCGCCGAGCGGTTGTAACCGATACGCAGATGGCGCTGGACCAGCGAGATCGAGGCCCTTTTGTTCTTCAAAACGATGTCGACCGCCTGGTCGTAAAGCGGATCGGCCTCGGCATCGCCGCTTTCGCCGCCTTCGCCACCGCCCTCTTCATCATCGCCGCCACCACCATTGAGGATGTCCTCGATGTATTCCGGCGCGCCGGTTGCCTTGAGGTGTTCGACGACGCGGTGCACTTCGTCATCGGAGACGAAAGCGCCATGCACGCGGGTCGGGTAGCCAGTGCCGGGCGCCAGATAAAGCATGTCGCCCTGGCCAAGCAGCGCTTCGGCGCCCATCTGGTCGAGGATGGTGCGCGAGTCGATCTTGCTTGAGACCTGGAAGGACAGGCGGGTCGGGATGTTGGCCTTGATCAGGCCGGTGATCACGTCCACCGACGGACGCTGCGTCGCCAGCACGAGGTGGATGCCCGAGGCACGCGCCTTCTGCGCCAGGCGGGCGATCTGCTCTTCGACCTTCTTGCCGACCACCATCATCAGGTCGGCCAGCTCGTCGATGATGACGACGATGAAGGGCATGGTTTTCAGCGGCTCGGGCGTTTCCGGCGTCAGGCTGAGCGGGTTCGGGATGTGCTCGCCGCGCTTCTCGGCATCGCGGATCTTGGTGTTGAGGCCGGCGATGTTGCGCACGCCCATCGCCGCCATCAGCTTGTAGCGCTTTTCCATCTCGGTGACGCACCAGTGCAGCGCGTTGGCCGCCTGCTTCATGTCGGTGACGACCGGCGCCAGCAGGTGCGGAATGCCTTCGTAGATGGACAGTTCGAGCATCTTCGGGTCGACCATGATCAGGCGCACCTGGTCCGGCTCGGCCTTGTAGAGCATGGACAAAATCATCGCATTGACGCCGACCGACTTGCCGGAACCGGTCGTACCGGCAACCAGCAGGTGCGGCGTCTTGGCCAGGTCGGCAACCACCGGCAGACCGCCGATGTCCTTGCCGAGGCAGACGGTGAGCGGGCTGCTCATGTCGTTGTAGGGCCGGCTCGAGATGATCTCGGAGAGCTTGACCATCTGCCGCTTCGGGTTGGGCAGTTCGAGCGCCATGCACGACTTGCCGGGCACCGTTTCGACAACGCGGATCGAGACCATGGCCAGCGCGCGCGCCAGGTCGCGCGCCAGATTGACGATCTGGGCGCCCTTGACGCCGACTGCCGGCTCGATTTCATAACGGGTGATGACCGGGCCGGGCAAGGCCGCCAGCACCTTGACCTGGACGCCGAAGTCGGCGAGCTTGCGCTCGATCAGACGCGACGTGTATTCCAGCGTTTCGGCACTGACCGTCTCGGTGACCGGCGGCGCCGGGTCGAGCAGGTGCAGCGGCGGCAACTGGCCGCCAAACACGGCCTCGGGGAAGAGCACCGCCTGCTTTTCGCGCTCGACGCGGGCCTCGGCCTTTTTCGAGACCGGCACTTCGACCGGGGCCGGCGTTTCGATGATGATAGGTTCGTGCAATTCGACGCGACGTTTCTCTTCTTCGACGACGACTTCGCGCTGCTGCGCGACTTCCTTGCCGATCTGGCGATCGCGCCAGGCATCGACACGGCCGTAGAAGAAGCCAACGAAATTCTCCAGCCCGGCACCGAGCTTCTCGAAGGCCCACAGCCAGGACATGCCGGAGAACACGCTCCAGCCGGCCGCCATCACGGCGAGCAGGAGCAGCGTCGAGCCGGTATAGCCGATCTGATGGGCGAGGACGCGGCTGACCTCGATACCGAGCATGCCGCCCGGACTGAGCGGCAATTCGAGCTTCAGGGAGTAGAAGCGCAGGGCTTCCAGCGTCGAACTGGCGACCAGCAGGAAGACAAAACCGATCAGCGCCAAGTAGAGCGGCCGGCTTTGTGCGGCATCCTGCGTATTGAGCTTGTGAAAGCCCCACCAGACGAACATGCCGAGCAGCACGATCCACCACCAGGCGGAAAAACCGAACATGTAGAGCATCAGGTCGGAAATCCAGGCGCCGGCGCGCCCGGCCGGGTTATGCATGCCCTGCCCGACGATGGCGTGCGACCAGCCCGGATCTTCGCGGCTGAAGCCCCACAGGGCCATCGACAGGAACAGGGCGACGGCGCCGACGGCGAGCCAGCGCGACTCCTGCAGCAGAGTGCCGATTTTTTCCGGCAAGGGACTTGCCGTGTTGCGCTCGATATTGCGTCTAGCCATGTTCAAACTCCGGCGATGATCGGCCGATCATCCTTGCCAACAATAGAAGCGGCGCGCCCGGAAAACAGGCTGCAGCCAAAAAATCCTGAAGACACAAATCACTTTCCAGTCATACAGTTACGCGATGATTATAAACTGCTTTCCCAAACAACATGGGAACTTGGCGGAAAAGCCCGCCTCTGAGAAGGCTATAATTTTCCGATCAGCCACTTAAAGAGGATCGTCATGTCCCAAACCACCCGTCACAGCCCCCTCATCATTCTCGGCTCCGGCCCGGCCGGTTACACCGCCGCTGTCTATGCTGCCCGTGCCAACCTCAAGCCCCTGCTGATCACCGGCATGGCCCAGGGCGGTCAACTGATGACGACGACCGAAGTCGATAACTGGCCGGCTGACACCGACGGCGTGCAGGGTCCGGAACTGATGGCCCGCTTCGAGGCGCATGCCCGCCGCTTCGAAACCGAAATCCTGTTCGACCACATCCACACCACCAAGCTCACCGAACGCCCGTTCACGCTGACCGGCGATGCCGGCACCTACACCTGCGACGCGCTGATCATCGCCACCGGCGCTTCCGCCATGTACCTCGGCCTGCCTTCCGAAGAAGCCTTCGCCGGCAAGGGCGTCTCGGCCTGCGCCACCTGCGACGGCTTCTTCTACCGCAACAAGCCGGTCGCCGTGGTCGGCGGCGGCAATACCGCGGTCGAGGAAGCACTTTACCTTGCCAACATTGCCAGCCATGTAACGGTTATTCACCGCCGCGAGAAGTTCAAGGCCGAGAAGATCATGCAGGACAAGCTGTTCGAGAAGAAAAAGGCCGGCAAGGTCACCATCCTGTGGAACAGCACCCTCGACGAAGTACTCGGCGACGACTCCGGCGTCACCGGCCTGCGCGTCAAGAGCACCAAGGATGGCAGCACGCAGAACGTCGATGTGCATGGCGTGTTCATCGCCATCGGCCACAAGCCGAATACCGACATCTTTGCCGGCCAGCTCGAGATGGATCACGGTTACCTGATCACCCAGGCCGGGCGCAACGGCAATGCCACGCAAACCAGCATCGCAGGCGTCTTTGCAGCCGGCGACGTGCAGGACCAGATCTACAAGCAGGCCTGCACCTCGGCAGCCAGCGGTTGCATGGCGGCACTCGACGCCGAGCGCTACCTCGACAATCTTGGCCACCAGGGCTAAGCACAACCCGCTCAAGGACGGTTTGCGGGCAGTCTGGAAGACTGCCCGCAATGCTGTCCAGGCCGCACCGGCAGCGCCACGCAAGGAGGCGCCGACAAGCACGGCCACTCCGGCCTCGCCCGCCCCCGCCGACGACAGTGCCGCTTTCCTGGCGGCCGTTGCCGGCGTGGCACCCTTACCGGCCGACAATCGCGTACAACTGGTGAAAGCACCGGTACGACGCATACCGCCACGTCCGCTCCGCAATACCGAGCAAGCAAGCGCCACCAGCCAACGCCGCGACGAGAGCGAACTGCCCGCCTCCTGGCACAGTGAAGGCACCGTCCCGCGCCGGCAATTGCCGAGCGATCCGGATGCCGCCGCCTTCGTGCAGGCGATGGCTGGTGTTGCGCCCCTGCCCGAGGTCAATCGCGTCGTACTCGGCAAACCACTGCCGCCGCCCCGGCCGCAACAATTCGTCGCCGATGAACGGGCTGCACTGCACGAGAGCCTGCACGGCCCGATTGGCCTGCAGGACCGCCTGGAAGGCGGCGACGAGCCGAATTACCTGCGTGACGGCCTGGCCAATACGGTTTTGCGCGACCTGCGGCGTGGCCGCTGGGTGACCCAGGATGAAGTCGATCTGCATGGTCTGAACCGCGACGAAGCGCGTCATCTGCTCGCCGGCTTCCTGGCCGACTGCCTGCAGCACGGCCGGCGCTGCGTACGCGTCATTCACGGCAAGGGACACGGCTCACCACAGAAACTCTCCATCCTGCGCCAACTGGTGCGCGGCTGGCTGGCCCAGCGCCAGGAAGTGCTCGCTTACTGCCAGGCCAAGCCGCAGGACGGCGGCGAAGGCGCCCTGCTCGTCCTGTTGCGTTCGGCCAAAAAACAAGGGACAGCCTGAGCTGTCCCTTTTTGCCACCGCCGTAGCGGTCGACCGGTAAAAAGCGCTTAAATCGCGGCTTCGTTGGTTTCGCCGGTGCGGATGCGCACAATTTGTTCGACCGAGGTGACGAAGATCTTGCCGTCACCGATCTTGCCAGTACGGGCTGCCTTGATGATCGCGTCAATCGCCGGCTCGACATTGTCGGAAGCGACAACGATCTCGATCTTGATCTTGGGCAGGAAATCGACCACGTACTCGGCACCACGATAAAGCTCGGTATGGCCCTTCTGGCGACCAAAACCCTTGACCTCGGTGACGGTCAGACCGGCGATGCCGATTTCCGACAGGGCTTCGCGTACTTCGTCGAGCTTGAAGGGTTTGATGACGGCTTCAATTTTCTTCATCGTCTGTTCCTCTCTATTCAGTTTCTTAAAATTCGTCTTGATAACGGTTGGTAATAGGATACCGCCAATCCTTGCCAAAACCACGCGGCGTGATGCGGATGCCGACCGGCGACTGGCGCCGCTTGTACTCGGCGATGCGCAACAGGCGGACGACACGGCGCACATCGGCCTCGGGCAGGCCGGCGGCAATGATCTCGCGCGGGCTGCGGTCTTCTTCCATGTAGGCACGCACGATGGCGTCCAGCACTTCGTATTCGGGCAGCGAATCCTGGTCCTTCTGGTCCGGCTTCAACTCGGCCGAGGGCGGCCGTACGATGATGTTCTCCGGGATCACCGGCGCGCCGCTGCACAGCGTATTGCGGTAGCGCGACAGGCGATAGACCAGGGTCTTGTAGACATCCTTGATCACGGCAAAACCACCGGCCATGTCGCCGTACAGCGTGCAGTAGCCGACCGCCATTTCCGACTTGTTGCCGGTGGTCAGAACCAGCTTGCCGGTCTTGTTGGAGAGCGCCATCAGGATGTTGCCGCGGATGCGCGCCTGGATGTTCTCTTCGGTGGTATCGGCCGGCATGCCGGCAAAGAGCGGCGCCAGCATGGTCTCGTAGGTGACCATGGCCGGGGCGATGGCGATTTCGTCATACGAGCAGCCGAGTTGGCGGATCATTTCGCGCGAGTCGTCGAGACTCATCTGCGCCGTATAGGGCGACGGCATCATCACCGCGTGCACCTTGTCGGCACCCAGCGCATCGACCGCGACGCACAGCGTCAGAGCCGAATCGATGCCACCGGAGAGGCCGATCAGCGCGCCCTTGAAACCGCTCTTGCCGATGTAGTCGCGCACGCCAAGGACCAGCGCCTTGTAGGCTTCGGCTTCGATCGACAATTCCTCGGCCATGTCTGCCGACCGCAAGTGACCATGCTCGTAATCGACGATACCGAGTGCTTCCTCGAAAGCCGGCAGGCGCATGCGACAGACGCCTTTGGCATCGAGCGCGAAGGAGGCGCCATCGAAGACCAGTTCGTCCTGACCGCCAACCAGGTTGCAGTAGATCGCGGCCATGCCGGTCGCGGCGACGCGTTCGCCGAGAACCTCGACGCGCTCCGCGTGCTTTTCCAGGTGGCAGGGTGAGGCATTGAGCACGAGCAGCAGTTCGGCACCGGCGCCATGCGCCAGTTCGGCGGCACCGGCTTCCCAGATGTCGGCACAGATGTTGATGCCGCAACGCACACCGGCAATGTCGACGACCAGCGGCTCGCTGCCGGACTCGAAATAGCGGACTTCGTCGAAAACTTCGTAATTGGGCAGGCGAATCTTGCGGTAGACCGCCTTTTGCTGGCCATTTTCAATGACCGTCGCCGCGTTGTAGCAACGACCTTCGTGTTCTTCCGGATGGCCGACGACGATAGCAATGCCGTCGACGCGGGTCGCCAGATCGGCCAGTGCCCGGCTGCAGGCGCGGTAGAAATCCGGGCGCAGCAGCAGGTCTTCCGGCGGGTAGCCGCAGAGCGCCAGTTCCGGCGTCAGCAGCACCTGCGCGCCGCGGGCTTTCGCCTCGGCAGCACAGGCAACGATACGTTCGACGTTGCCCGTCAGGTCACCGACGGTGGCGTTGAACTGGGCAACGGCGATACGCAGCATCTTAGTAGTTCGGCTTGTCTTTCGCGTCGTTGAAACGCTGGACGCCGGTCATCACTTCGCTGCGGGCGGCTTCAATGCCTTCCCAGCCATTGACCTTGACCCACTTGCCCGGCTCGAGATCCTTGTAGTGCTCGAAGAAGTGCGAAATCTGCTTGCGCAGCAGTTCCGGCGTGTCTTCGAAGGTCTTGACGTCCTTGTAGAGCGGGGTCAGCTTGTCGACCGGCACGGCCAGCAGCTTGGCATCCTCACCGCCTTCATCGGTCATCGACAGCTGACCAAGCGGACGGCAGCGCACGACCACACCCGGCGGCAGCGGGAAGGGGCTGATCACCAGCACGTCGACCGGGTCACCGTCACCGGCGATAGTGTGCGGAATGTAGCCGTAGTTGCACGGATAGTGCATCGCGGTAGACATGAAGCGATCAACGAAAATGGCGCCACTTTCCTTGTCGACTTCGTACTTGACGGGATCGGAATGGGCAGTGATTTCGATGATGACATTGAAATCATCGGGAAGGGACTTGCCGGAAGGAACGTTGTTAAGAGCCATTTTTATCTCTCTGCGCTTTGGGTTGAAATCCGGACATTATACCGCTGCACTACGCTTCTTCAGCCCCAGGCGGCGAGAAACTGCTGCCAGTGCGGCGCACCGATCTTGCCGAGTTGCGCCTTGACGAAATCGCATTCGGCCTTTTCTTCGGCGGCACTGAGTTCACCGCGCAAGCGGCGGAAGCGGTTGTACACCAGGTAGGTATTGATGACGTCGGTTTCGCAGTAATCGCGAATCTCGCCGCCCTTGCCGGCCTGCCAGGCCTCCCAGACCTTGCTGCCGTCCATGCCGAGCTTGCCGGGAAAGCCGTAAAGCTTGGCCAGATCGTCGAGCGGAGCGTTGGCACGGGCGTTGTAGAGCGCCAGCAGGTCCATCAGGTCGAGATGCCGCGTGTGGTAGCGGCTGATGTAGTTGTTCCACTTGAATTCGCGCGAATCGGCGTAATCGCCCTCGCCCATGTCCCAGTAACGCGGCGCGGCAACGCCGTGCAGCATGCCGCGGTAATGCAGGACCGGCAGGTCGAAACCGCTGCCGTTCCACGAGACGATCTGCGGCGTGAATTTCTCGATGCCGTCGAAGAAGCGCTGGATGATCGCGCCTTCGTCCAGGTCAGGTTCGGACAGCGACCAGACCTTGAGACCTTCACCGGTGCGCAGTACGCAGGAGATGGTGACGACGCGCTGCAGATGGAGTTGCAGGAAATCGTTGCCGGTCCGCGCCCGCCGTTGCTGAAAGGCAAGCTCGGCGACTTCGTCGTCGGAAAGGCCGGCCGGCAGATCATTCAGACGGCGCAGGCCGGCGACATCGGGAATCGTCTCGATGTCAAAAACGAGAACCGGCTTCATGCCGGGAAGACGCCGGTCGACAGGTAACGGTCACCGCGATCGCAGACGATGGAAACGATCGTCGCATTTTCCAGCGTCTGCGCCAGGCGCAGCGCCACGGCCAGCGCACCGCCCGAGGAAATGCCGGCAAAGATGCCTTCCTCGGTTGCCAGGCGGCGCGTCATCGCTTCGGCATCGCCCTGGCTGACATATTCGATACGGTCGACGTTGGTTTTATCGTAAATCTTCGGCAGGTAGGCTTCCGGCCATTTGCGGATACCCGGGATCTGGCTGCCGTCTTCCGGCTGGCAACCGACGATCTGGATCGCCGGCTTGACCGACTTGAGGAAGGCGGAGGTGCCCATGATGGTACCGGTGGTGCCCATGCTTGAAACGAAATGCGTGATCCGGCCGTCGGTGTCGCGCCAAATTTCCGGGCCGGTGCCTTCGAAATGCGCCAGCGGATTGTCGGGATTGCCGAACTGGTCAAGGATGATGCCCTTGCCTTCGTTGCGCATCTTTTCAGCGATGTCGCGACACAGTTCCATGCCGCCATCCTTGGGCGTCAGCACCAGCTCGGCGCCGTATGCACGCATGCTCTGGCGGCGCTCGATGCTCTGGTTTTCGGGCATGACCAGGATCATCCTGTAACCCTTGATCGCCGCCGCCATGGCCAGAGCAATACCGGTATTGCCGGAAGTCGCTTCGATCAGCGTATCGCCCGCCTTGATCTCGCCACGCGCTTCGGCATGCACGATCATCGACAGCGCCGGCCGATCCTTGACCGAACCCGCCGGGTTGTTGCCTTCAAGCTTGGCGAGAATGACGTTGCCACGCCTGTCGTTGTCGGCGCCGGGGATGCGCTGCAAACGTACCAGCGGCGTGTTTCCGACAAAATCCTGCAGGGTTTTATACATGCTTGTTCAGCCACTCGATGTATTGGGAGACGCCTTCCTCAACCGTGGCCATCGGAGCAACGTAGCCAGCAGCGCGCAACTTGGCCAGATCGGCCTGCGTGTACGCCTGGTACTTGCCCTTCAGCGCCTCGGGGAAGGCGGTGTATTCGAGCAAGCCTTGTGCCCGCAACTGGGCGAGATCGAGCGGTGCCTCGCTTTTTGCCTTGCGGCAGCCGTTGACCGCTGCGACAGCCACATCGTTGAAGCTCTGGGCGCGGCCGGAACCGAGATTGAAGATGCCGGATTTTTCCGGATGATCGAGGAAGAACAGATTGACCTTGGCGACGTCGCCGACATAGACGAAATCGCGCATCTGGCCGCCGTTTTCATAACCGTGCGAGCCTTCGAACAGCTTGACCTTGCCGTCGGCGCGGAACTGGTTGAAGTTGTGAAACGCCACCGAGGCCATGCGCCCCTTGTGCAGTTCGCGCGGGCCATAAACATTGAAGTAGCGGAAGCCGACGATCTGCGACGACGGATTTTCAGCGAGGCGCTGGCGCACGATCTGGTCGAACAGGAACTTCGAGTAACCGTAAACGTTGAGCGGCCCTTCGAACTCGCGCTCTTCCTTGAAGACGCTGGACGCACCGTAGGTCGCTGCACTCGACGCGTAGAGGAACTGGACATCCTGGTCCAGGCACCAGTCAAGCAGGATGCAGGAGTAACGGTAGTTGTTCTCCATCATGTAGCGACCGTCGGTTTCCATGGTGTCGGAACAGGCGCCTTCATGGAAGATCGCGTCGATCTCGCCGTCGTAGTGGCCGGCCTGGATGCGCGCAATGAAATCGTTCTTGTCGATGTAGTCACTGATCTCGCAATCGATCAGGTTCTTGAACTTTTCGGCCTTGGCCAGGTTGTCGACCGCGATGATCTTGGTCACGCCGCGCTCGTTGAGCGCCTTGACGATGTTGGAACCGATAAAACCGGCAGCGCCGGTAACGACTATGTACATGGCTATTCCTTACAGGGCAGCGGCGAGTTCTTCACGGGTGACGACGGCCGTCCCCAACTTGCCGACAACGATGCCGGCGGCGACATTGGCGGCGCGGATGGCTTCCGCCCAGTCGGCACCGGCGGCGAGCATGACGGCGAGCGTGGCAATCACGGTATCGCCGGCACCGGAGACATCGAACACCTCACGCGCCTGCGCCGGCTGGTGGTGGATCTCGTCGGCGGCAAACAGCGTCATGCCTTCTTCACTGCGCGTCACAAGCAAGGCTTCGAGGCCCAGTTCGGTGCGCAGCTTCTGCGACTTGGCGAATAGTTCTTCGTCCGAGGCCCAGCGCCCGACGACTTCGCGCAATTCCGAGCGATTCGGCGTGATCACCGTGGCGCCGGTGTACTTGGCGTAATCGTCGCCCTTCGGGTCGACCAGCACCGGTTTGCCGGCGGCACGCGCCAGACGGATCATTTCGGCAATGTGCGTCAGACCGCCCTTGCCGTAATCGGAGAGAATCACCGCGTCGCACTCGGCGACCCGGCGCTCGAACTCGGCAAGCTTGGCGTCGAGAATTTCATGCGACGGCGTCGTTTCGAAATCGATGCGCAGCAGTTGCTGCTGCCGGCCGATGACGCGCAACTTGACCGTGGTATCGATCGCCCGGTCGACGTGCAAACCGGCATCGATTTGCCCCTCGGCAAGCAGGCGTGCCAGAGTGCGCCCGGCATCGTCGTCACCGACCACCGAGAGCAAGGCAGTCCGGGCGCCGACCGCCGCCGCGTTGCGCGCGACGTTGGCGGCGCCGCCCAGGCGCTCCTCACTGCGCTCGACCTTGACCACCGGCACCGGCGCTTCCGGCGAAATGCGATTGACCTCGCCGAACCAGTAGCGGTCGAGCATGACATCGCCAACGACCAACAGGCGCACCTGCAAGACTTTGTCCAGCATGCAGTTACCGTCCGATCGCGAAGTATTCGATCCCCTGCTCGCGCACGAACTTCGGATCGTAAAGATTGCGACCGTCAAAAATAACCGGGTGCTTCAGAGCCTCTTTGATGGCATCGAAATCCGGGCTGCGGAATTCCTTCCACTCGGTGACGATAAGCAGGGCATCGGCCTTGTCGAGCGCGCCCATCGGATTCTCGGCATAGTGCAGACGGCTGTCGTCGCCGAAGATGCGCTGCGTTTCGTGCATGGCGACCGGATCGTAGGCGGAGACCGTGGCACCGGCAGCAAACAGGTCGGCGATCAGCTCGCGGCTCGGCGCTTCGCGCATGTCGTCGGTATTCGGCTTGAAGGACAGACCCCAGAGTGCGAAATGCATGCCCTTGAGGTCGCCGAAGCGCGCCTTGAGCTTCCTGGTCAGGATGTGTTTTTGTTCGTCGTTGGCTTCCTCGACGGCGGTCAACACCTTGAGGGTGATACCGGCATCGTCCTGGGCGGTGGCGATCAGTGCCTTGACGTCCTTCGGGAAACAGGAACCGCCGTAGCCGCAACCGGGATACAGGAAGTGGTAACCGATACGCGGATCGGAACCGATGCCCTGGCGGACCATTTCGATGTCGGCACCGAGTACTTCGGCCAGGTTGGCGAGTTCGTTCATGAAGCTGATGCGCGTCGCCAGCATGGCGTTGGCGGCGTACTTGGTCAGCTCGGCGCTCTTCACATCGGTGATGATCAGGCGTTCGTGATTGCGCTGGAAGGGTGCGTAGAGCGCACGCATCAGGTGGATGGCCTGTTCTTCCTCGGCGCCGACGACGATGCGATCCGGCCGCATGAAGTCTTCAACAGCCGCACCTTCCTTGAGGAATTCCGGGTTGGAAACGACGCTGTAGGGGATGTCGACCGCACGCTTGGCCAGTTCGTCGGCAATCGCTGCCTTGACCTTGGCGCCGGTTCCGACCGGCACCGTGCTCTTGTCGACAACGACCTTGTAGTCGGTCATCAGGCGGCCGATGTTGCGCGCCGCGCCGAGCACGTACTGCAGGTCGGCCGAGCCGTCTTCATCCGGCGGCGTACCGACCGCGATGAACTGGATGGTGCCGTGCTGCACGGCTTTTTCAATATCGGTCGTGAAATGCAGTCGACCGGCGGCAACGTTGCGCCGGACCATTTCCTGCAGACCCGGTTCGTAAATGGGAATACCGCCCTCTTCGAGGATGCGGATCTTTTCCGGATCGACGTCCAGACAGAGAACGTCGTTACCCACTTCAGCAAGACAGGTGCCACTGACCAGACCGACATAGCCGGTGCCGACAACGGTAATTTTCATGGATGTTTCCTACAATGTTTGATCGAATTCTTCACTACGCCGGGGCGGATAGGTTTCCCAGCCACCGCAGGCGGGACAGCGCCAGTAGAACTGGCGGGCCTTGAAGCCGCAATTATCGCACCGATAACGCGACAGGCGCTTGGTGTAGCCCTGGATGATGGTCTTGGCCAACTCGACATCGACCCGGACTTCGGGCGAAACCAGAGGCAGACGCGCGCTCATCAGCTTTTCCAGGCCAAGCAGGGTCGGATTGCGCTGCAACTCGTCGCGCACCAGACGGTAAGCCGACTCGGTACCCTCGCCTTCGAGAATCAACTGATAGACGACGTCGAGCAGATCGAGCGAGGGATAGCGTTCGAGATAGGCACGCAGCAGCGCAGCCCCTTCGTCGCGCCGCTCCAGCTTGCGATAGGTTTCGAGCAGGCGCTGGGCCACCAAGGCCAGGTAGGCCGGATCCTGCTGCTCGATGCGCTGCCAGGCCTCGATGGCTTCGAGGAGCTTGCCCTCCTGCAGCAGCAAGTCGCCCTGCAGCAGGCTGGCACGCACGCACTTGCGGTTTTGCTGCATCGCCTGCTCAAGGTATTCGCGCGCCGACTCGGGGCGCGAACGCATGATTTCGTTGGCAGCCAGTTCGCAGTAATACTCGGCGACATCGCGCTGCGAAGCGATTTCCGGCAGCTCGCGGGCAATCTCGACCGCCTTCAGCCACTCCTTCTCGACCTGGTAGATCTCGAGCAGGTTGCGCTTGGCTTCGGCATCGAACGAGGTGCCGAGCAGTTTGTTGAACATCTCCTCGGCACGGTCGAGCAAGCCGGCCTTGAGGTAATCCTGAGCCAGTTCTGAGAGGGCATGCAGGCGAACCTTCTCATCGAGATCTTCCCGATCGATCAGGTTCTGGTGCATGCGGATCGCCCGCTCGGTTTCACCGCGGCGGCGAAACAGGTTGCCGAGCGCAAAATGCAGCTCGACGGTCTGCGAATCGACCTTGGCAACCTCGAGAAAAGAATCGATGGCCTTGTCCGGCTCTTCGTTGAGCAGGAAATTCAAGCCCTGAAAATAGGAGCGCGGCAAGGCGCGCGACTCATGCACCACCTGGCGCATATCCACCCGTGCCGCCGCCCAACCCAGCGCAAAAAAAACCGGGATCAGCAGCAGTTGCCAGTATTCGAACAGATCGTTCATACGGCAGGTGGCTCAGGAACAACGACGGCGGCAGCCTTGGTTTCACTCGCCACACGCTTGAGGCGCGATATTTCGCGGCGCTGGCGATAAATCACCCCGAGCAGCGAAAGAACACCGAGGAGTGCACCACCGGCAAAAAAAGCGAGCAGAACAATGACCAGCGGCGCCTGCCAGATCTGGCCGAGAACGAAATTCAGATTGACCGGATCGGTATTCTGCAGGGCAAAGAGCAGCAGAAACGAAAAGATGATGAGCCGTACGGCCCAGGTGATTGCAGTCATGGATTCAAATAAAAAGGGGCAGTGAAATGACTCACTGCCCCGAATCTACCACATTGCGCCTGCGCGACGTCAGATCGACTGATCGACCCGCTCACGCAGTTCCTTGCCTGCCTTGAAGTGGGGAACCCACTTGGCAGGTACGCTGACCTTGTCCCCCGATTTGGGGTTACGACCGGTGCGCGGCGGCCGGTAGTTGAGCGCAAAGCTGCCGAAGCCGCGGATCTCGATACGATCCCCACGCACCAAGGCGTCGGACATCGCATCGAGCATCATCTTGACCGCGAAATCAGCATCCTTCGCCACCAACTGCGGAAATCGCTCCGCCAGCCGGGCGATGAGCTCGGATTTGGTCATGCTTTTTGCCTATCAGCCTTGCTGGTTGAGCTTGGCCTTGAGCAGGGCACCCAGATTGGTCGTACCGGAAGCAGCGGAGTTCGACTCGGCAGAGAACTTCTGCAGGGCTTCGTGCTGTTCGGCTTGATCCTTGGCCTTGATGGACAGGTTGATACCACGGGTCTTGCGATCCACGTTGATGATCATGGCTTCAACGGTATCGCCCACCTTGAGGTGTTGCGACAGGTCGTCGATACGATCACGCGAGAACTCGGAAGCACGCAGGTAGCCTTCGTTTTCACCGTCCAGCGTCAGCACGGCACCCTTGGCGTCAACAGTCTTGACGGTGCAGTTAACGATGCTGTTCTTTTCGTGGGTAGCGATGAAGTTGGTGTACGGATCGCCTTCGAGCTGCTTGATGCCCAGGGAAATACGTTCCTTTTCAACATCAATGCCGAGGACGACGGCTTCAACTTCGTCACCCTTCTTGAAGTTGCGGATAGCTTCTTCGCCGGTGGCCGACCAGGACAGGTCGGACAGGTGAACCAGACCATCGATACCGCCAGGCAGACCGATGAAGATGCCGAAGTCGGTGATCGACTTGATGGCGCCCTTGACCTTGTCACCCTTCTTCTGGTTCATCGCGAAGTCATCCCAAGGATTCGGGGCACATTGCTTCATGCCGAGCGAAATGCGGCGACGCTCTTCGTCGATTTCCAGGATCATGACTTCAACTTCATCACCCAGGGAAACAACCTTGGACGGATGAACGTTCTTGTTGGTCCAGTCCATTTCGGAAACGTGAACCAGGCCTTCGATGCCTTGTTCGATTTCAACGAATGAACCGTAGTCGGTCAGGTTGGTGACCTTGCCGAACAGGCGGGTACCGGCCGGGTAACGGCGGGCAATACCAACCCACGGATCGTCGCCCAGTTGCTTCATACCCAGGGAGACGCGGTTCTTCTCGGCGTCGAACTTGAGGATCTTGGCGGTAACTTCGTCACCAACGTTGAGCACTTCGCTCGGGTGACGGACGCGGCGCCAGGCCAGGTCGGTGATGTGCAGCAGGCCATCGATACCGCCGAGGTCGACGAATGCGCCGTAGTCGGTGATGTTCTTGACGATACCCTTGACGACGGTACCTTCCTTGAGGTTCTCTAGAAGCTTTTCGCGATCTTTGTCAGCGGTGGCTTCGAGCACGGCACGGCGGGACATCACGACGTTGTTGCGCTTGCGATCGAGCTTGATCACCTTGAATTCAAGGGTCTTGCCTTCGTACGGGGTGGTGTCCTTGACCGGACGCATGTCGACCAGCGAGCCCGGCAGGAAGGCACGGACGCCGTTGGACATGACGGTGAGACCGCCCTTGACCTTGCCGGTAATCGTACCGGTGACCAGCGAGTTGTTGTTCAGGGCTTCTTCCAGGAAGTTCCAGGCGGCGATGCGCTTGGCGCGATCACGCGACAGGCGCGTTGCGCCGTAGCCGTCTTCCAGCATTTCGATAGCGACCTGGACGAAATCGCCAACGGCAACTTCCAGTTCGCCCTGATCATTCAGGAATTCTTCGAGCGGAACATAGGATTCCGATTTCAGGCCGGCATTGACCACAACGAAGTTGTGATCGATGAGCACCACTTCTGCAGTGATGACTTCGCCTTGACGCATTTCCTGGCGAGCCAGGGATTCTTCAAATAGTTGAGCAAAAGATTCCATTGACGGAGAGAGCTTTCATGCCGCGAATCGCTAAATCCACAGCGGGTTAGAGTTGAAAAACATATCGCCGGCCCGTCGGCCGGCAACACCTTGCTACATCGCTTCCTTGCTCCACGCCAGCACCTGGTTCACCGCCTGTTCGATGGTGAGGCCTGTCGTATCAAGCAACTTGGCATCTGCCTCCTGCCTGAGCGGCGCCACGCTACGTTGGGAATCCCGTTCGTCACGTTGCTGCAGGTCTAACAGAAGGTCCGCGAGATTAGCAGAGAATCCTTTTTCGATCAACTGCTTATAACGGCGTTCGGCGCGCGCCTCGGCACTGGCCGTGAGGAAGACCTTGAGCGGCGCTTGCGGGAAAACCACCGAGCCCATGTCGCGCCCGTCGCCGATCAGGCCCGGTGCGCGATTGAAGGTGCGCTGACGGAACAGCAGGGCGTCGCGCACCGCCGGCAGGGCAGCGACTTTCGAGGCGCCGGCCGAGATTTCCTCGGTCCGGATCGAATCGCCGACCAGCTCGCCGTTGAGACGGATATCGCCGGCCGTGAATTCGACATCAAGCCGCGTCGCGATGGCGGCGACACCGCTTTCGTCCGCCCAGTCGACGCCGGATTTTTGGGCCGCCAGCGCGGTCAACCGGTAAAGCGCCCCGGAATCCAGATAGTCATAGCCCAAGGCTGCCGCGACGCGCGCCGCTACCGTGCCCTTGCCGGAAGCCGACGGGCCGTCGATGGCGATCACCGGCGCCGCCTTGCTCACCCCGGCGAAGCAGGCGAAATAATCGGGGAAGGTCTTGCCGACGCATTTCGGATCGTTGATGCGCAAGGGTGTGCCGAAGGCCGCCAGCGAGAAGCACATCGCCATGCGGTGATCGTCGTAGGTGTCGATCGCGGCCGGCTGCAGGCTGGCCGGGGTGACGCGGATGTAGTCGGCGCCCTCCTCGACGTCGGCACCGAGTTTGCGCAGTTCGGTCGCCATCGCGGCGATGCGGTCGGTTTCCTTGACGCGCCAGCTGGCGATGTTGCGCAGCGTCGTCGCCCCCCTGGCGAACAGCGCGGCGGTGGCCAGCGTCATTGCCGCGTCGGGAATGTGGTTGCAATCGAGATCGACCGCGACGAGGCCGCCTTGCGGCGCGCGCGCTTCCATCCAGTTCGGGCCGGTCGTGATGACCGCGCCCATCTGTGCCAGCGCTTCGGCAAATTTGACGTCGCCCTGGATCGATTCGCTGCCGACGCCTTCGACGCGCACCGGCCCGCCGCCGATGGCGCCGAGCGCCAGGAAGTAGGAAGCCGAGGAAGCATCGCCCTCGACGTAAATGGTACCCGGCGAGACGTAGCGACTGCCGGCCTTGACGGTGAAACGCTGCCAGCCGTCGCGCTCGACGACGACGCCGAAGCGCGCCATGATCGCCAGCGTGATCTCGATGTAGGGCTTGGAAATCAGCTCGCCGACGACGTCGACCGCTACCGTTTCGCCGGTCAGCGGCAAGGCCATCAGCAGGCCGGTCAGGAACTGGCTGGAGACATCGCCGCGCACCTTGACCACGCCGCCCGGCTGGATCGCGGCCGGCTTGAGCTGCAGCGGCGGGAAGCCTTCGTTGCCGAGATAGCTGATGTCGGCGCCGAGCTGACGCAGACCGTCGACCAGATCGCCGATCGGCCGCTCGTGCATGCGGGCGACGCCCTTCAAGACGTAATCGCCGCCGGCCAGCGCCAGCGCCGCGGTCAGCGGCCGGAAGGCCGTGCCGGCATTACCCAGGAAAAGCTCAGCCTGGCGCACCGGGAAATGCCCGCCGCAGCCGGTGATCGTCCAGCTTTCACCACCCAGCGAGGCAACGCCGACGCCGAGCGTCTGCAGGGCATCGAGCATGCGCTCGGTATCGTCGGAGGCAAGCAGGTCGCGCACCTCGGTTGTCCCCTCGGCAAGCGCCGCGAGCAGCAGCACGCGATTGGAAATGCTCTTCGAACCGGGCAGGCGCACCGTGCCGCCGGCCGAGATCAACTGGGGAAGATCGAGAAATTCAGTACTCAAGGACAACTCCGTTTGCAATGGCGACGCCGCACCGGGCGCCCGCCTGATTCGTTACCGGCCGGGCCGCAAGGCCGGCCGTTTCAGGAAAATTTTTCGCAGGCCGCGAGATCGAGCCCCTGCCGGTCCTTCGCCGAGAGCAGCGGGCCACCGGCCGGCAGTGGCCAGGCGACACCGACTGCCGGATCGTCCCAGCGCAGACAGCGCTCGCTGGCCGGATCGTAATAGTCGGTGGTCTTGTAGAGAAACTCCGCCGTTTCGCTGAGTACCAGGAAGCCGTGCGCGAAGCCTTCAGGAATCCACAGCTGCTTCTTGTTTTCCGCGCTGAGCCTGACCCCGGCCCATTGCCCGAAGGTTTTCGAGCTTTTCCGGAGGTCGACCGCTACGTCGAAAACCTCACCTTGTACGACCCGAACCAGCTTACCTTGCGGCTTGCCGACCTGGTAATGCAGACCGCGCAGCACGTTCTGCGCCGATTTCGAGTGGTTGTCCTGGACGAACTGGCAGTCGATACCGGTGGCCTGCGCAAACTCGCGCGCATTGAAGCTTTCGAAGAAAAAGCCGCGCTCGTCGCCGAAGACTTTCGGCTCGATCAGCAGCACACCGTCAAGGGCCGTCGGACTGACTCGCATCAGAACGGCCGATCCTGCAACAGGGCGAGCAGATACTGCCCGTAGCCATTCTTGGCCAGCGGCGCCGCCAGTTTTTCCAGATGTCCGGCATCGATCCACTTCATCCGGAAAGCCACTTCTTCCGGACAGGCCACTTTCAGACCCTGGCGTTTTTCGATGGTGGCGATGAACTGGCTGGCTTCAAGCATCGACTCGTGCGTACCGGTATCAAGCCAGGCGTAGCCGCGCCCCATGATCTCGACATTGAGCTTGCCTTGCTCGAGGTAGATCCGGTTTACATCGGTAATCTCGAGTTCACCACGCGCCGAAGGCCGGATGCTCTTGGCAACGTCGACCACCTGGCTGTCGTAAAAATACAGACCGGTGACCGCGTAATTCGACTTCGGCTGCAGCGGCTTTTCTTCCAGGCTGGTGGCGCGCCCGGCGGCATCGAAGGCAACCACGCCATAACGCTCGGGATCGGTGACGTGGTAGGCAAAAACCGTCGCGCCCTGCTCCTGCTCGCTGGCATTGGCGAGCAGCTTGTAGAACTCGTGGCCGTAGAAAATGTTGTCGCCCAGCACCAGCGCGGCATTGTCGCCGGCGATGAAGTCCTCGCCGATGATGAAGGCCTGCGCCAGGCCGTCCGGACTGGGTTGCACGGCGTAGCTCAGGTTGATGCCCCACTGGCTGCCGTCGCCGAGCAGTTGCGCGAAGCGCGGCGTGTCCTGCGGCGTCGAGATGATCAGGATGTCACGCATACCGGCCAGCATCAGCGCGGTCAGCGGGTAGTAGATCATCGGCTTGTCGTAAATCGGCAGCAGCTGCTTGGAGACCGCCAGCGTCGCCGGATAGAGCCGGGTGCCGGAACCGCCGGCGAGGATGATGCCCTTGCGTTTGCTCATGCGCGTGCTCCGTAATTTTTATCCAGCCACTGGCGATAGCTGCCGCTGGTGACGTTATTCACCCAGGCCTGGTTGGCGAGATACCACTGCACCGTCTTGCGGATGCCGGTTTCGAAGGTTTCAGCCGGTTTCCAGCCCAGCTCGCGCTCAAGCTTGGAAGCATCGATCGCGTAACGGCGGTCGTGCCCGGGGCGGTCGGTAACGTAGGTAATCTGCGTTTTGTAGGGCTGGCCGTCGGCGCGCGGCTGCAGTTCGTCGAGAATGGCACACAGCGTATGCACGACGTCGAGATTGGGCTTCTCGTTCCAGCCGCCGACATTGTAGGTCTCGCCGACCCGGCCGGCTTCGAGCACGCGGCGGATGGCGCTGCAGTGATCCTTGACGTACAGCCAGTCGCGGACCTGCTGGCCGTCGCCGTAGATGGGCAGGGCCTTGCCGGCGAGCGCGTTGAGGATGACCAGCGGAATCAGCTTTTCCGGAAAATGATAGGGACCGTAGTTGTTCGAGCAATTGGTGGTCAGCACCGGCAGGCCGTAGGTGTGATGGTAGGCGCGCACCAGGTGGTCGCTCGCCGCCTTGCTCGCCGAATACGGGCTGTTCGGCTCGTAGCGGTTGCTTTCGGCAAAGGCCGGATCGTCCTTGCCGAGCGAACCGTAAACCTCATCGGTCGACACATGCAAAAAGCGGAAATTCGCCTGGTCGACCGCTGCCAGCCCGTTCCAGTAGGCACGCACGGCTTCGAGCAGGTGAAAGCTGCCGACGATATTGGTCTGGATGAAATCTTCCGGGCCGTGGATGCTGCGGTCGACATGCGATTCGGCGGCAAAATTGACGATGGCGCGCGGCTGGTGTTCGGCGAGCAGGCGGCCGAGCAGCGCGGTGTCGCCGATGCTGCCATGGACGAAGATGTGACGCGGATCATCCTTGAGACTGGCCAGGTTCTCGAGATTGCCGGCATAGGTCAGCGCGTCGAGATTGACGACCGGCTCGGCACTGCCGGCCAGCCAGTCGAGGACGAAATTGCTGCCGATGAAGCCGGCACCGCCAGTCACGAGGATCATGAGAAACAGTCCACCCTGAAGTAATCCCGAATTTTAACGCGCCCCGCCCTCATTCCTGACGTATCCGCAGGAAGCTGGCAAAACGCGGCAGCCCCTTGGCAGTCAGATCACGGTAGCGATAAGTCACCGTCACGCCGAGCGGCGGCGGGTCGCGCCGCTGCGCATCGCTCAAGCCGCTGCCCAGCGCAAACTCGCGCCCGTCCGGCGTGCGCACGCGCAAGGCGCCGAGCTGACCGAGATACTTGCCCTTGCCCGGCAGATGCGCGATGACCGCTGCCTCGGCATCGGCCCAGGGCTTCATCTTGAGCAGCACGTCACTGCGCCCGGTGACATAGGGTGCGTCCGCCAGATGCAGCATCAAGCCTTCGCCGCCGGCCGCAACGACGGTCTTGAAACGTTTTTCGAGTTCCGACCGGTCGACCACCGGAAACTGCCCGATTTCAGCCAGCCAGGGCACGCTGGCCTGCGCCACCAGTTGCCGGATCGCCACGGCCCGTTCGCTGAAACTGCCGGGCGCACCGGGCAGTTCGAAGATCATGTAGCGCACTGCCCGCCATTCGGCGTCGTCCGGCTGTTCGCGCCGGACCATGCCGGACAGGCGCTCGAACTGGCCGCGCCCCAGCCACAACTCGCCGTCGAGCGGCGTTTTCGGCAAGGCGGCGATGAACCAGGCCGGTGCCGGCACCACATTGCCGCTGCGAAAACGCAGGACTTCGCCATCCCAGATCGCACGCACGCCATCGAGTTTTTCGCTGACCAGATAGCGGGAAACATCGACCTGGCCGCGATAGATTTCGGCGAGCAGGATGACCGGCACCTCGCCTGCCGCGAACGCCGGCAGCAGCGTCACGCCGAGCAGCAAGGCGCTCAGCAGGCTGCGCATCAGTCCTCGCCGGCCCAGTCGCGGCGCGCCTGGCGGGCGATGCCGAAGATTTCTTCGAGACGCGCCCCGTCGTTGCGCGCCAGGGCCGTGCGCAATTCATCGAGCTGCGCCCGGTAGGAATCGAGTTCGCCGAGCAATGCCGCACGATTGGCGAGACAGATGTCACGCCACATTTCCGGGTGACTGGCGGCAATGCGCGTGAAATCGCGAAAACCGGAGGCGGCGAAGGTGAAGAAGATGTCGGCATCCTCGCGCACCGCGAGATCATGCACCAGCGCGAAGGAGAGCAGATGCGGCAGGTGGCTGACCGCGGCGAAGACGCGGTCGTGCGCTTCCGGCGTCAGTTCGTAGATGTCGGCGCCGCACAGCGACCAGGCGCGCTTGATGCGGTCTAGCGTGTCATCGCTGTTTTCCGGCAGGGGCGTGACAACGACCTTCCTGCCCTGATAGAGATCCCAGCGCGCCGCCGCCGGACCGCTGTTTTCGGCACCGGCAATCGGGTGTGCCGGCACGAACTGGCTGATCTTGTCGCCGAGCCCGGCGCGCGCTGCGGCGACCACGTCGCCCTTGGTCGAACCGCCGTCGGTGACGATGGTGTTCGGCCCGAGATAGGGCGCGATCTTGGCGAAGATTTCCGGCATCTGGGCGACCGGCGTCGCGACCAGCACGATGTCGGCTTCCTCGATTTCATGCGTCGGGTTGATCCCGGCGCGGTCGATCACACCCAGCTGCTGCGCCGCCCGCAAGGTCGCCGGCGTGCGGCCGAAACCGACCACCTCCTCGACCGCCCCGGCTTCTTTCAAGGCCAGCGCGAAGGAACCGCCGATCAGGCCGGTCCCGAAGATGATGACCTTGCCGAACTCGGGCATGCCGGCCGACATTCAGAGGGCCTTTTCCAGGGCCTCCAGGAACCTGGAGTTCTCGGCCGCCGTACCGATCGTCACGCGCAGCCATTCGGGCAGGCCGTAACCGGCAATCGGCCGGACGATGACGCCCTGCTGCAGCAGCTTCTGGTTGACCGCCGCCGCGTCGCCCGCCTTGAAGGTGACGAAATTGCCGTGCGGCTTGATGTACTCGAGACCGAGCTTTTCCAGACCGGCAACGATCTGCGCCATGCCGCTGCGGTTCAGCTCGTAACTCGCCCGCAGGAATTCGTCGTCGCCAAGCGCCGCAATCGCCCCGGCCAGCGCCAGGTTATTGACGTTGAACGGCTGACGGACGCGATTCATCAGGTCCGCCACCTCCGGCGAAGCCAGCCCGTAACCGATGCGCAGACCGGCCAGGCCGTAGATCTTGGACAGCGTGCGGCAAACCACGAGATTGGGAAAATCCTTGATCCAGCCGGCGACATCGACGCGGTCAGCCGGTGGCAGGTATTCGTTGTAGGCCTCGTCGAGCACGACGACGACATCCCTGGGCACGCTTTCGAGGAAGGCACGCACTTCCGGATAGGGCAGGAAGTTGCCGGTCGGGTTGTTCGGATTGGCAATCCAGATCAGGCGCGTATCGGGGCGGATCGCGGCACGCATCGCGGCGAGGTCGTGACCGTAATCCTTGGCCGGTACGGCGATCAGTTCCGCACCGGTCGACAGCGTCGCCAGCGGGTAAACCGCGAAAGCGTGTTGGGCAAAGATCGCCGAGCGACCAGGCGCCAGGAAGACGCGGGCGATCAGGTCGAGCACGTCGTTCGAACCGTTGCCGAGCACGACCTGGCTTTGCGCCACGCCAGCCCGGGTCGCCACCGCCTTGATCAGGTCGAACTGATCGGGATAGCGCTCGATGCCGTCAATCGCGGCAGCCACGGCCAGCTTGGCCTTCGGGCTCATGCCGAGCGGATTCTCGTTGGAAGCCAGCTTGACGATGCTTTCAACCGGAATGCCCATTTCGCGGGCCAGTTCGGTGATCGGCTTGCCCGGCTGGTAGGCGGAAATGGCGCGCACGTAGGGCAGCGCCTGTTCGACAAGACTCATGCGGTATTCCTCAGTAAACGGCGAGCGGGTAGGACCCGAGAATTTTCAGATAGGCGGCATTCTTGGCCAGCCCGTCGAGCGCCGCCTTAACGGCCGGCTCGTCGCGATGCCCTTCGACATCGACGTAGAAAACGTATTCCCAAAGCGCATTGCGCGCCGGCCGCGACTCGAGGCGCGACATCGAGACGCCGCTGGTCGAAAAGGGCAGCAGCAGTTCATGCAGGGAGCCGGTACGGTTCGGTGCCGACATGATCAGCGAGGTCTTGTCGCGCCCGGACGGACCGGCATCGTGCTTGCCGAGCACAAGGAAGCGCGTCGTGTTGTTCGGCTCGTCCTCGATGTTCTCGACCAGCTTGGGCAGCTTGAAACGCTCCGCCGCCGCTTCACCGGCAATCGCGGCAACACCAGACTCTTCGGCCGCCATCTGCGCTGCCAGCGAGTTGCTCGCCACTGAAATACGCGGCACGCCCGGCAGATGGTGATTCAGCCATTCGTGACACTGCGCCAGCGACTGGGCGTGCGAATAAATCTTGGTGATTTTGCCGAGATCCGTCTCGTTCGAGAGCAGGTTCTGGTGGATGCGCAGCACCACTTCGCCGCAAATCTTGAGTTGCGTGCCGAGCAGCAGATCCATGGTGCGACCGACCGCGCCTTCGGTCGAATTCTCGACCGGCACCACGGCGTAATGCGCATGCCCGGATTCAACTTCACGGAAGACGTCGTCGATCGAGGCCTGCGGCAGCAGGCGGGCGGCGTGCCCGAAATGCTTGGTCGCGGCGCTGCCGGTAAAGGAACCGAGCGGCCCGAGGAAGGAGATACCGAGCGGCTCTTCGAGCGACAGGCAGGCCGACATCACTTCACGGAAGAAGAAGGTGATGTTCTCGCCCGGCAGCGGGCCGGGGTTGGCGTCCTGCAAGCGACGCAGCACCTGGGCTTCGCGCTCCGGCCGGTAGATGTGGCCGGCTGCGCCATGCTCGGCCTTGATTTCGCCGACCTTCTGGGCGCAGCGGGCACGGGCATTCAGCAGGCGCAGCAACTCGGCATCGATGCCGTCGATTTCGGCGCGGACGCCGGCCAGGGCCTGGGTAAGAGCGTCACTCATGCGGGGTCAAGCCTTGCGTTGGGCGAAATCGTTCATGAAGGCCACCAGCGCCTGCACGGCTTCCAGCGACACGGCGTTGTAGATCGAGGCGCGCATGCCGCCAACCGACTTGTGGCCCTTCAGCGAAGCCAGGCCGGCCGCTTTCGACTCGGCCAGGAAGGCAGCATCGAGCTCGGAATTGGCGAGCACGAAAGGCACATTCATGCGCGAACGGCAATCGGGATCGACCGGGTTGCTGTAGAAGCCGCCCGACTGGTCGATGGCGTCGTACAAAATGCGTGCTTTTTCGGCGTTGACCGCATCGATGCCGGCCAGACCGCCCTGCTTCTTCAGCCACTGAAAAACCAGGCCGGCGATGTAGATGCCGTAGGTCGGTGGCGTGTTGAGCATCGAGCCGTTCTCGGCCATCACCGCATAGTCCATGACCGTCGGAATATTCAGCGGCGCCATGCCGAGCAGGTCTTCACGGATGATGACCAGGGTCAGGCCGGACGGGCCGATGTTCTTCTGCGCGCCGGCATAGATCAGGCCGAATTTCTCGACATTGACCGGGCGCGACAGGATGTGCGACGACATGTCGACCACCAGCGGCACACCAGTATCGGCAATACGCTGCGCGGGAATCTCGACACCGTGGATGGTCTCGTTGGTACAGACGTGCAGATAGGCGGCAAACGGGTCGAGCTTGATTTCCTCAGCCGTCGGCAGACGGGTGAAACCGCTCTCCTCGGTCGTCGCGGCACAACGTACCGTACCGATGCGCTGCGCTTCCTTGTAGGCCTTCTTCGACCATGAGCCGGTCACGATGTAGTCGGCCGAACGTCCGGCCAGCAGGTTCATCGGGATCTGCGCGAACTGCTGCGTCGCACCGCCCTGCAGGAACAGCACCTTGTAATTGGCAGGGATGCCCATCAACTCGCGCAGATCGGCTTCGGCCTGCTCGAGAATGGACGTGAACTCCTTGCCGCGATGGCTCATTTCCATGACGCTGCAACCGGCGCCATGCCAGTTGAGCAGCTCTTCCTGCGCCTGCTTGAGAACTTCTTCAGGAAGCGCAGCCGGGCCGGCGCTGAAATTCCAGATTCGAGTCATCAGACCTCTCCACCTTCGTTGCTCTCACCTTCGCTTGCTGCCGCTTCATCACCAGCAGGGGCCGGCGTTTCAGCAGCTGCCTCGGCAACAACTTCAGCTTCGGCTTCGGCATCAACCTCGGCAACCGATTCGGCAACCTTTTCGAGGCCGGCCAGCTTTTCGCCTTCATCAAGCGAGATCAGCGTCACGCCCTGCGTGGCCCGACCCATGCCGCGGATTTCCGCGACGCGGGTGCGAATCAGCACACCACCGGTGGTGATCAGCATGATTTCGTCGTCATCACCCACCAGCTTGGCACCAACCACGTTACCGTTGCGCTCGCTGTCGGCAATGGCGCGCACGCCCTGGGTACCGCGGCCAGAGTGGCGGAAATCGGCCAAAACGGTACGTTTACCGTAGCCGTTCTCGGTCGCCACCAGCACGGTCGCCTGGTCGCTCTCGGCAACCAGCAGCGAGATGACCGACTGGCCTTCCTGCAGCTTCATGCCGCGCACACCACGGGCGCCACGGCCCATCGGACGGACATCTTCTTCGTCGAACCAGACCGCCTTGCCGGCATCCGACACCAGCACGATGTCGCTCTGGCCGGTGGTCAGCTCGACGCCGACCAGGATGTCGCCCTCGTCCAGTGCCACGGCGATGATGCCGGCCTTGCGCGGATTGGAGAAGTCGGACAGTGGCGTCTTCTTGACCGTACCCATCACGGTCGCCATGAAGATGTACTGGTCGTCGGAGAATTCCTTGACCGGCAGCACGGCATTGATGCGTTCGCCTTCCTCGAGCGGGAAGAGATTGACGATCGGCTTGCCGCGACTGGTCCGGCTGCCCTGCGGCGCTTCGTAGACCTTGAGCCAGTAGCAGCGGCCGCGATTCGAGAAGCACAGGATGTAGTCGTGCGTATTGGCGACGAACAGGTGATCGACGAAATCCTCATCCTTGATCGCTGCCGCCTGCTTGCCGCGTCCGCCGCGCTTCTGGGCGCGGTAATCGGCGAGCGGCTGGGCCTTGATGTAGCCACCGTGCGACAGGGTAACCACCATGTCCATCGGCGTGATGAAGTCTTCGATGCCGAGTTCCTGCGTGTGCAGCACGATTTCGGAGCGACGCTCGTCGCCGAACTGCTCGCGGATCGCGGTCAGTTCGGTCACGATGATTTCGGTGATGCGTTGCGGCTTGGCCAGGATGTCGAGCAGATCAAGGATCTTGGCCATGACGTCCTTGTACTCGCTGACGATCTTGTCCTGCTCGAGACCGGTCAGGCGTTGCAGACGCAGTTCGAGAATGGCCTGGGCCTGAGCATCGGACAGGCGATAGCCCTGCTCCGACAAACCGAACTCGGGCGCCAGACCGTCCGGACGCGAGGCGTCCGACGAAGCCCGCACCAGCATTTCCTCGACCACCGGGCTGCGCCACTGGCGCTCCATCAGGCCGCGCTTGGCGTCCGGCGGCGTCGGCGCGGCCTTGATCAGGGCGATGATTTCATCGACATTGGACAGCGCGACCGCCAGACCTTCGAGGATGTGACCGCGTTCGCGCGCCTTGCGCAATTCGAACACGGTACGCCGGGTGACGACTTCGCGGCGGTGCGACAGGAAGCACTCGAGCAGTTGCTTGAGATTGAGCAGGCGCGGCTGGCCATCGACCAGCGCCACCATGTTCATGCCGAAGGTGTCCTGCAACTGCGTCTGCTTGTACAGGTTGTTGAGGATGACCTCGCCGACTTCGCCACGCTTCAGTTCGATGACGACGCGCATGCCGGACTTGTCCGACTCGTCGCGAATATCCGAGATGCCTTCGATCTTCTTCTCGTTGACCAGTTCGGCGATCTTCTCGATCAGCGACTTCTTGTTAACCTGGTAGGGAATCTCGTCGACAATCAGCGCCTGCCGGCCGTTGCCCTTGTCCATGTCTTCGAAGTGGGTGCGGGCACGCATGATGACGCGACCACGCCCGGTCTTGTAACCTTCGCGCACCCCCATCACGCCATAGATCAGCGCAGCAGTCGGGAAGTCCGGCGCAGGGATGTACTCGATCAGGTCGTCGATCGAAATCGCCGGATTCTCGAGCAGCGCCAGGCAACCAGCAATGACTTCGTTGAGGTTGTGCGGCGGGATGTTGGTCGCCATACCCACGGCAATCCCGGACGAACCGTTGATCAGCAGGTTGGGGATACGCGCCGGCATGACCAGCGGCTCGTTTTCCGAACCGTCGTAGTTCGGTCCGAAATCGACGGTTTCCTTGTCGAGGTCTTCCAGCAACTGATGCCCGATCTTGGCCATGCGCACTTCGGTGTAACGCATTGCCGCCGCGCTGTCGCCGTCGACCGAACCGAAGTTGCCCTGACCATCGACCAGCATGTAACGCAGCGAAAAATCCTGCGCCATGCGAACAATGGTTTCATAGACTGCGGAGTCGCCGTGCGGGTGATACTTACCGATCACGTCACCGACGATACGCGCCGATTTCTTGTAGGCCTTGTTCCAGTCGTTGTTCAGCTCGTGCATCGCGAACAGTACGCGGCGATGCACCGGTTTCAGGCCGTCGCGCGCATCTGGCAGCGCCCGGCCGACGATCACGCTCATCGCGTAATCGAGATAGGAACGCCGCATCTCGTCTTCGAGGCTGATCGGCAGAGTTTCTTTGGCGAATTGGTCCATGTCTCACAATCGCACCGCTTGCGCGATGCCTTATTGGTTGAATTGAGCGTAATTTGCTATTTTACCACGCCCCAACCAATGAGCAGACGCCGTTTTCCATGACAACAACACCTGAATCCATCGACCTCCTGATCGAATCCCGCTGGGTCGCAGCGGTCGACCCTGATGTTGTGCTCAAAAACCATGCCGTCGCCGTGCATAACGGCCGCATTCTGGCCATCCTGCCAAGCGGTGAAGCTCGCCTGCGCTACCAGGCAAAACAACGCGTCCAGCTCGACGACCACATCCTGATTCCCGGCCTGATCAACCTGCACACCCACGCCGCGATGTCGCTGATGCGCGGCATCGCCGACGATCTGCCGCTGATGGACTGGTTGCAGAAGCATATCTGGCCGACCGAAGCCGCCCACATGTCACCGCAGTTCGTACTCGACGGCACGCGTCTGGCCTGCGCGGAAATGCTCAAGGGCGGCATCACCTGCTTCAACGACATGTATTTCTTCCCCGATGCCGCCGCGACAGCCGCCAGCGAATTCGGCATGCGCGCCGCCCTCGGCATCACGACGCTCGAATTCCCGACGCCATACGCCAGCGATGCCGACGATTACATCAACAAGGGACTGGCAGTCCGCGAAAAATGGCTGGACAACCCGCAGATCAGTTTCTGCCTGGCACCGCACGCACCGTACACAGTGTCGGATGCGACCTTCGAGCGCCTCCAGACGCTCTCGGCGCAAATGAATCTGCCCATCCACTGCCACATTCACGAAACCCGGCACGAAGTCGAGGAAAGCCATCGCCAGCACCAGCAAGGCCCGCTCGCCCGCCTGCACAAACTCGGCCTGCTCGGCCCCGGCTTCATTGGTGTACATGCCGTACATCTCACCGAGGACGAACTGCAACTGCTCGCCAAAACCGGTTGCAGCATCGCGCACTGCCCGACTTCCAACCTGAAACTGGCGAGCGGCATTGCCCCTGTGGCAAGAATGAGACAACTGGACATCAATATCGGACTCGGCACGGACGGCGCGGCGAGCAACAACCGCCTCGACCTGTTCGGTGAAATGCGCCTCGCCGCCCTGCTCGCCAAGGGCAGCACCGGCGACGCCAGCGCCCTGCCAGCCCATGCCGCATTGCGCATGGCCACCCTGAACGGCGCCATCGCACTGGGACTCGGCCATGAAATCGGCTCCATTACCCCAGGCAAGGCCGCCGATCTTTGCGCGATCAGCCTTGGCGCCCTTGAAACCCAACCCTGCTTCGACCCGGTGTCACATCTCGTACATGTTGCAGGGCGAGAATGCGTCACGCATGCCTGGGTGGCCGGAAAGTGTTGCGTAGAGCACAAAACTTTACTCGCGAACGGCCAAAATGACTTGGAATCAGCGATTGCCCTATGGCAAAATAGGTTGGAAGTCCGCTAGGCGCCCTGTTTTCAGGTCAATTCGCGGGTCAAAGAGATTTTCAAATTTTCTTCAACGAGGGAAAACAATGATCAAGAACATCGCCAAGAAATCACTGGTTGTCGCACTGCTGGCCGGCATCGGCTTCTCTGCTGTTGCCCAGGAACGTGTTTACGCCATCGACCAACGCGACACCGTCGTCAAGAGCGGTTTCGGCCTGTGCTGGCGTGATGGCTACTGGACCCCGGCTGCTGCCGCCAAGGACAAGGCCGGTTGCGAATGCGACAAGGACCTGCTGCCGGCTGAAGCCTGTGCCGCCCCGGCCGCCAAGGGCGCCGCTGCCGCTCCGGCCGTTGCCGGCGTGAAGCCGTCCGGTGAAAAGATCACCGTCGCCGCCGACGCCCTGTTCGACTTCAACAAGGCTGTCCTGCGCCCCGAAGGCAAGGCCAAGCTCGACGACGTCGTTGCCAAGTCCAAGGCCATCAAGCTCGAAGTGATCCTGGCCGTTGGCCACACCGACCGTATCGGTGGTGACGCCTACAACCAGAAGCTGTCGGAAAAGCGCGCTGCTGCCGTCAAGGAATACCTGGTTGCCAAGGGTATCGAAGCCAACCGTGTTTACACCGAAGGCAAGGGCGAAAAGCAACCGGTCACCGGCGACAAGTGCAAGGGCAATGCCAAGACCAAGGCTCTGATCGACTGCCTGCAGCCGGATCGTCGCGTTGACATCGAAGTCATCGGCACCAAGTAAGCTGCCGACGCTTCAACAAAAGCCCCGCAGTGCGGGGCTTTTTCTTTTCAACCATTTTTTTGTGAATCCCATGCTCAACGCCGACCCTGCCGAACTGGACAAATTTGGTGAACTCGCCCACCGCTGGTGGGACCCGAACAGCGAATTCAAACCGCTGCACGAGATCAATCCGCTGCGTCTCGACTGGATCGACCAGAACATCGGCCTGGCCGGCAAACGCATCCTCGACGTCGGCTGCGGTGGCGGCCTGCTTTCCGAGGGCATGGCAGCACGTGGCGCCGAAGTGACCGGCATCGACCTTTCCGAAAAGCCGCTCGGCGTCGCCAAGTTGCACCTGCTCGAAACCGGGCAGAAGGTCGACTATCGCAAGATCGCCGTCGAACAGTTGGCCGAAGAGATGCCCGGCGCCTTTGACGCGGTGACCTGCCTCGAAATGCTCGAGCACGTACCGAACCCGTCGAGCATCGTCAGCGCCTGCTCCCGCCTGGTCAAACCCGGTGGCCAGGTCTTCTTCTCGACCCTGAACCGCAACCCGAAGTCCTACTTGTTCGCGGTGATCGGTGCCGAGTACATCCTCAACATGCTGCCCAAGGGCACGCATGACTACGCCAAGTTCATCAAGCCGTCCGAGCTGTCGCGCTGGGCCAAGCTGGCCGGCCTGGAACCGGAAGAACTGATCGGCATGAGCTACAACCCGCTGACGCAGCAGTATTCGCTCGGCCGCGACAGCAGCGTCAATTATCTGCTGCGTACGATCCGGAATGTTTGAGGCGGTTCTTTTCGACCTTGACGGAACCCTGGCCGACACCGCTCCCGACCTCGGCGGTGCGGCCAACATTTTGCTGCTTCAGGAAGGTCGACCGGAACAGCCGCTCGCAGCCCTGCGCCCGCACACTTCGCAAGGAGTACGCGGCATGCTGCGCGCCGGTTTCGGCATCGACAACACGCACCCGGATTACGAACGCCTGGCCGCTGCCTTTCTCGAGATCTACGCCGCCCGCCTGTGCGATGAAAGCCGGCTGTTTGCCGGCATTCCCGAACTGCTCGACCAGATTGAAAACCTGAATCTGGACTGGGGCATCGTTACCAACAAGCGCATGCGCTTCACCGATCCGCTGGTCGAACTGCTGCAGCTTTCACCACGCACCCGTTGCGTCGTCAGCGGCGACACGACGGCTGAAGCCAAGCCCTCGCCGCTGCCCATCCTGCATGCCTGCGCCCTGCTCGGCTGCGCCCCGGAGAAAGCAATCTACGTCGGCGACGACCAGCGCGACATCATCGCCGGCCGTGCCGCCGGCTGCATGACCGTGGCAGCCACCTACGGCTACCTCGGCACCGGCGAGCCGCCGGCAGCGTGGAATGCCGACCTGATTATCGAGCAGCCAGCCGAGCTGGCCGCCTACCTCAGTCAGCGCGTTCGGCCGAAATAAGCAGATTGCGCGGCGTCAACCGCTGCGCGCAAAAGCTCTGCAAGTTGACCGCATAGCCCAGTTCCTCGAGATAGACCGCCAGGTCAAGCACCAGCCAGATTTCCAGCGCCCGCCGGAAGGCCTGGCGCGGCAATGAAAGGCGCATCACCTCGTGCTGGCGTCGCCAGCCGGCCACCTCCCATTGCGCGCAATTTGCCGCCAGCGGAGCCGGCAAGCCTTCGCGCACCGCCATCTGCTGCAGGAATCCCGAAAAGTCATCAGCAAACCAGGCCGCCGGCACCGACCTGAAGGTCCGGTAACCCGCATCGGACGAAGCCCGACGATAGGCATCGAAGCCCAGCTTCCAAGCCATTTCCCGATCACGACGCCGGGCCAGGCGTGGCGAGGCGGTCACCGTTTCGGTCACGGCCAGACGCACGTCATCGCGCGTCAGTGCCAGAGCGGAGCCGCTCGACAAGGGTTGATAAAAATCGCCAACACCACGGTGATAGCAGCACGGCGCGACGTCGAAACGCCGCACGCCCTGCGCCGCCCCCTGCCGCAGCAGGCGCCGATGCAATTCGCCACAGGCATGCAAGGCCACTGCATGCTGCCCGCGCTGAGGCCAGTCCATCGTCGCCAGGGCATCGGCGACGATGAAGTGCTGTTCGGCTCTTTGGCGCAAAGACAGACGCTCGCCTTCGGCGCAGAGTACGGCATCGATTTCCAGCGTATGCACGGGTTGCTCCCACTGCCCGGCGAGCAGGCGTCCGAGATGCCCCTTGCCACCGCACCAGTCGATGACCGGCTGTCCGCTGCAGCGGGCACTGCCTGCAAAAGCCTCGATCTGCGCCCGCTTGCGTCCGGGAATTTCCCAGGCCCAGCGCTCACCCACCGGCGACGGCGGCACGGCAGCGGCCGGCGCAACGCGAATCAGCGAGCGCAACGCATCGATCTCCGGCAGGTACGATGCCAGCCAGACGAGCGCAGCATCGTTGTCGGCACTCAGGGCATCGAACTGCGCCTGGTCGAGCGCCAGCAAATCCGCACTCAAGGCGGGATAGGCGAGACACCAGTCCGGCTGCAATTCGCGAAAGGGTTGCGGATGCCAGCAATCGCGATAGTGCCGCAGGAGATCTTCGAGCTGCCGCTGCCGTTCGCCCGACCTCACTTCAGGCCCGCCCGCCGCTCACGCCGGCGATAAGCGATCAGGGCGGGCAGCAAGGCTGAAAGAAGCAGCACCAGACCGGCAACGAAGGGCCAGACCACCGGCGCATTCCAGGCACTCCGGGCCGCCATGCGGTCGACCGCATCAATGCGCTGATATTTGAGGATGTTGTTGCCGACCTCGCTCGGCTTGCGATTCTTCAGCCAGCGATGGGTCAGCGTATAGCTCTTCGGATGCAGCCCGAAGACCCAGGGCGCGTCGTGCTGCAGGATGCCATTCATCTGGCGGACGATGGCCAGCCGCTCCGGCGTGTTGTCCATGTTCTTCATGCGCAGGAAGAGACGGTCAAACTCGGGATTGGCATAGTTCGAGGCATTCTCGCCACCGTGCGCCACCTTGCCTTCGTTGCCATCGAGCAGGAAGAAGAAATTCTCGGGATCGGGGTAATCGGCATTCCAGCCCAGGGAATAGAGCTGGACATTGCCCTTGCGCAGCTTGTCCTGGAAACGGTTGTAATCGGTCGCACGCACGACGAGCTGGATGTCGATGCCAGCCAGTTGCCGGGTCAGCCAGTCAAGGTAAGACTTGTCGCCACCGCTGCCGCCCGTGCTGTCGAGATAGACGACCAGCGGCTCGCCAGTACGGGCGTCGCGCCCATTCGGGTAACCGGCCTCCGCAAGCAGCTTCTTTGCCGCTTCGAGCGGCTTGCGTTTTGGTTTGCCATCGATCCAGTCGTACACGACGCGATTGATCCCCGCCTCGCCGTTTTCGTAGCCGAAGATGCCGGGCGGTAGCGCACCTTGCGCAGCAATACCGCGGCCATTGGCGAAAATCGAAATGTATTCTTCCTGATCGATGGCGATTGAAATTGCCTGCCGAATCCGGGTCGACCGCTCGGACAAGCCGCCCACCACCGGGTCGAGCATGTTGAAGCCCATGTAGAAGATCGATGCCTTGACCGTGGTCAGCAGACGGATGCCGCGCGCCTGCATCGCATCGCTGAGCGCCGCGTCGCCACCAACATTGACACGCACCGCCTGATCGAAGCTGTCGGAGGAAATCCCCGAGGCGTCGTAGTAGCCTTGCAGGAATTTGTTCCAGTAGGGAATCGCTTCCTTCTCGCGGGTAAACACCGCCTGCTCGATGAACGGCAACGCCTTGCCACAATCCGCGAGCAGGCCGGCGGCGCGGTCAGCGGCCTCACCGTCGCAGGGATAATGCTGGGCGTGGAAATTCGGATTGCGGCTGAGCACCATGCGCCGGTTCGGATCGTTCTCGCTCAACATGTACGGGCCGCTGCCGACCGGCCACCAGTCGAGCGTCAGGTTCTTTTCGGCCATGCCGGGCTGGGCATAGAAACGGTCGGCTTCGCGCGGCACCGGCGCAAAGAAGGGCATCGCCAGCCAATACAGAAATTGCGGATACTTGCCCTTGATGCGGATGCGCCAGGTGCGCTGATCGACCTTCTCGACGCCGGCCAGCGGATATTGGTCGAGATCCAGCCACTCGCCGGCCGGCACCTTTTTGGCCGCCTGCCCCAGGCTGGCACCAAGCTCCTTCAGACCCACGATCTTGTCGGCCATCATGCCGAAAATCGGCGAATGCAGGCGCGGATGTGCCAGGCGCTTGATCTGGTAAATGTAGTCGTCAGCCGTCACTTCGCGGCTGGCCATTTGCGGAAAATCGGCCAGGGTCTGGCGCCCCTCGGCGGCATTTTTGCCCAAATACAGCGGTCGACCGTCTGGCGCCAGCGCAAATGCCGGATGCGGCTGGAAGCGCACACCGGCCTGCAACTTCAGTTCATAGACGCTTTCGGCGATGCGCTCGGCCGGCGCATCGGCCGCCAGCGGGCGGCCCGCCGCATCGTAGTAGCGCGGCATGGGAACCTGCTCGACAGTCGCTGGCTCCAGCGCATAGGGGCGCTTCAGGTAGTGATACTGCAGCGGCGGCTCGTAGATCTGGCCAGTGAAGACCAGCTCGTCCTCGCTGTAGGACTGGGCCGGATCAAGATGCTTGGGCCGCTCGGTAAACGCCGTGTAGAGAATGCTTTTCCCGGCATCGGCCGCCGGATAGGGATCATTCCAGGACTGGCCACAAGCGGACAGGCAAGCAAGGAGAACGAGACTGGCGCAAATTTTTCGCATGGGCAGGAGTTTAGCAAATGACCGGTTGACCGTTCTGCCGGGATTTGCCGACAATGAAGCAACTCAAACGATAAAAGGCAGGCACATGCTCGATACGAAAATCCCCGACTTCTCACTGCCCGCCACCAGCGGCCAGACCTTCACGCTGTCGGCCCAGGCCGGCAAGATCGTGGTGATCTATTTCTACCCCAAGGACAGCACGCCGGGTTGCACCACCGAGGGCCAGAACTTCCGCGACCTCTACGCCGAGTTCTCGGCGGTCGACGCCGTCATTCTCGGCATTTCCCGCGACAGCCTGAAGTCGCACGAAAACTTCAAGGCCAAGCAGGAATTCCCCTTCGAACTCGGCTCGGATGCCGATGAAGCCGTCTGCAACCTGTTCGCTGTCATGAAAATGAAAAACATGTACGGCAAACAGGTACGTGGCGTCGAACGCAGCACCTTCGTCATCGACCGCAGTGGCGTTTTGCGCCGTGAATGGCGCGGTCTCAAGGTGCCCGGTCACGTTCAGGAAGTACTGGATTTCGTCAAAACCCTTTAAACCTCCCAACCCCAACCAAAGGCCCATTTCATGCCGCGCAAACCCGCAGCCGTCAAGAAGCCCGCCGTTACCAAACTTTTCGTCCTCGACACCAACGTGCTGATGCACGACCCAAGCAGCCTTTTCCGCTTCGAGGAACATGATGTCTTCCTGCCCATCATGACGCTGGAAGAACTCGACAACAACAAGAAGGGCATGTCCGAAATTGCCCGCAACGCCCGCCAGACCTCGCGCATGCTCGACGAGTTGCTGGCCGCCGGCGACGACATCGATGAAGGCATCGATCTCTACCCGCCGTCGAACAAGCTGGCCAGCGGCCGCCTCTTCCTGCAGACCGAGGCGATCAGCAGCGAACTGCCGCAAGGCCTGCCGACCTCCAAGGTCGACAACCAGATCCTCTCGGTGGTCATCCACCTGCAGAAGAAATTCCCCAAGCGCCCGGTCATCCTGGTGTCGAAAGACATCAACATGCGCATCAAGTCGCGCGCGCTGAACCTGCTCGCCGAGGATTACTTCAACGACAAGGTTCTCGAAGACACCGACATCCTGTACACCGGCACCCGCGCCCTGCCCGAGAACTTCTGGGACAAACACGGCAAGGGCATGGAGTCGTGGAAGAAGGAGGCCAAGACCTATTACAAGGTGAATGGCCCGCTCTGTCCGCAGATGCTGGTCAACGAGTTCGTCTGGCTGGAAAAGGACGGCTTCTCGGCCATCGTCAAGGAAACCGCCGGCAAGAGCGCGGTGCTGGAAACCCTGGTCGATTACACGCACCCGAAAAATGCCGTGTGGGGCATCACGGCGCGCAATCGCGAACAGAATTTTGCGATGAACCTGCTGATGAACCCGGATATCGACTTCGTTACCCTGCTCGGCCAGGCCGGCACCGGCAAGACCCTGCTGACGCTGGCCGCCGGCCTGACCCAGGTCCTGGAAAGCAAGCAGTTCGCTGAAATCATCATGACCCGCGCCACCGTGCCGGTCGGCGAGGATATCGGCTTCCTGCCCGGCACCGAGGAAGAGAAAATGGCGCCGTGGATGGGGGCACTCGAAGACAACCTTGACGTCCTCACCCATACCGACGAAGCGAGCAGCGGCGCCTACGGCGGCGACTGGGGCAAGGCGGCGACCAATGACATCATCCGCTCGCGGATCAAGGTCAAGTCGATGAACTTCATGCGCGGCCGCACCTTCCTCAAAAAGTACCTGATCATCGACGAGGCGCAGAACCTGACGCCAAAACAGATGAAGACGCTGGTCACGCGCGCCGGCCCAGGCACCAAGGTGGTCTGCCTCGGCAACATCGCGCAGATCGACACGCCCTACCTGACCGAAGGCAGTTCCGGCCTAACTTACGTGGTCGACCGCTTCAAGGGCTGGGCGCATTCCGGTCACATCACGTTACAACGTGGCGAGCGTTCCCGCTTGGCTGACCACGCTGCTGAAGTGCTATAATCGTCCGCAATCAAACAAAGGGGCCGTGTCAGTGACACGGCCCTTTCGTTTCAGCCACGGGCTGTCTTTGCCGGAGGAAATTTTTGAAACGTCGCACTTTTCTCGCATCAGCCGCCGCCCTCTCCGCCATCATTTCCGATGCCTGGGCTGCCAAGAAATCAAGCCCGGCCAAGGCGTCGACCGCCAAACCCGGAACCGCGAAAGCCAAATCCGGACGCAGCGCCAAGCCCAGTCGCAAACCGTCGAGTCGATCAGCGCAGCGCTATGCACCGATTTCGGCGCCGGTTGCGCATACGGCCGACGACCCGGTCATCGAGAGCCCACCGCCCGGCACGACAGCCAGCCGACTGCCGCCGGTCAAAGCGGCCGAGCCGCCCAGCGAATGGCGCACCTACGAGATCACGACGACGGTCAATCTCAAAGGGAGCGGCAGCAGCAAAATATGGCTCCCCCTGCCGCTCAACCAGGACACCCTGTTCCAGCGCACACTGGGCCACTCCTGGGAAGGCAATGAGAACAATGCCGGCATGCGCCGCCTGCCCGATGGCGACCTCGAGGTCTTCCATTGCGAATGGCGGGACAGCAGCGAAGGCAAGTTGCAGCTGAAAACCCTGGTCACCACCGCTGACCGCCACTTCGACGTCACCCGCCGCACGGTTGCACCGGAACGCGAAGACATCCTGCGCCGCAACCTGCAGGCCTCGCGCCTGATTCCCAACGATGGTCTGGCCTATCAACTCGGCGAACGCATCCTCGGTCGTATCAAGGACCCGGTTGCCCAGGCCAAGGCAATCTACGACTGGGTGGTGGACAACTCGATCTATGACCCCTCCCTGCCCGGCTGCGGCACCGGCGATGTCCGGCAGCAACTGGTACGAGGTCAGTATGGCGGTCGCTCGGCCGACATCAATGGGCTGTTCGTCGGCATTTGCCGCGCCATCGGCATCCCGGCACGCTGCGTCTATGGCTTGCGGGTCGGTCCGTCACGACTGTTCCGCAGCCTCGGATTGACCAGCGACGATGCAACGCGTGGCCAGCATGTCCGTGCCGAATTCTACATTCCGGGTTACGGCTGGATTCCGGTAGACCCCAGCGATGTGCGCCGCGCCATCTCCATGGAAGTCCTTTCGGATCGCGACAGCAAGCTGTCTTCGCTGAAAAAGATCCTGTTCGGCGTCTGGGAAATGAACTGGATCGCCTACAACGTCGGCAGCGATATCACACTACCCGGCAAGAACTACAACCAGCCTTTCCTGCTGCAACCGCAGATGGAGTCGCGTGAAAGCCTCTACCGCGACCAGGGGGCCCCACAAGCCTTCCCGTACACCATCAGCGCACGCCGGGTCGAACTCTGAAGCAGGCCGGTTTCGTCAGTTCTGTGAATCGACGAAACCGCCGCTCGCCAGATTCTGGAAGCGGGTGAATTCGCCGACGAAATTCAGGCGGACCGTACCGGTCGGACCATTACGCTGCTTGCCGATAATCACTTCGGCCAAGCCCTTGTTATCCTGGCTTTCCTTGTTGTAGTACTCGTCGCGGTACATCATCAGGATCACGTCGGCATCCTGCTCGATAGCGCCGGATTCGCGCAAGTCGGACATCATCGGGCGCTTGTCGGTACGCTCTTCGACCTTACGCGAGAGCTGAGACAGCGCCACGATGGGCACCTGCAACTCCTTGGCCAGCGACTTGATCGAGCGGGAAATTTCGGAAACTTCGGTCGCCCGGTTCTCGCCCTGCTTGTTGCCGCTCATCAGCTGGATGTAGTCGATAACCAGCAGACCAAGCTTGCCGCCATATTGACGCGCCAGGCGTCGGGCGCGGGCGCGCAGGTTGGCCGGACTCAGACCGCCGGTCTCATCGATATAGAGTGGTGCCTCGTGCAGCTTGCCAAGCGCAAAGGACAGCTTGGACCACTCTTCGTCGTTCATGCGCCCGGTACGCAGGCTCTGCGAATTCAGGCGGCCAATCGAGGCGAGCATCCGCATCGCCAGTTGGGCGCCGCCCATTTCCATCGAGAACACGCCGACCGGTAAACCACTTTCAACGGCCACATTTTCGGCAATGTTCAGCGCGAATGCCGTCTTGCCCATCGAAGGACGACCGGCAACAATGATCAGATCCCCTGGCTGGAAACCCGAAGTCTTCTGATCGAGGTCGATGAAGCCGGTCGGCACACCGGTGATGTCGGACGGATTGTCGCGATCATGCAACTCCTGGATACGCTCGACGACCTGCGTCAGCAGCGGATTGATGTGCACGAAACCTTCGTTGTGACCGGCCCCGGCTTCGGCAATCTTGAAAATTTTCGACTCTGCTTCATCGAGCAGGGTCTCGGCATCACGACCAAGTGGATTGAGCGCGTCCGCAGCAATTTCATCCGCCGTAGCAACCAGCTGGCGCAGCACAGCACGCTCGCGCACGATTTCGGCATAGCGCTTGATATTGGCCGCCGAAGGGGTATTTGCTGCCAGTTCGCCGAGATAGGCGAGGCCGCCGGTCTGTTCGCCTTCCCCTGCCGCATCGAGCGCTTCGGCGACGGTAACGACGTCGGCCGGTTTGGCACGCTCCAGCAGGTTGCGGATCTGGCGAAAAATCCGCCTATGTTCATCGCGATAAAAGTCACTGTCGGTCAACAAATCGCCGATCCGGTCCCAGGCCTGGTTATCCAGCAACAGACCACCCAGCACCGATTGTTCGGCTTCAATGGAATGCGGCGGCACGCGCAGATGGGCGAGCGAAGGATCGATAGCTTTGGGTTTTTGCGGGCGTTGATTCATGGCGGACAGTTTAAATTAAAAAGGCCCCGCCTTCGCGGAGCCTTTTTGAGTGGGCAGCAACCGGTATTAAGCGGCAACCACAACCACGGTGATGTTGGCCAGCACATCGGTGTGCAGGGCAACGTCAAGCGGGAACTCGCCAATTGCCTTGAGCGGACCTTCCGGCATGCGGACGGACGACTTGTCGACAACAAAACCGGCAGCCTTGAGGGCTTCGGCGATATCGGCGTTGCCGACGGAACCGAACAGGCGACCATCCATACCGGCCTTGCGGGCGACGGAAACGGACAGACCAGCCATCTTTTCGGCAACGCCCTGGGCAGCGGCGAGCTTTTCAGCAGCCAGCTTTTCCAGTTCGGCGCGACGGGCTTCGAACTCAGCCATGGCAGCCGGCGTAGCACGCTTGGCCATGCGCTTCGGGATCAGGAAGTTACGGGCGTAACCATCCTTGACCTTGACGACTTCACCGAGGTTACCGAGGTTAACAACCTTTTCGAGCAGAATGATTTGCATGTTTCGTCTCCCCGAAAATTATTGATGGTTATCGGTAAAAGGCAGCAGGGCCAGGAAGCGGGCGCGCTTGATGGCGGTGCCCAGCTGGCGCTGATAGCCGGCCTTGGTACCGGTCAGACGAGCCGGCATGATCTTGGCGTTTTCCTGGATGTATTCCTTCAGGACGTCAACATCCTTGTAGTCGATCTGTTCGACCTTTTCTGCCGTGAAGCGGCAGAACTTGCGGCGCTTGAAGAGACCACCACCGCGTTTCTTTTTCTTGTCGTCATCCTTCTTCTTGAAGAATCGAGCCATTTTCGTTTCCTTCCAAAAATTCTATTGAATTCACATGCAGTACGGGCAGCTTGCTGGTACGACTTTTTGCAGCCAGAAATCCGGTAATTTTTACCGCTCCCCCCAGGGGGGCTGCCTGCAGCCAGCGGGCAGCTTCGCCCAGGGCCAGCACAGCAATTTCCAGTTCTACCTGTCGTTCCGCACCGTTTTCAGTTTGCGGGGCGCTGTGTTGCAGCCACCCTTCGCTTACTGGAATCCCGGCTGGCGTGTAGCGCAGTGCTTTGCGCTCGACCAGATTGCCGGAGAGTTCGATGCAGTTCAGCCGTAATTCCCGTACAAATATCCGTTAGGCAGCCGGGGCTTCGGCAGCAGCCGGAGCAGCAGCAACTTCACCACCAAGCAGGGACTTGGACTTTTCTTCCTTCATCATCGGGGAAGGAGTCGTCACGGCAGCCTTCATCTTGACGGTGAGGTGGCGCAGCACGGCGTCATTGAACTTGAAGGAATGTTCGAGTTCGTTCAGCGTTTCGCCGTCGCACTCGATATTCATCATGACGTAGTGGGCCTTGTGGATCTTCTGGATCGGGTAAGCCAGTTGACGGCGACCCCAGTCTTCCAGACGGTGAATCGTACCGTTCTTGGCGGTGACGATGGCACGGTAACGTTCAACCATGCCGGGCACTTGTTCGCTTTGGTCCGGGTGGACGATAAAGACGATTTCGTAATGGCGCATGCAAACTCCTTTTGGCAAATACCCCCCGTCATGCGTTCGCGGTGGGGCAAGGTGGAAAAGCCCGCGACTATAACAGAAATCGCGGGCTTGCGGGCAAAACAAAGAGGGAATCAGAAGCTGTCGTCAGCTATCTCAAGTGCACCGGCCGCGCCGGAGATCACGGACTCAGCCAGACCAGCCGCCTGGGTCAGGAAATGATCGGCATAGAAGCGGGCCGTTGCCAGCTTGGCGGCCCAGAAGGGGTCATTCTCTCCGGCAGCGATCCGGGCACGCGCGATGACGGCCGCTCGCCCCATCTGCCAGCCACCGGCCACAATCCCCAGCAGATACAGGAAAGGAACCGCGCCGGCATGAGCTGCCTTGGGGTCACCGGCAAAATTGGCAACAATCCAGGAAACCGCCTTTTCCAAGGCGTCGACCGCTACGGACTGACGCGCTCCGATAGCCTGTAAATCGCCATCCAGGGACCGCAACGCAGCACGCATCTCGGCAATCACAGCCGCGATCGTGACACCCTTTTCACGCGCAATCTTGCGGCCGATCAGGTCATTCGCCTGAATCGCCGTTGTACCTTCGTAAATCGCGGTGATGCGCGCATCACGCAGATGCTGGGCAGCACCGGTTTCCTCGATATAGCCCATGCCGCCATGCACCTGCACGCCCAGCGAGGCAATATCGATTGCGCTTTCGGTACTCCAGCCCTTGACGACCGGAATCATCAGATCGGCAAATGCCTGCCCGGCCTTGCGCCCGGCTTCATCGGGATGATTGTGGGCATTGTCCTGCGCGGCAGCAGTAACGTAAGCCAGCACCCGCATCGCTTCAATGCGCGCCCGCATCGACATCAACATGCGCCGCACGTCCGGATGCTTGATGATCGGCACCTTCGGACCACCACGCACACCAACCTCGGTTCCCTGCACCCGTTCTTTCGCATAGACAACGGCGCGCTGATAGGCACGCTCGGCATCGCCCAGACCTTCGAGGCCGACATTGAAGCGGGCGGCATTCATCATGATGAACATGTACTCAAGGCCGCGATTCTCCTCGCCAACCAGCGTACCGATCGCACCACCGTGATCACCGAATGCCAGCACCGCCGTCGGACTGCCGTGAATACCCAGCTTGTGTTCAATCGAGACACAATAGACATCATTGCGCTCACCCGGCGTTCCATCCGCCTTGAGCAGAAACTTGGGCACCACAAACAGGGAAATCCCCTTGACGCCTTCAGGCGCCCCCGGGGTGCGGGCCAACACGAGATGGACGATGTTATCCGTCATGTCGTGCTCACCATAGGTGATGAATATCTTCTGCCCGAAAATCCTGTAACTGCCATCACCCACCGGCTCGGCGCGACTGCGCACCGCAGCAAGGTCCGACCCGGCGGAAGGCTCAGTCAGGTTCATGGTACCGGTCCATTCGCCGGAAACCAGATTCGGCAGGTAAGCCGCCTTCTGCGCATCGGTGCCGGCAATCATCAGCGCCTCGATGGCACCTTGCGTCAGCATTGGACACAGCGAGAAGGCATGGTTGGCGGCTTTCCACATTTCACTGACCGCAGTGGACAGCAGCTTGGGCAAACCCTGGCCACCGAACTCCGGATCACACCCCAGGCCATTCCAGCCGTTATCGACGAATTGCCGATAAGCCTCCTTGAACCCGGGAGAGGTCGTGACCACCGTATCTTTCCACTTGGCCCCGTCGCGGTCACCCACGCGATTCAGTGGCGACAAGACTTCTCCGGAGAAGCGGGCAGCCTCTTCGAGAATGGCATCCACCACATCCGGCGTAGCCTCTTCATATCCAGGCAAGGCGACGACCTGCGCCAAGCCGGCGAGATCCTGCATGACAAAACGAATATCCTTGAGCGGTGCGATGTATTCACTCATGACGCAACAGTTTCCTTTTCCATACGATGAGCCGTTTCCTTCAGTTCAATGAGGAAAAGAATTTCCTCAACAACAGGAAGCGCAAAGCCGACACGTTGACCACCCCGGTTGTCACGCAGGAGTTGATAGAGGTAACCGACCACGTCGCCCGCACTCCACAGATCGGAAACCATCCCCATCAAGCGCGGCATGTCCTCCAGACACTCCGGCTTTGGCGCCAACGGTGCCGCGGCGGCCGCCGGCTCGGCGACATCATCGAGCACCAGATCCAGCGTATGCGAACCGGCCGCTGCGTTGACTCCACTCCACTGCTGAACTTCGACATTGAAATTCTGGTTCAGGTTGCGCGAGACCGCCTCGAACTCGTTACGCATACCCGCCATGCGATAGACATCCATCAGGCGAATCCAGGGTTGCAAGGCTTCCTGCGGATTATTGTCGATATACTCCTGGAGGGCCTGGGCTGCGCCCTTGACCCGTCCGAAGGACAGCATGATGTCGGCCAGTTCCATTACCGGATTGGCCTCAAAATGCTCATCCAGCGTCGTTGCCGAAATGGAAAGCACCGAGTCCATCGACTCGGAAGCTGACGATGCAGCCGCCACGGGAGAAACTGCAGGCGCCTCGCCCCCGTCCAGCTCAAGATCGACAGCCATCGGCGCAGCGGAAACATTCGGCTCGACCGCAAGGTCAACCACGCCGGACTCTTCACGCTCATCTTCGCGCCTTGGATCGACCCTCAGATCAGGAGCAGCAACCCGGTAACCGGGATCAGTCTCATCCAGCCGTCGCTCCTGGTATTTCCGCCAGCCAAACCAGCCGCCAAGACCCAGCACGACGCCAAGAATGACACCGTAGAAGCTCCAGTCGGAAATGCCGGAGGAATCATCCTCCGCCCCCCCGACCGCCACTGGCGGCACAGCAACCGGCGCCGCATCGGATTTCGCTGCCGGAACTTCCGCCGGCGCCCCTTTTTCGACCCGCTGGGAAAACTCGGCAGCGCGCTGCTGCAAATCCCCCAGCGTGCTTTCCATGTTGCGCAACTTTTCAGCCGTTGCCAGCTGACTCGTCGCCTGCTCATTCATCGACAGCAACATGCGGAACTCAAGGCGCAGAATTTCACGCTGAGCCTCTGTCGCCTCCGCCGTCTTCGCCCCGGGAGTCAGCGAAAAAAGATCGGTCGCCAGACGCAGCGACGGCTCCCCGACATCTTCACCATTGGACAACAACAGGCGATCCGGCACCGGATTGGGCGCCAGCCGCCTTTCTGCAACGTGCGGCTTCAACCGCTCCGGCACATCGGACTGACGCGGCGCCAGACTTCTTGGCCGGACAAGCGGCGCCGGTTTTTTGGCAGATGTCCCGAGGTTTGCCGAGGGAACAACCTCCTGGCGCGCCGGCAAATCCGGCTGGGCAGCCTTGGGCGGCGAAGCGAATATTACATACTCACGCCCAACTTCATGCCCGCAGGCCACTTGCAACGCAAGCACAGTCACCGGATCGCGCAGAGGCGTCTCGGAACTGATCTCGAGAATGGAAGGAGAACCCTTGCGAATACTGAGCGAAGCTTTTTTCAGCCAGGGCAGATCGCCGCCACTTGCAGGTGGTATCAGACGAAAGCAGGAAGGATCCAGTGCCGCCTTGCCATCACCAAGGATCTCAACCTCCAGCCGAAAACGCTCTCCCAGGCTAGGTTGACCGCGCAACTCTCCCAAGCCGAGCGCATAAGCTGCGCCCGACAAGGCAAAAAGCAAAACGGGCAACGAATACCGAAAAGCCAAACGATTCAACGAGGGACTCCTTGGAAACAAGAATTCTCCTTAATTGTAATCGTTATTTATCCGCAAGATAACGGGAATCATCAAAAGTAATAACCCAATCTGGCCGATAAACGACAAATAGCGTCATTAACATCCCCGAAAGCCACGCCTCAGAGAATCCCAAAAGCATGAAATATGGGAAATACTCAGCAATTAAGTACTCCCAAGTGTAAACACCGGAAAAAAACAGAAAAACAGTAATGGAAAAACCAACGGCAATAATTGTCAGGGCCGCCCCAAGAAAAGCATTGACGAAAATAAAGACGAAAAAATGTGGCGGCAGGAGTCGAACAATCGCGCGGTGACAAAGCTGCGCAAACACGACACCACCACCGGCCAGCAATAACGCGTTGGCCGCGTAAGCAAATTGGCCGGCTGCGCCATTCAGGGTAATGCCGGCAAGCACCAAGCAAAGACCGACAAAGGCCAGATGTGGCCCAAAACTCAGGGCAAAGACCGTGGCACCAAGCAAATGAAAGCCGAGCCCGGGTTTGACCCCGGCTTTCAGGCTCCAGATCAGGGTCAGCAAGACCACCATGCCCAGCCAAACATTCAGCAAATCAGGGGACTTCAGCCGCCCCCACGGCGCCCGGAAAAGACTGCGGGCGAAAAGTGGAAGCCAGATGACCCAAGCCATCCAGTACCACGTTTCGCCCAGCAGATTGTCCGGTAGATTCACCCGGCTATTCTAGTACTGGCTCTTGCTTTTTTGCTATCAGCCGAGTGCAGCGCCCAGCTGGGGAACCACTTCGAACAGGTCACCGACCAGGCCGTAATCGGCGACCTGGAAGATCGGGGCATCCGGATCCTTGTTGATCGCGACGATCACCCTCGAATCCTTCATGCCGGCCAGGTGCTGGATCGCTCCCGAGATGCCGACCGCGATGTAGAGCTGCGGCGCGACGATCTTTCCGGTCTGGCCGACCTGGTAGTCGTTCGGCACGAAGCCGGCATCGACCGCGGCGCGGCTGGCGCCCAGGGCGGCACCGAGCTTGTCGGCAAGCGGCTCGAGCAGTTGATGATAGTTTTCACCGCTACCCAGGCCACGCCCGCCGGAGACGATGATCTTGGCGGCACCGAGTTCCGGGCGTTCCGACTTGGTCAGTTCGCGGTTAGTCAGTTGCGTCTGGTTGGTGTCGGCGGCAGCAGCGATGGCTTCGATTTCGGCATTGTTTCCGGCGTTGACCGCATCGAAGGCGGTCGTCCGCACGGTGATCACCTTGACTGCATCGGCGCTCTTCACCGTGGCCAGCGCATTACCGGCGTAGATCGGGCGCACGAAGGTGTCAGCGGCTTCAACGCCGGTGATTTCCGAGATCTGGGCAACGTCGAGCAAGGCGGCGACGCGCGGCAGCAGGTTCTTGCCGAAGGTCGTGGCCGGCGCCAGGATGTGGCTGTAACCGGCGGCGTTGGCGATGACCAGCGCGGTCAGGTTCTCGGCCGTCTGGCTGGCGTATTGCGCAGCATCGGCGACCTTGACCTTGGCGACGCCTTGCAGGCTGGTGGCTTGCTGTGCGGCGGCGGCACAGTTGCTGCCGGCGACCAGCACATGGATGTCGCCACCGATCTTGGCGGCAGCAGCGACGGTGTTCAGGGTCGCCGCCTTGAGGCTGGCGTGATCGTGTTCAGCGATAACGAGGATAGTCATGATCAGATCACCTTGGCTTCGTTCTTGAGTTTGTTCACCAGTTCGGCGACATCGGCGACCATCACGCCGGCGCTGCGCTTGGCCGGCTCGGCGACTTTCAGCGTCGTCAGGCGCGGTGCGACATCGACACCGAGGTCGGCCGGCTTAACGGTGTCGAGCGGCTTCTTCTTGGCTTTCATGATGTTGGGCAGGGTCGCGTAGCGCGGCTCGTTCAGGCGCAGATCGGTCGACACCACCGCAGGCAAGGAAATGGCCAGGGTTTCCAGGCCGCCGTCGATTTCACGGGTAACCGTGGCTTTGCCGTCGGCAATGACAACCTTGGAGGCGAAGGTGGCTTGCGGCCAGCCGGCGAGTGCGGCGAGCATCTGGCCAGTCTGGTTGGCGTCGTCGTCGATCGCCTGCTTGCCGCAGATGACCAGGCCCGGCGCTTCCTTGTCGCACAGTGCCTTCAACAGCTTGGCCACGGCCAGCGGCTGCAGGTCGACATCACCGCAATCAACCAGGATGCCGCGATCGGCACCGATCGCCATCGCCGTGCGCAGGGTTTCCTGGCAGGCAGCCACACCACACGACACCGCGATCACTTCCGTCGCAATGCCGGCTTCCTTCAGACGCACCGCTTCTTCAACCGCGATTTCGTCAAACGGGTTCATGCTCATCTTGACGTTGGCCAGGTCGACGCCCGAACCATCCGCCTTGACGCGGACCTTCACGTTGTAATCAACCACCCGCTTTACGGGGACGAGAATTTTCATAGTCTCTCCTTTTCGGTCATGAATATCGGCAGCGTCTTTGTACTACATCCTGACGCCTGTTTGACATAGCCTGAGTCATTACGCACAATGACCATACTGTGTCGTATGGAATGCATACGGTAGCGTATGGAAAACACCTCTGTCAAGTCCTCTCCCAAACCGGCGCGCAAGAAGTCGGTCGTGCCGCGCACGCAGCTTGATCCGGAACAATGGATCGAGACGGCGACTGACGTCCTCGCCCGCGAGGGTGTGGCCGGCCTGCGCGTCGAAGTCCTGGCCAAGCTGTGCGGCGTCACCAAGGGCAGCTTCTACTGGCACTTCAAGGACCGGCGCGCCCTGCTCGACGCCGTTCTTGAACGCTGGAAGGAAGGCCGCATCCGCGACATCGAGAAAACCACCTCGGTCGCGCCGGGACAAGAGCGCGACCAGTTGCATTACGCCATTGAAGTATACGGCGCCAGCCGCAATCGCAAGGGCATGGCTATCGAACTGGCGGTACGCGACTGGGCGCGTCACGATGCGCCAGCTGCTGCCGTCGTCGAATCGGTCGACCTGTATCGACTGGAATGCACGCGCAAACTGTTTGTTGCGGCCGGCATGTCGGACGCCGAGGCAAAAAGCCGCAGCCTGCTGCTCTATGCCTGCGTATTCGGTCTCTCCCTGATGCATTACAGTCCGTTCGACGACAATCCGGGCGATCTCAAGCAGCGCATTGCCGAACGCATCATCGCCGATTAGCGACGGCAGACGGCAAGCTGGCCGCCGGCCAGCAGTTCGCCTTCCCAGCGACGCAGCATCGCCGTCAGTTGTCCAACCGTAGCCGTCAATGCCGCCACTCCCGCCCGGGAATTACTCTCTCCGGCCGCGATCGCTATCCTGATCTCCCGCTCGGCGAGTTGGCCGCGACTGCGATCCAGCCATTGCGCACGCCCGCTCAGCACACCACGACTGACGACCGGAGCATCAAACACCTGAGCAAACTCGGCAATATCGATGCGGAGCAGACAGGCGGCCCGCCCCTGGCCACTTGAAATCAGCCCCAATTCGCGCGTCAACCGCTGCTGGATCAGACTGGCCGGCGCCCCGGCCCAGCGGGCGCGGGCGTATTCGCGCAAACGTGCCGGTTCGGCATAGAGCAGCCGGTAATTGATACCGAGCGAATCAAACCACAAGGGGGCCCGCACTTCGAGCGCGAGCGACAGGACAGAAGGCGCCGCGGCACTTTCCACAGCAGGGCCCAGATCGTAGATAGCCAGCGCCGAGTCGCCGCGCTTGCCGGCAGTGAAGCAACCAGCCAGCATCAGCACCAGCACCAGCAGGAACGCAGAAAGCAGACGCATGCTATTTGCCTCCATCCGCAGCAAATCCCGCCTCGCCCGGCCCGGGCTGCAGCGCCGGCGCACCGAAGACCAGGCCCTGCGGCGTGTCTTCGAGGATGCGCAAGACCCGGCTCAACTGGCGCGACGTCTGCGAAAAATCACTCGCCAGTTCGTTCAGGCGTGGCATCAGGCCGGAAGCGCCACCGGTCGACGCGTCGCCGATGGCAATATCGAACTTGTCGGTAGCCGCCTGCATCTTGCCGACCAATGCACGTGTATCGGCCAGCAGAGGACCGACCTCGCCGGTCGCCTGCGCGAGATTTTTCAGATTGCGGTCATCGAGCAATTTGCGCATCTGCTGCAGCGTGCCGTTGAGGTTTTCCAGGGTCGGCTTAATATTGACCGATGCGGCCTCGAGATTGGCCAGCGTCGCCGTCAGGTGCCGGGCATTCTCTTCGCTGAGCATGGCGTTGGCGCTGACCATCAACTGTTTGGCCTGGCGCAGGGTCGCGGCACCGGTTTCGCCCAACTCGTCAAACAGCGAAGGAATCATCGTGATCCGGGGCGGTTTCTCGTCGTCCGGCGCCAGCGGCTCGCCGTTCTTGCCGGTTTCCAGCAACAGGATGTGAGCCAGTCCGGTGACCCCCTGGTAATTCAGCTTGGCAACCGTTCCATGCGTCAGCGGCACATCCTCATTGACCGAAATGGTGACCAGGATATTGGCGTAATCATCCGGATCAAGCCGGATGTCGCTGACCTTGCCGACGCGGATGCCGCGGTAGCGCACCTGGGCCTGCGGATTGAGGCCGCCAATGTTCTGCTTGGTGACCACCACGTAATCGTGCGTCTCCTCGCGCGCCCCGCCCAGCCAGTAGAGCGCCAGCAAGGCCGCCAGACCGAGCAGAAGGGCAAAGAGTCCGGCGACGAAGGCGTGTGATTTGTTTTCCATGAGCGTCAATTAAAGCAGCTTCCGGCGGTCTGCGCCAAAAAAGCCGGTGACAAAGGGGTGATCGACGGTCATCACTTCCGCCTTCGGACCGCAGGCGACGATGCGCTGATCGGCGAGCACCGCGACATGTGTCGCCAGTCCGGCCAGCGTATTGAGGTCGTGCGTCACCATGATGATGGTCAGGCCGAGGGCCTGCTGCAGCGAACCGAGCAGGTCGACAAAATTCTGGCTGCGGTCCGGGTCGAGGCCGGCCGTCGGCTCGTCGAGCAGCAACAGCTCGGGCTCGAGCGCCAGCGCCCGGGCGAGTGCAACACGCTTGACCATGCCGCCAGACAGCTCAGCCGGCATCAGCCGGCCATGCGCCGCTTCCATTTCGACCATGGCCAGCTTGAGATGCACCAAGCGACGAATCCAGTCTTCGTCGAGGCATTTCAGTTCGCGCAGCGGGAAGGCGATGTTGTCGAACACCGAAAGTGCGGAAAACAGCGCGCCATGCTGGAACAACATGCCGAGACGACGCCGGATGGCGCGCTGGGCAATGATGTCCGGATCATCGAGATCGAAGCCGAACAGGCGAACACTACCGGCATTCGGACGCAACAGGCCGAGCATTTCGCGCAACAAGGTTGTCTTGCCACTGCCCGAACCGCCGAGCAGACCAAGAATCTGGCCGGCCTCGACCCGCAGGTCGAGCTGGCGATGCACGTACTGGCCGGAAAACACCGTATCGATGCCGCACAGTTCGACGACCGCTGGCGTATTCATAGTTGCGGCATGCCGATCTGGCGGGTCAGGACGGCGAACACGGCATCGACCAGGATGACCGCGGTGATCGCCGTGACCACCGCGCTGGTCGTGTTGGCCGACAGGCTTTCGGTATTCGGTTTGACGCGCAAACCGAAATGGCAGGCGACCAGCGCAATAACGAAGCCGAACAGCACACCCTTGCCCAGACCGATCAGCAGGTTGGCCATCGGCACGGCGCGCGGCAGGTTTTCAAAGAAATAATAGAGCGACAAGTCGAGTTGCAGCAGCGCCGCCAGCATGCCGCCGAACAGCGCGACAAACGAGGTCCACAACACCAACAAGGGCATCGCAGCGGTCAACCCGAGAATTTTGGGCAAAACGATGCGCAGCGTGCGCGAAATGCCCATCGTGGACAAGGCATCGATTTCCTCGGTGACCCGCATGACGCCGATCTGTGCCGTCATCGCCGAGCCGGAACGCCCGGCGACCAGCACGGCGACCAGCACCGGCCCGAGTTCGCGGATGATTGAAATCCCGAGAATATTGACGATGAAAAGATCGGCACCAAAACCCTTGAGCTGCAGCGCCGACAGATAGCTGATCGTCACGCCGATCAGGAAGCCGACCAGCGCCGTCACCGGCAGCGCCTGTGCGCCCGCCTTGTAAATGTTGGCAGTAAACTCGCGCCACGGCACGTCGACCGGATGGCGGAACAAATAAGCCAGGTCGAAGAGCAGTTGTCCGAACAAGGTCAGCATGCCGCGCAGATTGACGACAGCCTTCAACAACAGACGGCCGAGCACTTCAATCAGGCGGAAGGACGGCGGCGCCGGCACCTCGATTTCATCGGGCAACACGGCGACCCGCTCGATCACCTGGCGGTGCAGGGGCTGAACATCCAGGCCTGGTGGCCAGGCCTGCTGCCAGACACGCCAGAGCAGAACGGCCGCGGCGCTATCCAGGCGGCTCAGCGCCGACAGATCCCAGTGCCGGCTGGTCTGCTTCAAGGTCGCCAGATCAGCCTGCAACTCGGCCAGATGCGGCAGCATGGCAGCCAGCGTCCATTGTCCGGACAGCACGATTTTCCCCGGCTCGACCTGCAAGCGGGGGATGTCGTTCACGCGAGCTTCCTCACCGTCCGCGACTTCACCTGGTAATCGCGCCCAACCTGTTTCCAGATTGCGGCTTCCTCGCCGAGTGCGGCAGCCGTCCAGGGATTTTCGGCAAGCCATTCAGCCGGTAGCTCAAGCAGGAAGCCATTGCCATTGAGCCGAACCGACCACGCCGGCAAAGCCCGGTCGTCACGCGTGCGGTGCAGCAGAACCGCCAGGCGCAGACAGAAAACAAGCAGCCAGGCACTGTCGACCGCCGGGATGGCACTGAGCTTTTCCAGCTTGCCACGATGGCCAAGCACCAGCATGGCCAGGCGCGCCTGATCCTTCTTCGAGAAACCGGGCATGTCGGCGTAGGTCAGAATGTAGGCGCCGTGCTTGTGATAGGCATTGTGCGCCACCGAAATGCCGATTTCATGCAGGCGCGTCGCCCAACTCAGGAACTGGATGTCGGCCTCTTCCGGCGAGCCTTCCGCCAACTGGGTCAGCGCCGAAAGCGCCGTCGCCGTGACGCGCTCCGCCTGATCGGCCTCGACCTGATAACGCCGGCGGAACTGCGCCACCGTCGAATCGCGCATGTCGTGATGATGGAAACGCCCGAGCAGATCGTAGAGCACGCCGAGGCGCAAGGCACCATCGGCATAGGTCATGCGCTCGATCTCCAGCTCCTCGAAAATCGCCGACATGATGGCGATGCCACCCGGCAACACCGGCAGACGGTCGCCCTTGACGCCGGGCAGATCAAGCGCATCGGCCGAGCCCGCCTTGACCAGCAGCAGACAGAGCTTGTCTAGGCCTTCGCGGGTAATGCCGCTCTCGCCGTTCGGGTTCAGACCATTGAGTTCGAGAATGTCGGCAATTGCGCGCGCCGTACCCGACGAGCCAACCGCCTCCTTCCAGCCCAGACGCTGGTAATCGGCGGCAATCAGCTCGATTTCCTTGGCCGCCGCCACCTGCGCATCGCGCAGGCGCTTCTTGTCGATCTTGCCATCGGGAAAAAAGCGCAGCGTATAGCTGACGCAGCCCATGTACAGCGACTCCATCAGTTGCGGCTCATGCCGCTTGCCGATGATGAACTCGGTCGAACCACCACCGATATCGACAACCAGCCGCTTGTGCGCCACAGAAGGCAGCGAGTGCGAAGCGCCGATGTAGATCAGGCGGGCTTCTTCACGGCCGGCGATGATTTCGATCGGAAAGCCGAGCGCCTCTTCCGCCAGCGGCAGGAAATCCATCGCATTCTTGGCAACGCGCAGGGTGTTGGTCGCCACTGCCCGCACCGCGCCCTGATCAAGACCGCGCAGGCGCTCACCGAAGCGGCGCAGACCGTCCAGCGCGCGCATCTGCGAACTCAGATCAAGATTTTTCTCGGGGGTCAGTCCGGAAGCCAGGCGCACCGGCTCCTTCATCGAGTCCAGCGTATAGATCTGGTTATCCACGACCCGCCCGACCTGCAGGCGAAAGCTGTTGGAACCCAGATCGACAGCGGCAACGGTTTCGTAAATCATCAGCGTGAAACAACCCGAAAGGTAGGATAGACGGCGATTCTAACACCCACCCCCGCGCCGGATTCTTACAAGACCGGCGTAAAAAAACCCGCCGGCTTGCACCGACGGGTTTTTGCGCGAAGGCGCAGGCGTTTAGCTGGCCAGGGCGTTCTTGATCTGCTCCAGCGTCGACGGATCGTCGATCGTGGTCAGATCGCCCGGATCGCGGCCTTCGGCGAGTGCCTGCAGCGAGCGGCGCAGCATCTTGCCGGAACGGGTTTTCGGCAGACCGGTCACGAAGTGCACGCGAGCCGGGCGACCGATGGCACCGAGAATGCCGTCAACCGTAGCGAACACTTCCTTCTCCAGCGCCTTGACCAGCTCGGGCGTTGCCACCTTGGAAGCGTCCTTGACGACGGCAAACGCCATCGGCACCTGGCCCTTGAGCTTGTCTTCGACGCCAACCACAGCCACTTCGGCAATCGCCGGGTGATTCTGGATGGCTTCCTCGATTTCGCGGGTGCCCAGACGGTGGCCGGCAACGTTGATCACGTCATCGGTACGGCCAAGGATGGTGAAGTAACCATCGTCGTCCTTGATCGCCCAGTCATACGACGAGTAAACCAGCGGCTCCTTGAACAGCGTGAAGTAGGTCGACACAAAACGGTCGTCCTGACCCCAGACGGTGGACAAACAGCCCGGCGGCAGCGGCGGGATGACCGCGGCGATACCCTTTTCGTTGGCATCGCAGACCGAACCGTCTTCGCGGAAAATCTGCAGGTTGTAGCCGTAGACCGGGAAGGATGGCGAACCGTACTTGATCGGCGTGTTTTCGACGCCCGGCAAAGCGGCCAGCATCGGCCAGCCGGTTTCGGTCTGCCAGTAGTTGTCGATGACCGGCTTTTGCAGCTCGGTCATGAACCATTCGTGGGTCGGCTGATCAAGCGGCTCGCCGGCCATGAAAACGTGCTTCAGGGACGACAGGTCGTACTTGTGCATGAAGGCCGGGTCCTGCTTCTTCAGCACGCGGGCGGCGGTCGGTGCCGAGAACATCACGCTGACCTTGTACTTCTCGACGATCTGCCACCAGATGCCGGCGTCCGGACGCAGCGGCGTGCCTTCGTACATCACGGTGGCCATGCCGGCGATCAGCGGGCCGTAGATGATGTAGGAGTGACCAACCACCCAGCCGATGTCGGAGGTGGAGAAGAAGGTTTCGCCCTCGCCACCGCAGTAGATGTGCTTCATCGACGAAGCCAGCGCCACGGCGTAACCGCCGGTGTCGCGCTGCACGCCCTTCGGCTTGCCGGTCGTGCCCGAGGTGTAGAGGATGTAGGACGGCTCGGAGGATTCCAGCCATTCGCAAGGCACCTGGGCATCCATGAACTTGGCACGCTCAGTGGCGTAGTCGACATCGCGACCGGCAACCTTGTTGAATTCCTTGTCCAGACCACGGTCGACCATCAGCACCTTGGCCGGCTTGTGTTCAGCCAGTTCGATCGCTTCATCGAGCAGATGCTTGTAGGGCACGGCCTTGCCACCGCGCATGCCGGCATCGGCGGAAACGATCAGCACCGGCTTGGCATCGTCGATACGGGTTGCCAGCGAACCGGAAGCGAAGCCACCGAACACCACCGAGTGAATGGCGCCAATACGGGTTGCAGCAAGAATGGCGAAGGTTGCCTGGGCAATCATCGGCATGTAGATCAGGACGCGGTCGCCCTTCTTGACGCCGAGGCTCTGGTAGATCGCTGCCATGCGCTCGATTTCGCGCTGCAGTTCGGCAAAGGAATAAACCTTCTCTTCGTCGGTTTCGGTCGACACGAAAATCAGCGCATTGGCATCCGGACGCTTGGCAGCGTGGCGGTCAACCGCGTTGTAACAAAGATTTGTCTTGCCGCCGACAAACCACTTGGCAAAGGGCGGGCGCGAAAAATCGCAAACCTGGGTGAATGGTTCCTTCCAGTCGACAAGCTGGGCCTGCTCGGTCCAGAACTCGTTCGGCTTTTCGATGGAATACTGGTGAAACTCCTTGTACGTCGCCATAAAACTCCCTCTAGCTAGGTTTTCCTGCACTACAAAATAATCGGGCGGACTATTTATTTTTGCCCTGTCCGCTCGTTCAAACGGCGTTCGATCTCTGCCAGCGGCAGAGCCAAACCCAATTCCTTGTCCAGCAACTGCAGCAAGGGGCCAAGCTGCTTCGCCAGGGCCACCAGATGCGGCTTGACAGCATCGGCCCGGTTGCTGGCCAGCAACTCCAGCGCGTGGTGAATCGATATCGTCCGCGTTGCCGGGGCGACGCCACCGGAAACAATGCGGTTACCGCCGCCTTGCATCGCCTCCTGCATGCGATGCCCGGCCAGATCAAGCAAGGCACCCGCCGAAGTGACATGATCGGCCGGCACACCGGCCAGACCGATACTGACCGTGACCGAGAGCGGCTGCCCCTGCACGGAAAGGCGCGATACCTCAACCGCCTGCCGTACCCGCTCGGCAAAGGTCGCGCAATACGCCAGCGCGGTACCCGGCGAAACGATGGCGTACTGACCGGCACCGAAATGGCCAAGACTGTCTTCCTGGCGAATCTTGCCGGCCAGCATGCGGGCAAAACGGTGGCCGACCTCGGCCGCCGTGTCATTCCCCAAGCGCTCGCACATGCCCTGATAGCCATCGAAACCAAAGACCAGCAAGCTGCTGTCGCCACCGTGCCGCGCCGAATGCGACAGCGCCTGCGCCGTCTGCAGCTCGAGAAACTTGCGGGTAAACAGGCCACTCAACGGATCCTGCACCATGCGCTCGCGGCCGGCGTCGAGATCCTCGCGCGCCTCCGACAAGGCCAGCAGATGTTTCAGGCGCAGCAGGATCTCCGCACTGCCCACGCCCTTGGTCACAAAATCGGAAACTCCGGCATCCGTTGCCCGCTGACGATCCTCTTCGGTTTCCTCGCCGGAAACCAGAATGAAGGGCAATTCCTGCAAGCGCCGCAACTTCGACGCGCGGATACGCTCGACCAATTCCAGACCGTTCAGCTTCGGCATGTGCAGATCGGAGATCACCGCCTGGATCGAGTGATCCAGCACCAGCGTCTGCCAGGCTGCGTCGCCATCAGCCTCCTCGCGCATCTCGTAGGAGCCCTTCAGGTGCTGCATCAGGGTCGCACGCACAACGCGCGAATCGTCAACGATCAGGATGTGCGGCAAACCTGCCATCTCAGCTACCGGCCAGTTCGACGACGACGCGACCCTTGGCCTGGCCGGCCATGAATTCAACGAAAGTGGCCGGCAGCTCTGCGAAGGCAATGCGCCGCGCCATCGAGGCCAGGTGCGGCGGCCGCAGGTCGCTTGCCAGGCGCTGCCAGACGCCGCTGCGATAAGGCTCGCGGATATAGCCCGAATCGATGCCGAGCAGCGAAACGCCGCGCAGAATGAACGGCGCCACCGTCGTATTGAGCGACATGCTGGCGGCCAGACCAATGCTGGCAATCGTGCCGCCCTGCTCCATGGTGCTGGCGATCCAGGCCAGAACATCACCGCCCAGATTGTCGACCGCACCGGCCCAGCGGCCGCGGTCGAGCGGGCGAATCTTGGTCAGGTCTAGACTCTGGCGCAGCATCACCTCGGCCGCGCCGAGACTACGCAGGTAATCGGCTTCGCTTTCCTTGCCGGTCAGCGCGACAACGTGATAACCGATCTTGGCCAGCATATCGACCGCCAGACTGCCGACACCGCCGGTTGCTCCGGTGACGATGACCGGACCTTTCTCGGGGCGCAGGCCGTTTTCTTCCATGCGCACGATACCGAGCGCCGCAGTAAAGCCGGCCGTACCCAGCGCCATCGCCTCGAACAGCGACAGACCGGCCGGCAGCGGCACAACCCAGGCCGCGGGCACGCGGGCAATCTCGGCGTAACCGCCATGATGCGCGACGCCGATATCGAAACTGGTCGCAATGACCGGGTCACCCGGCTTGAAACGTGCGTCGCTGCTGCTGATCACCGTTCCCGAAAGATCAATGCCGCCGACGCAGGGAAAGCGCCGGATGATCTTGCCGGATCCCGTCGCCGCCAGCGCATCCTTGAAGTTGACGCTGGAGTAGGCAACCCGGATGGTGACTTCGCCGGCGTCAAGCCGACTCTCGTCCATCCGGACAAAATCGCTAGTGACTTTGCCGTCGCGTTCTTCAATCAGCAGTGCCTTGAAGGAATCCATGGTGCTCCTCGGTTTTCGGGAAATAAATTGTATTCATAATTACGGATTATGAACATAGTTGCAGCCGTCGTTTTTACCGCATCTTTACAGCAGACTGTTTTTCAAATACATTTCGCCGCTATGCAAAAAGTTTTAGCTACCCTTTTCCTTGCTTCCGCACTGTTCACCGGCGGAATCACCTCGGCCTGCGCGGCCGAGCAGATTCGCAAGGAAGAGCAGCAGTCCTTCTTCGAACGTTACACCAACGTCGCTCAGGATGTCATCCTGCAGGGACTCAAACTGGTTGGCGTACGCTACCGCTGGGGTGGCAACGACGAGGATAGCGGCCTGGATTGCAGCGGCTTTGTCCGCCTTGTATTCAAGGACAGCGTTGGCGCTTCCCTGCCGCGTACCGCCAAGGAGATGAGCGAAGTCGGTCAGCGCATCGACTCCAGCCAGCTCAAGCCGGGCGATCTGGTGTTCTTCAACACCATGCGCCGCACTTTCTCGCATGTCGGCATTTACCTCGGCGACAACCATTTCCTGCACGCACCGCGCACCGGCGCCGAAGTCCGCGTCGAGAACATGGAAAACAGCTACTGGATGCAGCGCTACAACGGTGCGCGTCGCATCATCGACAACTGAGTCGTAGCGACAACCAAGAAAACATGAGCGGCCAAGCCGCTTTTTTTACGCCTGCTTGCAAGAACCATTCTCATTCGCATAGACTGCGAGTCTTACCGGATCGTTTTGCCATCACAGGAGATTGCCGCATGAAGTTGCCCCTATCCTTCGCCGCCCTGGCCTTGCTTGCCAGCACCACCCAGGCCGCCGAACTGAACCTGTACTCGGCCCGCCATTACCAGACCGACGAAGCGCTCTACAGCAACTTCACCAAGCAGACCGGCATCAAGATCAACCGCATCGAAGGCAAGGAAGACGAGTTGCTGGAACGCATCCGCAACGAAGGCAGCAACAGCCCGGCCGACATCTTCCTCACCGTCGATGCCGCCCGCCTGGCCAAGGCGCACGAACTCGGCCTGTTTGCGCCGGTCAGCTCGAAAATACTGGAGTCGCGCATTCCGGCCCACCTGCGTACCGAAGACTGGTTCTCCTTCTCGACCCGGGCGCGCGTCATCGTGTACAACAAGGCCACGGTCAAGGCTGAAGATATCCAGAATTACGACGACCTTGCCGATCCGAAGCTGAAGGGCAAGTTCTGCTCGCGCTCCGGCTCCCACCCCTACAACCTGTCGCTGATGGCTTCGGTGATTGCCAACCAGGGCGAAGCCAAGGCCGAGGAATGGGCCAAAGGCATGGTGGCAAACTTTGCCCGCGCCCCCAAGGGCGGCGATACCGACCAGATCAAGGCGGTTTCGGCCGGCGAATGCGGCGTGGCCGTCTCCAACACCTACTACGTCGCCCGCCTGTTGCGCTCAACCAAGCCGGAAGACGTCAAGACCATGGAAAAGATCGGCATCGTCTGGCCGAACCAGAAAACCAGCGGCACCCACATCAACGTTTCCGGTGGCGGCATGCTGAAGACCGCCCCCAACAAGGCGGCAGCCGTACGCTTTCTCGAATATCTGGCCTCCGATGAGGCGCAGGCCTATTTCGCCGATGGCAATAACGAGTGGCCAGCGGTCAACAACGTAAAAATCGCCAATTCCGCCCTCGACTCGCTCGGCAAGTTCAAGGCTGACAAGTTGCCGATCAAGAATCTGGCGATGTACCAGGCCAAGGCACAGATCATCTACGATCGGGCCGGCTTCCGCTGAGCGCGCCCACAACTCGCCAAAGACAGCGCAATCGCATAGACTTTCCCCTCTGAGCAACAACGGTAACGGGAAATGTCAGGCAAAACTTTGACTACGAGTGAACTGGTTGCCGCCATCCGCAGCGGCAGCCTGAGTGCCGTCATCAATGCACTGGATGCCGGCGCCAATATCGAGGAAAGCGACATTCACGGCCACTCCGGGCTGCCCTTGCGCACCGCCTGCTTTGCCGGCAAGCCGGAAATTGTCGCCGAACTGATCCGACGCGGCGCCGATATCAATGCCCGCGGCGGCGACGGTCCCAGCCAGCCCCTGCGACTGGCCGTGCGCACCCGGCAGCGGGCGATCATCACATTGCTGCTCGAGCACGGTGCACGCATCCCGGACGGCCTGGAGATCAGCCACGAATTTCTTGCCAGCGGCAAAACACAGGAATTGCCAGCACTGGAAATGCCGGTTGCGGAAAAACCGGCAGTGCAGGCCGCCAAGCCGCCCGCCCCGCCCAAACCCGATTTGCCGCCGCTCGAAATGACGCCGATGGAGAAGCCGGAACCGCCAGCCATCGCGGAAGCAGCACCCACGACCTACGAGTTGCCGCCCCTCGAGCTGACCAGTTCCGCGACTTCATCCCCGGCCAGCATCTCCGCACCGGCAGAGCCCGAACTGGCCGCCCCCGATCTGCAACTGGAAAATCCGGAACTGCCGCCGCTGGAGATGAGCCCCCCGGCAAGAACCCCGGCACCGATCGACCCGGCCGACTTCGACATCATCGAAAACATCGACATCGGACGCAGCTATGGTACCGACACCAATCTGCTGACCATGGATATGCTGCGTTACAACGAAGAGCAGGAACAGGCTGCCGCGGCAGCTGCGGCCCCTGCCGCCCAACCGGAAGCCGGCAAGAGCAGCTTCTGGAAAAGCGGCCGCAATATCAGGTAGCAGCGCTGCCCGAAGCGCCCCGGCGCGAAGCGGAAATCTGGCGCGACAAGGCGATCAGCGGCAGCAAACCGACCGCAACGATGGCCAGTGACGCCGTCGAGGCTTCTGCCAGGCGCTCGTCGGAAGCCAGCGTGTAGGCCTGCGTCGCCAGCGTATCGAAATTGAACGGGCGCATCACCAGCGTCGCCGGCAACTCCTTCATCACATCGACAAAGACCAGCAGGCCGGCCGTAAACAGGCTGCCGCGCAGCAGCGGCGCATGCACGCGGCGTAGCGTCTCGCCCTGGCCGAGACCGAGGCTGCGCGCCGCGTCGTCCATGCTTGGCGTGATCTTGGCTAGGCTCGATTCGACGGTATGCAGCGCCACCGCGAGAAAGCGCACCAGGTAGGCGTAGATCAGGGCGGCGATGCCGCCGGTCAGCAACAGGCCGGGGTTATAACCGAACCAGCTCGTCCACTGCCCGGCCAGCCAGTTGTCGAGGCGCGTCACCGGGATCAGCACGCCGACCGCGATGACCGCGCCGGGCACCGCATAGCCGAGGCCAACCAGGCGATTGAGGCCGGCGGCCAATGCCGATTTCGACAAGCGGGCACCATAGGCGAGCAGCAGCGCGATCAGCACGCCGATCAGGGCGGTCGCGCCGGCCAGCACGAAGCTGTTGCGCGCCAGGATCAGAAAGCGTTCGCCGAACTGGGCATCGCCCTCGGTCAACGCCATTTTGAGCAGCAAAACCGCCGGCAGCACGAAGCCGAGCAGCAGCGGCAGGCTGCAGGCAAGAATGGCGAACAGGGCCGGCCAGCCGCCGAGCCGGGCACCGGCGAGCGGCCGGTTGCGGCCGGTGGTGTTGTGATAGCGGGCACGGCCGCGCGAGGTGCGCTCGGCCATCAGCAGGAAGAGGACGAAACCGAGCAGCATCGCGGCCAACTGGGCGGCGGCGACGCGGTCGCCGAGCGAGAACCAGGCGCGGTAAATGCCGGTTGTAAAGGTGTTGACCGCAAAATAGGCCACCGTGCCGTAATCGGCCAGGGTTTCCATCAACGCGAGCGCGATGCCGGCGACGATGGCGGGCCGCGCGAGCGGCAGCGACACCGCAAAGAAGGCGCGCCACGGCCCCATGCCCAGTGTGCGGGCGGCTTCCAGCATGCCGCTGGCGCGTTCGATGAAGGCGGTGCGGGCGAGCAGATAGACGTAGGGATAAAGCACACAGACGAACATCAGCACCGCCCCCGGCAGCGTCCGGATATCCGGGAACCAGTAGTCGCCGTGCGCCCAGCCGAAACTCTCGCGCAAGGCGGTCTGCACCGGCCCGACGAACTGCAGGAAATCGGTATAGACATAGGCCATGACATACGCCGGCATGGCCAGCGGCAGGACCATCGCCCATTCGAAGAAGCGCCGCCCGGGAAAATCGTGCATCGCGGTCAGCCAGGCCGTCGCGACGCCGACCAGACCGACACCACAACCAACGCCGAGGCACAGCCACAGCGAATTGAGGATGTAATCCGGCAGCACCGTATGCACCAGATGCAGCCAGGTCTCCGACGTACCGCCGAGCAAAAGATTGAGGCCGACGCTGGCCACCGGCAAGCCGGCGAGCAAGGCAACGACGAGACCGATCAGGAGCAGGGGGGAGGAATGGGCTGTACGCATGGCTGTGAATGGCAATTATAATCGGCCGCTATGGCTCAACTTGAACTAAATGGCGTCGTGCAACGCTACGGTCGGCAGACCGTCGTCGATGGTGTGGACTTTCGCCTCGAGGCCGGCCAGATCGCCTGCCTGCTAGGACCTTCCGGCTGCGGCAAGACCACCTTGCTGCGCTGCATCGCCGGTTTCGAGGAAATCGCCGGCGGCGAGATCCGCCTGCATGGCGAGGTGGTCAGCCGGGCCGGCCAGCGCCTGGCGCCGGAAAAGCGCAGGATCGGCATGGTCTTCCAGGATTACGCGCTGTTTCCCCACCTCAGCATCGCCCAGAACGTCGCCTTCGGGCTCGGGCGCAAGCCCTCCGAAGACGTGCAACTGCGCGTTCGCCAGTTGCTCGCCACGGTCGGCCTGTCCGGCCAGGGCGACAAGTACCCGCACGAACTCTCCGGCGGCCAGCAGCAGCGCGTCGCCCTGGCCCGCGCCCTGGCGCCGCGGCCCGAACTGATCCTGCTCGACGAGCCCTTCTCCAACCTCGACGTCGGCCTGCGCGAGCGGCTTTCGGTCGAAGTCCGCGAAATCCTCAAACGCGAGGGGTCGACCGCCGTGATGGTGACCCACGACCAGCACGAGGCCTTCGCCATCGCCGACGAGATCGGCATCATGTCGGAAGGCCGCATCCAGCAATGGGACGTGCCCTACAACCTCTACCACCGGCCGGCCAACCGCTTCGTCGCCGATTTCATCGGCCAGGGTGTCCTGCTCGCCGGCACGGTCGGCGATAACAACAGCGTGCACATGGAACTGGGCAGCCTGGTGTCCGACACGCCGGTCGAATGCAACGAATCCTGTTCGGCCTGCGATCGCGGCTGCCGCGTCGATATCCTGCTACGCCCGGACGACATCGTTCACGACGATGCCAGCCCGGTACAGGCCGAAGTCCTGCACAAGGCCTTTCGCGGCGCCGACATTCTCTACACGCTGCGCCTGGCGAGCGGCAGCGAGGTGCTGTCGCTGGTTCCCTCGCACCATAACCACGCGCTCGGCGAAAAGATCGGCATCCGGCTCGACGCCGACCACGTGATCGCCTTCAAGAAGCACGAGGAATGTAGCGATCCGGCCTGCGAGATCCGTCTCGAACAACAGGTACGCCCGCTCACCCGGCAGGACCCGGCGCCGCGCAACGCCGCTTGAACGCCCGCTCGCGATGATCCCCTTCCTCGGCCCGCACGACCCTTTTCCCCCGGTCGCCCAGGCCCGCGAAGACATGGGCGGCCTGCTCGCGGTCGGTGCCGATCTGCGCCCGGATCGTCTGCTCGACGCCTATCGCCGCGGCATCTTTCCGTGGGGCACGGTCGAAGGCGAACCGATCTGGTACAGCCCGGACCCGCGCATGGTGCTGTTTCCCGCCGAGTTCCGCCTGCACCGCTCGCTGCAGAAAACGCTGCGCAGCGGCAAGTTCGAGGTCCGCTTCGACCATGATTTCGCCGGCGTCATGGCGGGCTGCGCCAGTACGCCGCGCCCCGGTCAGGACGGCACCTGGATCACCGAAGAAATGATGGAGGCCTACATCAGGCTGCATGAACTCGGCTGGGCGCATTCGGTCGAAACTTGGGCAGAAGGCGAACTGGTCGGCGGTCTCTACGGTCTGGCGATCGGCCGCATGTTCTACGGCGAGTCGATGTTCGCGCACCGCACCGATGCTTCCAAGGTCGCCTTCGCCCACCTGATCCGCCAATTGCGAAGGGGAGAATTCGGCATGATCGACTGCCAGATGCGCACCGAGCACCTCGCCTCGCTCGGCGGGCGCGAGATTCCGCGCGCCGACTTCCTGGCCGGGGTCAGCACCCTGACTGCTGTTGCCACGCCGCGCCAGAGCTGGTCGGCGGTCGACGCCGTTTTTGACTGGTAAACCATGGCCCAGCCCGACGACGCCGAACTGCCCTTCTCGCTGCTCCAGTTCTACGCCACCTCGCCCTACCCGTGCAGCTATCTCGAGGACCGCGAGGCGCGTTCGCAGGTCGCGACGCCGGCCCACCTGATCGACAGCGAGATCTACAGCACGCTGGTCCGCAAGGGTTTCCGGCGCAGCGGCATCTTCACCTACCGGCCGCATTGCGACGGCTGCAAGGCGTGCATTCCGGTCCGCCTGCCGGTGGCCGAGCTGCAACCCAACCGCAGCCAGCGCCGCGCCCTCAAGAAGCACGCCGGCCTGGTCGCGCGCGAATTGCCGCTGATCGCTATCGACGAGCATTACGCGCTCTACCAGCGCTACCAGCAGACCCGCCATGCCGGCGGCGGCATGGACGACGACAGCCACGACCAGTACGCCCAGTTCCTGCTGCAAAGCCGCGTCGACACGCGCCTGATCGAATTCACCGAAAACGGCGTCGTCCGCATGGTCAGCCTGATCGACGTGCTCGACGACGGCCTCTCTTCGGTCTACACCTTTTTTGACCCGGATTTGCCAGGCGCCAGTTTCGGCACCTACAACATTCTGTGGCAGGCGGCGCAATGCATCACCCTCGGCCTACCCTACCTCTATCTCGGCTACTGGATTGCCGAAAGTCGCAAAATGGCCTACAAATCCGGCTTCTCGCCCATTGAAGGCCTGATCGACGGCCAGTGGCAAACCTTCACCCCCGACCAGACTGCCCCATGAACCTGCGCTTCGCCCCCCTGCTTGCCCTGCTCTGCCTGCCCTTTGCCGCCCTCGCCCAGAGCGGCGAACGCACTGCCTATACCTGCGACAACGACAGCCGCATCGAAATCGCATTTTCGACCGCCGCCGACGGTCGACCGCTCGCCGTGCTGCATTTTGCCGACGAGGCGATCACCCTGCCGCAGGTGCCGGCTGCTTCCGGCGCGCTCTACCGCAACGAGATCATCCTGCTGCACCTGCGCGACGACACGGCCGTCGTCGAAGACAGCAAGGGCAACCGCCGCCGCTGCAGCCGCGGCGACCTCGCCCCGGCCCGGCCGGCAGCAAGCAGCGCCCCGGCTGCCGTGAGCAGCTTCATCGACATCGCCGGCCAGGTCACTTACCGCCAGCGCAGCGCCCTGCCGCCCAACGCGGTGCTCATCATCCGCGTCCAGGACGGGAAGCGCATACTCGCCGAACAGCGCATCGACCTCGCCGGCCAGCAGGTGCCGATCGGCTTCCAGACCAGCATCGACCGCGACCTGCTCGGCAAGAAATCACGCGTCAGCGTCATTGCCCGCATCGAACAGGCCGGCCGCCTGCTCTTCGCCAATGCCCGCCCGCATCCGGCACCGCTCACCGAACAGCCGCTCGACATCCAGTTGCAGCCCGTCACCCATGCCCGGCCGCGCTGAGTTCGCGGTGCGCCGCGCCGCACTTTTCGCCGGCCTGCTGCTCGCCCTGCCGGCCTCGGCGGCGAGCGTGCTCTGCCATGTCACCTACGGCGGCACGACGCAGACCCTCAGCGCGCAGCCAAGCGCCGCACCCTACGCCGAGCCGGCAACGCAGATCGGCTCATTCTTCCGCTTTCGCATCGTCGTCCGCGACGAACCGGTCGAACTCGCCGGCATCAAGCTCTACACCTACGCCGACCTCGACAGCGGCCCGAGCCTGATCCACCAGGCCAGCCACGCCTACCCGCCGGTCAACCTGCCGGCCTACGGCTTCAGCGGCCTGAACTACGTCTACGAACCGCTGCGCGACGGCGAGCTGCAATACTGGTGCGAGTTCCAGCCGGGAGCAGCAAAATGAGGCTTTTTCAACGGTTGACCGCTGCGGCCGCCCTGTTTTGCGCCGCCAGCCTGCATGCCGAACCGCTCACCCTGATCTTCGCCGGCGACATCATGCTCGACGACGGCCCCGGCCGCCTGATCGCCGCCGGCGGCGACCCGCTCGCCCCCTTTGCCGACATCCTCAAGACCGCCGACTACCGCATAGCCAATCTCGAATGCCCGGTCGGCGAAAGCGGCGAGCCCTACGCCAACAAGATCTACAGCTTCCGCGCCAAACCGGAGGCGCTGCGCGTGCTGGCCGGGCGCTTCGACGCCGTGGCGCTCGCCAACAACCACTCCGGCGACTACGGCCGCGACGCCTTCCGCGAAACCCTGAACCACCTCGACCAGGCCGGCATCGCCCGCTTCGGCGGCGGCCTCAATCTGACCGAAGCGCACCAGCCGCTGTGGATCAACAAGAACGACCTGAAAATCGCCGTCCTCGCCTACAACGAATTCAAGCCGCGCAGCTTCGAAGCCGGCCCCGACTGGCCCGGCGTCGCCTGGAGCGAGGACGACCAGGTGATCGCCGACATCCGCGCCGCGCAGGCGGCCGGTGCCGACCTCGTCATCCCCTTCATGCACTGGGGCTGGGAACGCGAAGGCAAGCCGGTCGAACGCCAACGCCAACTGGCGCGCAAGATGATCGACGCCGGCGCCGCACTCGTCGTCGGCGGCCACCCACACGTCACGCAAGGCGCCGAAAGCTACCAGGGCCGGCCGATCATCTACAGCCTGGGCAATTTCGTCTTCGACGGCTTCGACTACCCGGAGGCGCAGCGCGGCTGGCTGCTGCGCGTCAAACTCGACCGCTCCGGCGTCATTTTCTGGGAAACCCTGGCCGCGCAAATGGACGACGTCGGCACGCCGCACCCGCTGACCGGCGCCTTCACCCCCTGCGGCCGCGGCCACGACGACACCATCCAGGAATGCCAGAATCCGTAAGCGGCTGTGCACGCTCTTCCGAAAATCACGAAATCAGGCTGCGGCTTTACTTGATACGTCTGTAAAACCCCTGATGAAACGACTTAGAGGCTGTTCACGCTCTTTGAATGGTCATATGTTCGGGCATCAGCATCGCTTCACCTGGCCCCAAACCCCTCCCAACCTCCCCTTTTCAGGGGAGGAGCCCCCAATCGCGCCGTCCATCTCCCTCCCCTGACGCCCGCAGGAAGTCCCCTTGGGGGACAAGGGGAGGGCCGGGGATAAGCAGAGACTTAGCCGCCGTAGTTTGGCGGCTTAGTCGGTTGCTTAGTTGTTTCATCAGGGGTTGCATGCGCGGCAATAAATCGAGGGCAGCGGTCAACCTCCTCCAAAGCACGATTTTCCCACCATGCCCAAACACTTGCGCAACGCCTGCTTAGTCGGCATGAGGCACTTGCCGAGCACGGGACAAACGGCAACTGGCCTGGCGCATCCTGCACCGTTATAGTCTGCTCGTGGTGACGTCAGACTGCGCCCCGGCGCCCGCATTTGTTCCCAAATCGCCAAGATCCTTTTGCGTGGCACATATTTTGTTCGCAGCAAACCAGCCGGATTGTCGAAAAGCACGCCATCTGCCTTGAAAGCAGACCTTGCTGTAGCGTACATTCGGGAAATGGCTTGACATGGATTTGCCGTGAAAAAAGCATCTTGCGTTTTCCTCCTCTGGTTGGCTTTAAGTTGCGCTGCCGCGACTGCCCAGGAATCGCGGCAACAGCCCCCGCCCGGCCCGGCCGCCCAGGTCGGGAAAAAGCTCGTATTCATTGCTTCCGATTACCGGAATGGCGGTGTGATGGGGACCTACCGGGGATTTGAGGAAGCCGCCAAAAAACTTGGCTGGCAGGTTCAGCTCAAAAATGGCAACGACAGCAAGAGCACCCAGGCCAGCCTGCTGCGGCAAGCAATTGCGGCGCGTCCGGACGGGATCGTCATTGGTGGCTTCGACCCGGGCGAGTTTCGCGCCGAAGTCGCCAGCGCCAAACAAGGCCGGATCGTTCTGGTCGGCTGGCATGCGGCGAAAGAGCCCGGCCCGACCCCCGATCTATTCACCAATATTTCGACCCAGCCGCTCGATGTGGCGCAAATCGCCGCCGATTACGTGATTCGTGACGCCAGGGCCAGACAGCGCCCGGTCGGCGTGGTCATCTTCAACGATCCGCAGTATGCGGTGGCCAATGCCAAGACGGCGGCAATGAAAAAGGCCCTCGAGAATTGCCCGGGCTACAGCGCCTGCCAGGTCCTCGCGGTCGAAAACGTCGCCATCTCGGCCGCAGCTGCAGCAATCCCCGCCGTTGTTGCCCGACTGGCCGGCAAGCATGGCGCGGCATGGACCTATAGCCTGGCGATCAACGATACCTATTTCGACGAAATCAACTATCCGCTGATCGCGTCACGCCGCACCGACATCGTCAATGTCTCGGCCGGCGACGGCTCCCTCAAGGCACTCGGCCGGATCGCCTCGGGCATCGGCCAGCAGGCGGCGACGGTGGCCGAACCGCTGAAACTGCACGGTTATCAGTTGGCCGACGAACTGAATCGGGCCTTTGCCGGATTTCCGCCGAGCGGCTTCCAGTCCAAGCCGATCCTGGTCACCACCGAATTGCTGCAAACGACTTACGGCAAGTTTGAAGCCACACAGGCGGTCGAGGCCGCCTACAGCGGCATTTGGGATAAAAAATGAAAATCCGCGGCAAAGGCTCCCTGCGCGGCTCGGTTCTCGCCATCAAGATCCTGCTGCGGGTGATGTTGACCAGTTTTGCCGTGTTCTCCGTCGCCACCTTGTTCAGCGTGGTACATGAGCGCGGCAAGGCCTTGGAGACCGCCCACGCCAATGCCCACACGGCGGCGGCGCAAAGCCTCCCGGCAATTTCCATCGCGCTCTGGCAATACGACATTGCCGGCCTGAACGCGCAGCTTTCCGGCATGGTCCGCTCCGGCTCGCTGGCCCGGGCCGAGGTGCGGGATCTCGAAAAAACGGTCGTCGAGATCAGCCAGGCGGATTTCACCGCCCCGTCCGACAAGGAATGGAGCCTGCCGATCCTGGCCCCGAGCAGCGACCAAACCATCGGCTTCCTGCACATTTCGGAATCCTACGCACAGGTTAACGCCCAACTTGTCGATACGCTGAAAACCCTGGTGCTCATGGACATCCTCAAGATCATCGGGGTCAGTCTGCTGCTCTTCACCATCGTTTACCGGATGATCACCCGGCATCTGCATCAACTCGCGGAGGTGCTGACCCGCCAGGGAAATAGCAAGGATGTTCCCAGGCTGGTCATCGACCGCAAGGCCACAGGCAAAGCGCCAGATGAAATCGACATCCTGGTTGACGCGATCAACCGCTTCGTCAGCGATCGCAAACGGGGCGAGCGCGACCTGGAGTCGATCCTGAACAATATGCCGGCAATGATCGGCTATTGGGACAAGAGCCTGCACAACCGCTTTGCCAATTCCATCTACGCCAAACGCTTCGGCGTCGAGTCGGCGCAAATGGCGGGCAAACATATCAGCGAGGTGACCGGAGAGGCGTTTTATCAACTCAACCGGCCCCGCTGTGAGGCGGCGCTGCGTGGCGAACCGCAAACCTTCGAGCACTCGATCACGATACCGGACAGCGGACGCAGCTTCGATGCATTGATCAATTACATTCCGGACCGCCATGGCGAGACGGTCGACGGGTTTTACGTGCTGATAACCGATGTCTCTTCGTTCAAACAGACCCAGGCCGAGCTTGAAAGACACCGCGACCATCTCGAGGAAATCGTTGCGACGCGCACCGGGCAACTGGAAAAGACCAAGGCGGCTGCCGAGGCGGCCAATATTGCGAAGAGCAGCTTCCTCGCCAACATGAGCCACGAAATCCGTACGCCGCTCAACGCAATCATCGGCATGGTCAATCTGATGCGGCGAGCGGGCGTCGCGCCGGAACAGGGCAAGCGCCTGGAAAAGATCGACACCGCCAGCCATCATCTGCTCGAACTGATCAACGCCATCCTCGACCTCTCCAAGATCGAGGCCGGCAAGTTCTCAATCGAGGAAAGCAACGTCAGCATCAGCTCTGTCAGCGCCAACGTTGCCTCGATACTCAACGAGCGGGCCAGCGAAAAGGGGCTGTCCCTGATCATCGACAACGAAGCGCTGCCGACCGGACTGCGGGGCGACAGCGCCCGCCTGCAGCAAGCACTGCTCAATTACGCAACCAACGCGGTGAAATTCACCGACAAGGGAAGCGTCACACTACGCACACGGGTTGTCGAAGATGCGGCCGATAGCGTCCTGCTCCGCTTCGAGGTCGAGGATACCGGTATCGGCATTGCGCCGGAAACCCTGCCCCGCCTGTTCACGTCATTCGAGCAGGCGGACAACACGATCTCGCGCAATTACGGCGGCAGCGGACTGGGCCTGGCAATCACCAAGCGCCTGGCGCAGATAATGGGCGGCGAAGCCGGGGTCGAAAGTACCCCCGGCGTCGGCAGCACCTTCTGGCTTACCGCCCGGCTGAAGAAAGGCGGGACGGATGCGGCACCAGAGGGCATGCTGCCCGGCAATGCCGAAACCCTGCTGCGCGAACGCCACGCCAGCGCCAGAATACTGATCGTCGATGACGAACCGATCAATCAGGAAGTTGCCCAGATGCTTCTGGAAGATGTCGGATTGACGGTGGAAACAGCCGCAGATGGCATCGAAGCCATCGCTAGGGTACAGAAAACCCCTTACGCGCTGGTCCTGATGGACATGCAGATGCCCCACCTGGACGGTCTGGAAGCAACAAGGCAACTCCGCCAGTTGCCGGCAACCCGGCATCTGCCGATCATCGCGATGACCGCCAACGCCTTTGCCGAAGATCGGCAACGCTGTTTCGAGGCCGGCATGAACGATTACCTGGCCAAGCCCTTCAACCCCGAAAAACTCTACGAGATCACGGCAAAGTGGCTGAGCCGGCATGAACCATAGAGAGCGCCGCGCCCAGTCGCCCAGGAGAAAACAACATGGATACCCGCTACCTCGACGACCTTGCCCCCGGCGAGCAATTCACCACGCCGGGCGTGACGCTGACTGAAGCCGAAATCATCGACTTTGCCTGGCGCTACGATCCGCAGGCCTTTCATCTCGATGCCAACGCGGCGGCCAATTCGCCCTATGGCGGACTGATCGCCAGCGGTTTCCAGAGCCTCGCCATCTGCTTCCGGTTGTTCATCCAGAGCGGCATCCTGGCCGAATCCAGCCTCGGTTCGCCGGGCATCGACGAATTGCGCTGGCTGGCGCCGGTGCGGCCGGGCGATACGCTGCATTGCGAGGTCGAGGTATTGGAGGTGCGGCCATCCAGCTCGAAACCGGAGCGCGGCATTGCCCGCCTGCGTTACACGGCGGTCAACCAGCATCCGGAGGTGGTTTTGAGCTTCATCGTGAACCACCTGTTGCGGCGGCGCACCATCGCCTAGGCAAACCGCCCCGGAGCTGCGCCCAAGCCCGCGGCAAAGTGCTAGATTGACGGCTTCGGCTCCGCCCGCAAATGCCGCAGCGACGGCCGATACCATAATATTCAAGCGCCATAGGCGCCTCAGGGGAAATCATGCATCAACGCCAAGCGCTGCCGGCTCTGACCGTCGCCGCCATCGGGGTCGTCTTCGGCGACATCGGTACCAGCCCGCTCTACGCCCTCAAGGAAATTTTCAACGGCCATCACCCGATTCCGGTCACCCCGGAAAACATTCTCGGGGTGCTGTCGATGGTTTTCTGGTCGATCATCGTGCTCGTCACCATCAAGTACGTGGCGATCATCATGCGTGCCGACAACCGCGGCGAAGGCGGCTCGCTCGCCTTGCTCGCACTGGTCACCGAACGCGCCAAGAATCCCCGCCTGTCGTGGATCGTCACCCTGCTTGGCATTTTCGCGGCGGCGCTGTTCTACGGCGACAGCATGATCACGCCGGCCATTTCGGTGCTTTCCGCAGTCGAAGGCATGGAAATCATCACGCCGACCCTGAAGCCCTACGTCATCCCGATCACCCTCGCCATCCTGACCGGCCTGTTCGCCATCCAGAAGCGCGGCACCGGCACCGTCGGCATGTTCTTCGGCCCGGTCATGGTCGCCTGGTTCGGCATTCTCGGCGCGCTCGGCATCATGCAGATCGCGCAGAACCCGCACGTTCTCGAAGCCCTCAACCCGATTTTCGCGATCTATTTCATCGTCACTCATACCGGCCTTGCCTTCCTCGCCCTCGGTTCGGTCGTGCTCGCGGTGACCGGCGGTGAGGCGCTCTATACCGACATGGGGCACTTCGGCCGCTTTCCTATCCGCCTAGCCTGGTTCGGTTTCGTGATGCCGGCGCTGGTCCTCAATTACTTCGGCCAGGGCGCACTGCTGCTGGTCGAGCCGGAAGCGATCGAAAGTCCGTTCTTCCATCTGGCACCGGACTGGGCCATCGTGCCGATGGTCTTCCTCGCCACCATGGCCACCGTGATCGCTTCGCAGGCGGTCATCTCGGGCGCCTTCTCGGTGGCTCGCCAGTCGATCCAGATGGGGCTGCTGCCGCGCATGCAGATCATCCATACCTCGGGCATGGAAGAAGGCCAAATCTATGTGCCCTTCACCAACTGGTCGCTGTATCTGGCCGTGGTCGCGCTGGTCATCGGTTTCAAGAATTCCTCCAATCTGGCTGCGGCCTACGGCATTGCCGTTACCGGCACGATGCTGATCGACACCATCCTGGTCGCCTTCGTGATGCTGCTGATGTGGAAATGGAACAAGATAGTGATCGTTCTCGTCGCCGGCTCGCTGCTTGCCGTCGATATCGCCTTCTTCGCCGCCAACGCGATCAAGATCCCCGAAGGCGGCTGGTTCCCGCTCGCCATGGGCCTCGTCTCCTTCACCGTGCTGACCACCTGGCGGCGCGGCCGCAAGCTGGTGTCGGAAGAAATGGCCAAGCAGAGCATCCCGATGGAAGACTTCCTGCACTCCATCGACGACGTGCATCGCATCCAGGGTACGGCCGTGTTCATGACCAGTGCCAAGGACGGCGTGCCGCCCGCCCTGCTGCACAATCTCAAGCACAACCAGGTCCTGCATGAACGCGTCGTGCTGGTCACCGTGCAAACCATGGCCACGCCGCACGTCAACGACATGGACCGCATCTACCTGCACGAGATGCACAAGGGCTTCAAGCGCCTGATCATCCGCTACGGCTTCATGGAAAGCCCGGACGTGCCGGGTGCGCTGGAGCAGTGCAAGCGCTTCGGCGAACGTTTCGACCTGATGGAAACGACCTTCTACCTGTCGCGCGAAACCATCGTCCCCTCGCTCGCCCGCAAATTCAGCCCACTGCGCGGCCGCCTGTTTGCCGTGATGTCGAAAAACGCCACCAGCGCCAGCGACTTCTTCCATATTCCGAGCAATCGGGTGGTGGAACTGGGGACGCAGCTGGTGATCTGAACGAGGAGTTCGCTGCAAATCAAAAAGCCGGGGAATTCCCGGCTTTTTTCATGGTCGACCGCTACGATCGCGCGGACCACACCGGTGCATGCCACGCCGAACATGCACAGGAGCTCTTTGCATTACACTGGCAGTAAATAGTCCTGGCGAGGCTTCAATGAAAAATCATCTTGCCCTGGCAGTCGCGACCTTTGTCGTACTTGATTTCGGCACACTTGCCTTCAGCTACAGCATTGCCCGGCAAGTCGAAAAGGATGCCGTAGCAATCAACCTGGCGGGACGGCAACGGATGCTGTCGCAGCGCATCACCAAGGCAGCACTGCTTGCGAGCAACCCGAGCCGCAGCGAAATGCAGCGAGCGGAGTCCGCCAGCGAGCTTGCCCAGGCCTACCTCACTTTTCGTCGTACCTTGTCGGCCTTTGCCGAGGGAGGTGAAACAAGCGGAGGCGATGGTCGGCCGGTCCAGCTTGAAAGAGTCCAGGGCAAGGCCGCGCTGCTGGTCGGTGAAGCATCCGGTTGGCTCGCCGATTGGCCAAAGGTACCAAGCGAGCCCGTGGATATGGAAAATTTTTCCCGCTACATGGGCGAACGCAATGGAGAAATTCTCGACGTCATGAACCAGCTCACCAATGAGCTTGAACATGAGTCGATCGCCGCAGTATCGCGCTTGCGCCTCGCTCAGAGCGTGGCTTTCATTCTTTCCCTGGCCAATTTCATATTTATCCTCAGGGGAATGCATCGCGCCCGCTTGCTGGCCGAAACCGCATCGAGAACCGATGCGCTCACCGGCCTCCTTAACCGGAGTGGCCTGTACCACGAACTGGAAGCCGCCCTGGAGGAGCGTTCGACCTCGGATCAGCCGCTGGGCGTCATGCTGATTGACCTCAATGGATTCAAGGCCGTCAACGACAATTTCGGCCATGCCGCCGGGGACGCGACCCTGCGCGAGGTCGCTCGCCGTCTGATCGATCTGATCAGTAGCCGCGGATGGATTTGCGGACGACTGGGCGGCGACGAATTTGCGGTGATTTGCCCGGGCCTGGCTCCGGAGCGACTGGCTGCATCAGGTCAACAACTGAGCAGCATCCTGTCCGGCATCCCGGGGGGTGGCCTGACCGTTTCGGCAAGCGTGGGCTGGGCTTCCGCCGAACCGCAACAAACTGCCGATGAAGTGATCGCCGTTGCCGATGCCATGATGTATTCGGTCAAGAACGATTACCACAAGACCCGCAGTTATCGCCAAAAGGTACGCTAGACAGCGCGCCGCAAGCCTTCCCTGCCGGCATTCCTCACTGATAGCGCAGCGCCTCGATCGGATCAAGTTGCGCCGCCTTCTTTGCCGGGTACCAGCCGAAGAAGATGCCGACCGTCGCGGCAACGGCAAAGGCGACCAGCGCCGCGCTGCCCGAGATGACGATGACCATGCCGGTGAAGGCGTTGATGCCGAGCGCGATGCCCAGGCCAAGCAGCAGGCCGAGCAGGCAGCCGGCGAAGGAGATCATCACCGCTTCGAGCAGGAACTGGGTCAGGATGTCTTTCTGGCGCGCGCCGATCGCCATGCGGATGCCGATTTCGCGGGTGCGTTCGGTGACCGAGACGAGCATGATGTTCATGATGCCGATGCCGCCGACCAGCAGCGAGATCGAGGCGATCGCGCCGAGCAGGATGGACATCGTGCGCGTCGTCGCCGCTTCGGATTCGGCGGCGGCCGACAGGTTGCGCATGAAGAAATCGTCCGGCATGCCTTCGCGCAGGCGATGGCGCTGGCGCAGCAGGGACGTGATGCCGGCTTCGACCTTGGGCATCGATTCGGCGCTGTCGGCCTGGACCATGATCATCCGCACCGAACCCAGGAAGGGCGTGCCGAACACCTTGCGCTGGGCGGTGGTGAGCGGAATGATCACGGTGTCGTCCTGGTCGCGGCCATCGAGATTCTGGCCCTTGCTGCCGAGCACGCCGATGACGACAAACGGGTTCTGCTGGATGCGCATGGTCTTGCCGACCGGGTCGTCGGCGCCGAACAGGTTTTCCGCCACCGTCTTGCCGATGATCGCGACGCGCGTCGCCGAGCGCACGTCGGAGTCACCGAAGGAGGCGCCGTTGACGATGTTCCAGGCACGCGCTTCGAGGTATTCCGGGGTCGAGCCGATGACCTGCGTGCTCCAGTTCTGCGAGCCGTAAACCAGTTGCCGCGTGCCCTGGTGGGTCGGCGAAACGTTGGCAACGCCGTCGAGTTCGGCCATCGCCTCGGCGTCGGCGACGTTCAGCGACGGCGCGCCGGCCGAGCCGCTGCGCACGCCGGAGGCGGTGAAGGAGCCGGAGAGCACGATGTAGAGATTCGAGCCCATGGTGCTGATCGTCTGCTGCACCGCGTATTGTGCGCCCTGGCCAATGGCGATCATGATCACCACGGCGCCGACGCCGATCACCATGCCGAGCATGGTGAGCGCCGTGCGCAGGCGGTTGGCGCCCATCGCCAGCCAGGCTTCGCTGAGCATCGCTTTCAGCATGAGCGCTCCGCTGCGAATTGGTTTTTGCCGTTTTTCAGCGGTCGACCGCTGAAAAACGCGGATTTCTGCCGGAATCCCGTCATGCCGCCGCTCCGGTCAGGTGGTCGTTGATGATCTGGCCGTCGAGGAAGCGCACCTGGCGCTTGGCGTGTTCGGCGATATCCGGTTCGTGCGTGACGAGCACGATGGTGATGCCCTCGCCGTTGAGTTCGCCGAACAGGCGCATGATTTCCTCGCTGGTATGGCTGTCGAGATTGCCGGTCGGCTCGTCGGCGAGGATCAGGCGCGGCTTGTTGACCAGGGCGCGGGCAATCGCGACGCGCTGCTGCTGGCCGCCGGAAATCTGGTTGGGGCGCGACTCGGCGTATTTTTCCAGGCCGACCCGCGCCAGCATCTCGCGCGCCGCACGCCGCCGCGTTTCCTTGTCGATGCCGGCATAGACCAGCGGCAGCGCGACGTTGTCCTGCAGGCTCATGCGCGGCAGCAGGTTAAAACCCTGGAAGACGAAGCCCAGCGTGCGGTTGCGCAATTGCGCCAGGGCGTCCTTTTCCAGGTGCGCGACGTTCTCGCCGGCGAGGAAATAGTCGCCCATGCTCGGCTGGTCGAGACAACCGAGCAGGTTCATGAAGGTGGACTTGCCGGAGCCGGACGGGCCCATGATGGCGATGTACTCGCCCGGCCGCACCTCGAGATCGACGCCCTTGAGCGCCGGAAACAGGCCGGCCGCCGTGACGTAGGACTTGCCCAGGCCGACCACCCGGATGACCGCATCGCTCATCAGAACATCCGCATGCCGACGCTGGACGGCGGCTTGCCGCTGCTGCCGTTCTCGCCGAGCACGATGCGGTCGCCTTCCTTGAGTTCGCCGCCGACGACTTCGGTATTGCGGTTGTCGGTAATGCCGAGCTGGACGCTGACCGGTTTGATTTCTTCACCTTCCAGCACGTAGACCGTGCCGCTCTGGCCGTCGCGCTTCTTGCCTTTCTTCTCGCCGGGCGCGCCGGCCGGTGTGCCCGGCGCAGCGGTCGACGCGGCTTTCTGGCCATTTTCCGGTTTCTTGTCGGCCGCATCGGCCGGTTTGAAACGCAGTGCCGCATTCGGCACGAGCAGCACCTTCTCGCGCTTCTGCACGGCGATATTGACGTAGGCGGTCATGCCCGGCAGCAGCACCAGTTCCGGGTTCGCGACATTGACGCGGACGTTGTAGGTGACGACGTTCTGCTGATTGGTCGGGTTGAGGCGGATCTGCTGCACTTCGCCGGTGAAATTGCGGCTCGGGAAGGCGTCGACCGTAAAGCGCGCCTTCTGCCCTTCGCGCAGGTTGCCGATGTCGGCTTCGGCAAAACTGGTGTCGATGCGCATGTCGGAAAGATCCTGCGCGATCTTGATCAGCACCGGCGTCTGGAAGCTGGCGGCGACCGTCTGGCCGAGATCGACGACGCGATCGACAACAACGCCGGTCACCGGCGAGCGGATCGTCGTGTTGCCGTGATTGACCCGGTCCTTCTCCAGTTGCGCGCGCGCCAGCGCCTGTTGCGCGGTCGCCGACTTGAGCGACTGCAAGGACTGCTGGTATTCCTGCTTCGAGACGTATTCCTGCGCGAACAGCGTCTTCATGCGCGCCTCGTTGGCCTGCGCCAGTTCAAGCGCCGCACCGGCATTGGCGAGATTGGCCTCGCTCTGCCTGACCTGGGCGCTGAGCAGCGCGTCGTCGAGTTCGAGCAGCGGCTGGCCCTTCTCGACCTTGTCGTTGAAATCGACGTAGAGTTTCTTGACCGTGCCCGACACCTGCGTGCCGACGCTGACCAGCACCACCGGATTGAGCGTGCCGTTGGCCGACACCGTTTGCGTCACGTCGCCCTTTTCGACCGTACCGAGCTTGTAGCGCTGCTCCGGGTTCTGCGCCGCGCGCTGGTTGGCGTACCAGATGCCGCCGCCGATCAGACCGGCCAGCACGGTGGTCGCGAGGATGATCTTGCCGATACGTTTCATGGTCTTCCTTCAACTGCCGCCGAACCCTGCAGCAGCGTGTAATCCAGGGCGCCCATGGCTTGTGCCAGGGAAGCGCGATAAACATTCCAGTCCAGCGTCGCCTGGATGCGTTGCAGACGGGCGCTGGCCAGCGCGCTCTGCGCCGTCAGCAGGTCAAGCACGGTGCCGACGCCGGCCTTGTAGCGGCCGAGCGCGACGCGCTCCGACTGCTCAGCACTGGCCACCAGATCAGTCGTGGTGAGCAGGCTCTGCGTCGCCGTGGTCAGGCTCTGGTAGGCCTTCCAGACATCGAGCGCGATCTGCGCATTGAGGCGGTCGCGCTGCGCCGCCCGGGCATCGGCCTGGGCCGCCGCCGAATGCACACTGTAGGTGGTCTGGAAACCGGTGAATAAAGGCACGTTGACCGTCAGGCCGATGTTGCCGCCCTGCGTCACGACGCCGCCGACATCCTGCCAGGTCGGGCCGGTCGCCAGACTGAGCGTCGGCCGGCCGAGCGCACGCGCGTAACCGACATTGGCCTCGGCGGCGCGGAACTGCGCCTCGGCCGCCTTGAGATCGGGACGGCGGGCGCGCGCCTCGGCGATCAGCGCGTCGACATCCTTCTGGAAGGCCGTTTCCGGCGCCAGCGCCGGCAGCGCGGCGAGAACGATTTTCTGTTGCGCATCGAAACCGAGCGCATTGGCCAGCGCGCCCTGCGCATTGCGCGCGTCGCCCTCGGCCCGGATGCGGTTGAGGGTGGCCTGCGCCAGGGCCGTCTTCGCCTGCAGGCGATCAGCCGGGGTGCCGGCGCCGACCTGGTAACGCGAGTCGGCCGCCTTGAAGGCTTCGCTGGCGGCACGCTCGGCCTCGCTGGCGGAAAACACCGCCGCCTGCGTCGCCTGCGCCGTGTAGTAAGTCTGCAGCGCGGCGAGGAAGAGGGTTTGTACCGTCGCATCCTGCGTTGCGAGCGCGGCGTTGAGCAACTGGCGGGCGTAATCGACATTGGCCGAACGCTGGCCGAAATCGAAAAGCAGCCAGGACAGGGTCAAGGCGGCGGAATTCTGGTTGTAGTCGCGCGCCTCGGTAAAGATCCGGCTGCCGGTCGCCCTGGCGCTCAGGCCAGGCAACCAGGCCGACTGCGCGACACCGAGCTGCGCCGCCTGGGCGCGGCTGTTGGCCCATATTTCGCGCGTCTGCGGATTGTTGCAAAGCGCCAGGTCGACCGCATCGATGGCGGCCAATGCCGTTGCCGGCAGATCAGTCGCACAGGGCGCGCCGCCGACCCGGCCGGCCAGCATCGGCGAGGGCTTGAGCGGCAACAAGGCATCGGTTGCGAACGGATCATCCAGCCCTGCCGCCGATGCCGGCGCGGCGAGAGAAAGCAGGAAGGCAGGCAGCAGAAGGGGAATGAATCGCATGCCGGCCAGTTTACCTCCCCTTGCGCCATAAAATCTGTTTCCGTTTGTTTCCGTACGCTGCCGCCAAGCCGCCACCTTGCGGTAAAATCGCGGGCTATGCTCTATCCCATCCTGCGCAAATTCTTTTTCTCCCTCGACGCCGAAACCGCTCACGGTATCGGCATGAGCGGCATCTCCTTCCTCGGCGCCACCGGCCTGTCCGGGCTGCTTGCCAAACCGGTCGCCGCCGATCCGGTCGACGTCATGGGCCTCAAGTTTCCCAACCGGGTCGGCCTTGCCGCCGGACTGGACAAGAACGGCGACTACATCGACGGACTGGCCGCACTTGGCTTCGGTTCCATCGAAATCGGCACGATCACGCCGCGGCCGCAGGACGGCAACCCGAAACCGCGCATGTTCCGCGTCCCGGAAGCGCAGGGCATCATCAACCGCATGGGTTTCAACAACGCCGGCGTCGACAAGCTGCTCGCCAACGTGCGCGCCGCGCAGTTCCCGAAAACCGGCGGCATCCTCGGCATCAACATCGGCAAGAACGCCACGACGCCGATTGAAAAGGCGGCCGAGGACTACCTGATCTGCCTGGAAAAGGTTTACAACGACGCCAGCTACATCACCGTCAATATTTCCTCGCCGAACACCAAGAACCTGCGCGAACTGCAGAAGGACGACGCCCTCGACGACCTGCTGGCACAGCTCAAGGCGAAGCAGGAGCAACTGGTGCAGAACTACGGCAAATATGTGCCGATGGCGCTGAAGATCGCCCCCGATCTCGACGATGTCCAGATCACCGCGATTGCCGATGCGCTACGCCGCCATCGCATGGATGGCGTGATCGCCACCAACACCACGCTGTCGCGCGAAGGCGTCGAAAACCTGCCGAACGGCAATGAAGCCGGCGGCTTGTCCGGCGCACCGGTGTTCAGGAAATCGACCGAAGTGCTCAAGAAGCTGTCGACTGCTCTGGCCGGCGAGCTGCCGATCATCGGCGTTGGCGGCATCCTGAGCGGCCAGGACGCTGTCGCCAAGATCGAAGCCGGCGCCAGCCTGGTCCAGGTCTACAGCGGTTTCATCTATCGCGGACCGGAGCTGGTCAGCGAAACGGCGGCTGCCCTGGCCAAACTTCAGAAGAAATCCCTATAAGACCCTAACCGGCACGCGGTTGTCCGCGCGCCGGCAAAGCCCGATAATGCGCGCTTCACGCCCAGAAAAATCATGAGCCACTACTTATTCATCCTCGTCGGCGCGGTGCTGGTCAACAACGTCGTCCTGGTGAAAATCCTCGGCCTCTGCCCCTTCATGGGCGTTTCCAAGAAGCTGGAAACCGCTTACGGCATGGGCGCCGCGACCACTTTCGTGCTGACCGTGGCGACCGGCGCCAGCTACATCATCGATCACTTCCTGCTCATGCCTTTCGGGCTGGAATATCTGCGCACGCTGTCCTTCATCGTCACCATCGCCGCCATCGTCCAGCTGACCGAAATGGTCATCGCCAAGACCTCGCCGGCCCTGCAGCAGACGCTGGGCATCTACCTGCCGCTGATCACCACCAACTGCGCCGTGCTCGGCGTGCCGCTGATCAACATCTCGAACGGCTACAACTTCGTCGATTCGCTGCTCTTCGGCGCCGGCAGCGCCGTCGGCTTCTCGCTGGTGCTGATTCTCTTCGCCGGCATCCGCGAACGCATTGAAGGCGCCGATGTGCCCATCCACTTCCGTGGCGTCGCCATCGCCATGGTCACCGCCGGCCTGATGGCGCTCGCTTTCATGGGCTTCGCCGGCCTGGACAAGTACCAATAATGGACATCCTGCTCGCCATCGCCATCATGGCCCTCGGTGCCGTCGTGCTCGGCGCCCTGCTCGGCTTTGCCTCGATCAAGTTCAAGGTCGAAGGCGACCCGCTGATCGAGAAGATCGAGGCCATCCTGCCGCAGACCCAGTGCGGCCAGTGCGGCTATCCGGGTTGCAAGCCCTACGCCGAAGCCATCGCCAATGGCGATGAAATCAACAAGTGCCCGCCGGGCGGCACGGAAGGCGTGCAGCGCCTGGCCGACCTGCTCGGCCGCGAGGTCAAACCGCTCGACGCCGAAGAAAAGCCGAAGTCGGTCGCCATCATCGACGAGAACACCTGCATCGGCTGCACGCTGTGCATCCAGGCCTGCCCGGTCGACGCCATTGTCGGTGCCGCCAAGCAGATGCACACCATCATCGCGCCGCTATGTACCGGCTGCGAACTCTGCCTGCCGCCCTGCCCGGTCGAATGCATCCGGATCGAGCCGATCGGCGAAAACATCGACAACTGGAAGTGGAAATACCCGGTCGTTGAAATCAAGGCTGCGGCCACCCAAAAGGCCGCCTGATGCTGATGAACCTGTTCAAATTCAAGGGTGGCGTCAAGCCGCCGACCAACAAGACGCAATCCGTGACCCTGCCGATTGCCCAGGCGCCCTTGCCTTCGCGCCTCGTCGTGCCGCTCCACCAGAGCATCGGCGGTGTGCCGCAACCGGTTGTCCAGGCCGGCGACAAGGTCCTGAAGGGGCAGTTGATCGGCGAGGCCGACGGCTGGATCTCGGCCGCCGTGCACGCCCCGACTTCGGGCACCGTACTCGAAGTGGCCATGCATGTGCAGCCGCACCCGTCCGGCCTCGACGCCATGTGCGTCGTCATCGAGCCGGACGGCAAGGATGAATGGATAGAACGCCAGCCCTTCGACTACGCCAACGCCGCCCCCGAGGCGGTGCGCGAATACCTGCAGCAGTCCGGCGTCGTCGGTCTGGGCGGCGCAGTGTTCCCGACCCACGGCAAGCTGACGCCGTCGAAGACCGTGCCGATGGAAGAGCTGGTCATCAACGGCGCCGAGTGCGAGCCCTTCATCACCTGCGACGACCTGCTGATGCGCGAACGCGCCGAGGAAGTCGTGCGCGGCATCGGTATCTTCCGCGACCTGCTGCAGCCGAAGAAGGTGCTGATCGGCATCGAGGACAACAAGCCGGAGGCCGCCGCCGCGATGCGCGCAGCGGTCGACGCACTCGGCGAATCGTTTTCCGTCGTGCCGGTGCCGACGCTTTACCCGGCCGGCGGTGCCAAGCAGCTGATTCGCGTCCTGACCGGCAAGGAAGTCCCGGCCAGCAAGCGCTCGACCGATCTCGGCGTGCAGTGTTTCAACGTCGCCACCGCCTACACCGCCTGGCGCGCCATCGCGCACGGCGAGCCGGTCGTCTCCCGCCTGGTCACGCTGTCCGGCAATGTGCATGCGCCGCGCAATTACGAAGTGCTGATCGGCACGCCGATGGGCGAACTGCTGCAACTCGCGCAGCCGCACCCGGACACCGACGGCATCGTCATGGGCGGCCCGATGATGGGTTTCCTGGTGCCGGACGCCAATGTCCCGGTGGTCAAGGCGACCAACTGCCTGATCGCGCATTCCGACCGGATTTTCCCGCCCAAGGCGCCGGAAATGCCGTGCATCCGCTGCGGTTCGTGCGCCCAGGCCTGCCCCCACGAACTGCAACCCTTCGAGATGTACTGGTTCTCGCGCGCAAAGAACTTCGGCAAGACGCAGGAATATCACATCTTCGACTGCATCGAATGCGGTTGCTGCTCCTTCGTCTGCCCGTCGCGCATTCCGCTCGTCCAGTATTTCCGCTTTGCCAAGAGCGAGATCTGGGCGCGCGAACGCGAAAAGAAGGCGGCCGACACCGCCAAGGAGCGTTTCGAATTCAAGCAGCTGCGCGAAGAGCGCGAAAAAGCCGAAAAGGCCGAGAAGCTTGCCAAGGCTGCCGCCGCGCAGGCCGCCAAGAAAGCGGCAGAAGCCGCTGCTGCTGCCGCAGCCGAAAACACGGACCCGGCCGCTGCGACGCCCCCCGTCGCCGAAACCGCTCCATCGACTGACGCCACTCCGGCCGTAGCGGTCGACGCCGCCCAGGAGGCCAAAAAGGCCGCCATCGCCGCTGCCATGGCGCGCGCCAAGGCGCAGCGCGAAGCCGCCCAGCCGAAAAACACCGAGGTGCTGAGCAGTGCCGCGCAACACGATGTCGCCGACATCGAAGCACGCCGCGCCGCCGCCCACCTGACCGACCCCGAGCCGGGCACGCCGCCCGCGCCGGCCAGCGAGAAAGCCGAATGATGTTTGCGCCCGCCCCCTATCTGCTCAAGGACGTCAGCGTCAGCCAGGTCATGACCCAGGTCTGCATCGCGCTGGTCCCGGGTATTGCCGCCTATGCCTGGCTGGTCGGCCCGGCCATCCTGGCCCAGATCGTCATCGCCTCGCTTGCCGCCTTGCTCGCCGAAGCGCTGATGCTGCGCATCCAGGGAAAACCGCTTGCCATGTTCCTGTCGGACGGCTCGGCCGTCGTCACCGCCTGGCTGATCGCCCTCGCCTTCCCGCCGCTCGCGCCGTGGTGGCTGGTCGTCACCGGCACCGTGTTCGCCATCGTCGTCGCCAAGCAACTCTATGGCGGCCTCGGCCAGAACCCGTTCAACCCGGCAATGATCGCCTTCGCGGTCTGCATCGTCGCCTTCCCGGCCCTGATGTCGCAGTGGCCGAGCGTCGGCCTGCAACTCTCGCTGGTCGACCAGATGAACGTCATCCTCGGTTTCATGCCGCGCGTCGACGCCCTGTCCGGCGCGACGCCGCTCGATGCGATGAAGACAGCCCTCAAGCTTGGCGAAGGTTCGGTTGATGTCGCCCACCTGCTGGCCAACCAGGACATCTACGGCAACTTCGCCGGGCGCGGCTGGGAATGGGTGGCCGTCGGCTACCTGCTCGGCGGCCTGTGGATGCTGCAGCGCAAGCTGATCACCTGGCATGTACCGACCGCCTTCATCGGCGCCCTGGTCGCGATTTCCGGTGCACTCTGGCTGTACAACCCGGCCCAGTTCGCCAGCCCGCTCTTCCACCTGTTCTCGGGTGCCGCCATGCTCGGCGCCTTCTTCATCGCCACCGACCCGGTATCGGGCTGCACGACGCCGCGCGGCAAACTGATCTTCGGTGCCGGCTGCGGCCTGCTCGCCTACATCATCCGCGTCTTCGGCGGCTATCCGGATGGCGTTGCCTTTGCCGTGCTGCTGCTGAACCTGTGTGCCCCGGTCATCGACCTGCTCACCCAGCCGCCCATCTTCGGCATGAAGGACAAGGCATGAGCACCGTCAAGCAATTCTCCGCCACCGGCATGGCCGTGCGTACGGCCGCCATCCTGTTCATTTTCGTGATCATCTTCACCGGCCTGCTTTCCGGCGCCTACCTCTGGACCAAGCCGGCGATCGAGGCTTCGGCGGCCGAAGAGAAAATGAAACTGGCCGACGAGGTCCTGCCGCGCAGCGAGTACGACAATGCGCTGCTCGCCGATGCGCTGACCTTGCCGCCGACGCCGGAACTCGGCCTGGCCGACCCGAGCACGCTGTACCGCGCCCGTCTCGGCAAACAGCCGGCCGCACTGATTTTCGAAGCGGTGGCACCGGACGGCTATGCCGGCAAGGTGCGGCTGATCATCGCGGTGCGTGCCGATGGCCGCGTCGCCGGCGTGCGCGTCACGCAGCACAAGGAAACGCCGGGCCTGGGCGATTACGTCGAGCTCAAGAAGGACAAGAACAAGACCCGGCCGTGGATCACCCAGTTCAACGGCATGGCGCTGGCGACAGCGGTCGACCGTGACTGGAAGGTCAAAAAGGACGGCGGTAGCATCGATTACTACGCCGGTGCCACGGTCACCCCGCGCGCCGTCGCCAAAGCCGTACTCAAGGCCGTCAAATGGGCCGAAGCCAACCGCGACCAACTGTTCGCCGAGGGAGCCGCCAAATGATCACGCGTGACGAATTCAAGACCATCGCCGGCAACGGCATCTGGAAGCAGAACACCTCGATCGCCCAGATCCTTGGCCTCTGCCCGCTGCTGGCGACGACCACCAACGCCGTGAATGGCATCATGCTGTCGCTGGCGACGATCATCGTCATGGCGATGTCGAATTTCGCCGTTGCATCGCTGCGCAACCTGATCCCGCACGAAATCCGCATCCCGGTCTTCATCCTGATCGTCGCTGCACTGGTCACCGTCGTCGACCTGCTGTTCAACGCCAACCTGCATGAGCTTTACCTGGTGCTCGGCATCTTCATCCCGCTGATCGTCACCAACTGCATCGTGCTCGCCCGCGTCGAGGCCTTTGCCGCCAAGAATCCGCCGCTGCAATCGACCTTCGACGGCATTTTCATGGGCGTCGGCATGCTGTGGACGCTGGGCCTGCTCGGCGCCATGCGCGAATTCATCGGCAACGGCACGATACTCGGCGGTATCGACATGGTCATTCCCAGCCTGCAGCCGATCCAGATCCTGCCGGAAAGCTATCCCGGCTTCCTGCTTGCCCTGCTGCCCCCCGGTGCCTTCATCCTGCTCGGCTGCATGATCGCCTGGAAGAACTGGCTGAATGCCCGTGCCGCAGCCCGCGCCCAGGCCAAGCCGCCCGCCCCGGTCGCTACCGCTGGCTGCTGCTAGGGACAACGCGCCAGGAATCAGGGCGGGCCAGCGCAAGCCGCTGCTTCCGGCGTCGCCTTGGTCGCCCTCCCCTGAGAAAGGGAGGGCTGGGAAGGGATTCAGGGCCAGGCGAAGCGATGCCGATGCCAATGCCCGAACATATGAGCACTCAGAGATCGCGCCCAGCCTCTAGGACGTCGTCGCCAGCAAGCCCTGGATTTGCCCCGCAGCTTGCGGTCGACCGTACAGAAAGCCCTGAAACTGGTCGCAACCGTGCGCCAGCAGATAATCGCGCTGCACTTCGGTTTCGACTCCTTCGGCAATCACCGACAGATCGAGTTCGTGCGCCATCGCAATCATGGCCGCCACGAGCTTGACGGCGCCGCCCGGCGCACCGATTTCGCAGACGAAGGAGCGGTCGATTTTCAGTGACTGCACCGGGAACTGGTTGAGATAACCCAGCGACGAGTAACCGGTACCGAAGTCGTCGATCGCCACATCGACCCGCATGCCATGCAAGGCATGCAGCACCCGTGCCGCATTGCCGGCATTGCGCATGAGCAGCGACTCGGTCAGCTCAAGCGCCAGCATCTCGGGCGGCAATTGGTGGCGCTGCAAGCTGGCAGCAACCAGAGCCGGCACATCCTGCTGCGCAAACTGGTGCGCCGACAGATTGACGGCCACCGGCACCGCCTGCAAGCCGGCATCGAGCCAGGCACGCTGTTGCCGGCAGACCTCATCGAGTGCCCACTCGCCCATCGCGCAGATCAGGCCGCTTTCTTCGGCAAGCGGGATGAAGCGGGTCGGCGGAATCAGGCCGTGTTCGGGATGCTGCCAGCGCATCAGCGCCTCGGCCCCGATCAGGCGACCACTCTGCGCCTCGACCTTGGGCTGGTAGTACATGGTCAGCTCCTTGCGCTCCAGCGCGCCGCGCAAGTCGTTCTCGAGCAGCAGTTCGCCGAGAGAAGTCTTGTTGGCACCGGCCGAATAGAAGCGCACCGTATTGCGCCCCTCCTCCTTGGCCCGGTACATCGCCGCATCGGCCTTGCGCAGCAGCTCCGAAACACTCTGCCCGTCACCCGGCCAGAGCGCGATGCCGGCGCTGCCGGTCACGGTCAGGGCGTGGCCGGCGAGCAGGTAGGGCTGACCGAACACGGCCAGCAACTTGTGTGCGACGTGCATGGCGTACTGCAACTGTTCGATCTCGGGCAGCACCACGACAAATTCGTCGCCGCCCAGACGCGACAGCGTATCGGTTTCACGCAGCACGCCGAGACCGCGCTCGGCCGCCTGAATCAGCAGGTTGTCGCCGACTTCGTGGCCAAGCGTGTCGTTGATGTTCTTGAAGCGATCGAGATCGACGAAGATGACCGCCACCTGCAGGTCGGCCCGGCGCGACTTGGCGATCGCCTGGGCAATCCGGTCTTCGAGCAGAATCCGGTTGGGCAGGCCGGTCAGCGCATCGTGGTGAGCCAGGTGATGGATGCGCGCCTCGCTTTCCTTGCGCTCGGAGATATCGGTGAAGATGCCGATGTAGTTGCTCGCCTTGCCGGCTGCATCGCGCACCGCCGCGACCGACAGCCATTCCGGATAGATGCCGCCATCCTTGCGGCGATTCCAGATTTCGCCATGCCACTGGCCGCGCTTGAGCAGTTCCGACCACATCTGGCGGTAGTACTCGCGCCCCTGCCGCCCGGAGTTGAGCAAGGCGGGCGTCTTGCCGAGCACCTCGTCTTCGCGGTAGCCGGTAATCTGGCAAAAAGCGGGGTTGACCGCAACGATCTTCGACTCGGCATCGGTAATCGTCATCCCCTCCGCGGCGCTGGTGAACACCTGAGCATACAGGCGCAGCCCTTCTTCGGCCTCGCGTTGCGCTTCATAGCGCTGCAGCAGATCGCGCCGATCACGATTGATCCGCTCAATGGCATACATCACGTAGAGCACCAACAGCACCGAGACGGCGTAGAGCAGTTGCCGGTAATAGCCGGCGAGCCGTTGCGATGCCTCGTGGCCGTCGGTGTAGAGCCGGGTCAGCTCCTCGCTCACCCGGGCCGTCGGCGAATTCATGATGCGAAAAGCCAGACGGTCAACCTCCGGGCGCCGTCCGATGATCGCCCGGGCATGCACCAGCAGGTGCGCCGGCGACAATTCGCCGAAAGCCGGCAGTTCCAGCTTCTGGATGCGGGCAAGCTCCAGCTTCAGCTTATCGACATCCTCGCGCTCCGGCCCCTGACCGAAAGTCAGCACGGAACGGACAAAATGATCGAGTTCTGGCGGTCGACCGCTACCGAGCTTCTCCAGATAGGTCTCGGCAGCCAGCGGAAAGTAATGCAGCGAATTGCGCAGGACGGAGTTGCTGCGCTGGAACTGGTCGATGTCCTCTTCCTTGAGCCGTTGCGCGGCACGCAGTTCATTGAGCTTGTCATGCAGTTGCGGCAGGTCATCCGCCGGCACCCAGGCCGGAAAACGCCCGATATTCGGCTGTTCGCTGCGGATTTCCTGAACCAGTCGGACCAGCGGATCGTAGTTGTGCATCAGGTCCGAATAGCTGCCGAGCACGGCGACATTGAGCTCGACATCGGCCTGCTGCACGCGGCGCAGCGACTGCATGTAGGCATAGTGGCCTTCCGGCGAAACCTCTCCGGCCCGCAGGAAAAGCCAGGTCAGCAAGGCAATCAGGGCGACAAAACCAAGACTCAGCCCCATCCACAATCCGCAGCGGCAACGCTGGATCAGCTTCATTTGAGCAGAGCCCCCTGCCACTCGCCATTCAGCGTACCGAGGAAGGCCACAAGGGCTTGGACATCCTGATCCGACAGCTCACGCCCCAGCTGGTAACGCCCCATGACCCTGACCGCCTTGTCCAGCGTTGGCGCCGAACCATCATGAAAATACGGCGCCGTCAGCACGACGTTGCGCAGGCTGGGCACCTTGAAGACATGCCGATCCTCTTCGCGCTGCGTGACGTTGTAACGGCCCAAATCGCTCTTGTTGAGCGGTCGACCGCTGAAGTAGTCGCCCAGCACGCCAAACTTCTGATACATGTTGCCGCCAATCAGTGCCCCCTGGTGACAACTGACGCAGCCGAGTTCGCGAAAGCGCCGGTAGCCCTCGACCTCGAGCTCGGTCAGGACTTCGCGGTGCCCCTGCAAATAGCGGTCGAAACGGGAATTGACAGTGACCAGCGAACGTTCGAAAGTGGCGATCGCATCGGCAATATTGGCTGCAGTCAGGCCATCCGGATAGGCCAGGGTGAATTCCCTGACGAATGTCTCATCCTGACCGAGCCGGGCCAGCACCTCGGCCCAGTTGCTGCCCATCTCGATCGGGTTATGGATCGGCCCGGCGGCCTGCTCCTCGAGATTGGCGGCACGCCCGTCCCAGAACTGGACGAAGCTCAACCCACTGTTGAAAACCGTCGGTGTATTGATGCTGCCGACCGCCCCACCGATGCCCAGCGCAAAACGCCGACCATCGGCACCACCGCGCGCGTAGTCATGGCAGGAGACGCAAGCCACCGTATTGTCGGCCGACAGGCGCTTGTCTTCGAACAAGCGGCGCCCCAGGGCAACCCGTTCGACCGGCAAGTCGAGGACCGGCAAAGGCAGGATCGGCAGGGTCGTATCCAGGTTGGCCAGCGAAACGCTGCTGGCCGGCCGTGCCGGCAATTCGGCCTGGCTATCCCAAGGCAAGCCAAACCAGTTGACGGCCCCGAGAACCAGCAAAAGAAACACAGCAAACAGCAGCCGATACAACCAAGAGAATTTCATGCCCCCATTATCCTTGAAGCCCTCTCCGGTAACCAGATTCAGGTAGCCAAAACCACCCGGTTCCTGCCTTGCGCCTTGGCCATGTAACAGGCCTCGTCAGCTCGGTTGATCAAGGCATTTTCACTTTCCCCAACCCGGAATTCCGCCGCGCCGATACTGACCGTGCACATCGCCTGATCGCCCGGCACATTTCTGCTCGCAATCGACAAACGCAAGCGTTCGGCAAGCAGGACCGCAGCATCCAGCCCAATCTCGGGCAGGAGAACGACAAATTCCTCGCCGCCATAACGAAAGGCCTGGTCCGAGGCACGCAGGGAAAGGCTGATCAGTCGCGCCAACGTCTGCAAGACGAGATCGCCCTCGATATGTCCACGGCTATCGTTGATCTGCTTGAAATGATCGCAATCGATGACGAGCAGCGAAAGTGGCCGGCCATGCCGGGCGCAGCGCCCGATTTCACCGGGCAGGCACTGGTGCAGGCGGCGCCGGTTGAACAGGCCGGTCAGCGGGTCGGTGACGCTGAGCAGGCGGTAGCGCTCTTCGCTCTCGCGCAAGGCATCTTCGGCGCGGTGGCGCTCGGTGACGTCCTGCAGGGTTTCAATGGCGCCGATCAGTTCGCCGGCGGCATTGCGCAAGGGGGCCGCCGTGAAGTACAGCCAGCGGCCTCCCTCGCCGAAGGCCGGGAAAAAATCCTCGGCCTCGAAGGCCCCCTCGATCAACGCCGAACGCCTGAATTTGCCGTGATAAAACTCGTCGACCGCTCCTTCGAGCGCATCGCTGACGATCAGGTCGGCCATGATCGGACGCGGCTGCGGATAAAAGGCCCGCCATTGCTCGGTGCGGCCGATCATCTCGGATGCCGGCACGCCGGTCAATACCGCACAGGCGCGATTCCAGTGCGTCACCCGGTGCTGCGCATCGATAACGATGCTGGCCACCGGATTCCCCTCTACAATCTGGGAGAGGATTAGATTATCACCGGGGATTGTGGTCGCCACAAGAACGCCATCCTTCTCTGTCGGTTAGAATGTTTTACGACCAATATCCGCCTTTAGTCATAGCCTGACAACCCTGCAGTGCAGCAATTCCGTGAATAAAGCCCAAACCGAAACCTTTTACGCCCGCCTCGCCGCCAGCAATCCGGCACCGACCACCGAGCTGCACTACAGCAGCCCGTTCCAGTTGCTGATTGCCGTCATCCTGTCGGCCCAGGCCACCGATGTCGGCGTCAACAAGGCGACGGCACGGCTCTTCCCGGTCGCACCGACGCCGGACAAGATGGCGGCGCTCGGTATCGAAGGCCTGACCGAGTACATCAAGACCATCGGGCTGTTCCGGACCAAGGCGAAGAACGTCATCAACACCTGCCACATCCTGCTCGAACAGCATGGCGGCGAGGTGCCGCAGGAACGCGCCGCCCTCGAAGCCCTGCCCGGCGTCGGCCGCAAGACGGCCAATGTCGTGCTCAATACCGCCTTCGGCCAGCCGACGATTGCCGTCGACACGCACATCTTCCGGCTCGGCAACCGCACCGGCCTCGCCCCCGGCAAGACCGTGCTCGATGTCGAACAGAAGCTGCTGCGCGTCACGCCCGAGCATTACAAGAAGGACGCACATCACTGGCTGATCCTGCACGGCCGCTATGTCTGCAAGGCACGCAAACCGGAATGCGGCGTCTGCGTCGTCGCGGATCTGTGCCGCTTCAAGGGCAAGAGCGCATGAGAGCCGGCAGCGGCCTCGCCAGCGGCCCGCGCCCGACCCCCGAACTGGCGGCCGAAGCCGTGCAACTGGCACTGGCGGCGGCCGGCCTGGAACGGGCGGCCAGCGTCTGCCTGTTCCTGACCCGCGACTTCATTCGCCATGCCCAGCCAGCAGTACTCGCCGCCGCCCGCGCCGCCGGTTCGCTGCAGGTTTTCGGCTGCACGGCAAACGGCCTGTTTACCGAAAACGGCTGGCTGCTCGATCAGTCGGGTGCCGCCGCCCTGGTATTTGCCAATCCGGTGCCCGGCGGCGATGCCGATGTACCGCTCATTTCCTGCAGCGGCCAGGGCAGCCTGCACTTTGACTGGCAGACGGGCGCCCCGCGTGCCGGCCTGCTCGACAGCGCAGCGGCCGTCTGGTCACATGCCCGCGTCGCCGAAGACGGCCGCGCCGAGACCCGTCTCGCCGGCCTGCACAGCCACCTCGCCTTGTCCAGCGGACTGCGCCTGCTCAGCCAGCCGCACGCGGTCACCGCCAGCCGCGGCCTCGATCTCCGCCAGTTGGCCGGGCAGAATGCCGGCGACAGCCTGTTGCGCAGCTTGCCGGCCGAATTGCGCGAGCATCCGCCGCTGCACCAGATCGTCGCCCTGCGCCAGTCCGGCCAACCCGGCCTCGGCATTCTGGCGCTCAATGCCGATGCGTCGCTGACCTTGACCGAGGCACTCGAGGAAGGCGAAAAAATCAGCTGGGCAATCCGTCAGCCGATGTCGGCCGAACAAGACATGCGGCAGGCGCTGGGCGCAGCGGTCGACGCCGGCTGCAAGCCCGATTTCGCACTGATGTTTTCCTGCATCGGCCGCGGTCCGCTGTTTTACGGCAACGACGACCGCGACCTCGTTGCCTTCCGCGAACAATTCCCCGGCACTCCGCTGCTTGGCGCTTACGGCAACGGGCAGATCGCCCCGGCCGACGGTGCCAATCGCCTGTTTCAGAACACCGCCGTCACCCTACTTTTGGCAGATACCCATGCTGTTTAATCCCTCCCGCGAGCAAGTCCGCCGCTTTTTCTGCGATGCCTGGAAGAAGCATCAGGAACGCCTGCCACTGGTCGGCGCTGAAGTCGCCGCCGCCGATCTGGCCGTGCGCCACCCGGAATACCACGCCCTGCTCAACGATACAGATGGCGCGCTGGACAAGGAATGGACGCCGGAAGACGGCCAGATGAATCCCTTCCTGCATCTGTCGCTGCACCTCGCCATCCATGAACAGGTCAGCATTGATCAGCCGCCCGGCATCCGCGCCGCGTTCGAGGCCCTGCGCATTCGTCTCGATCCGCACGCCGCCGAACATGTGCTGCTCGAATGCCTGGGCGAAACCATCTGGCAGGCGCAGCGCCAGGGCGGGCAAATGGATGCACTGGCCTACGTCGATGCGGTGCGCCGCAAATCGACGCCGTTTTAACGAGCATCGATACCTAGGCAGGCCCTTCGGTCGACCGCTGAAAAGGGGAGAAAATGCAACGCCGCCAACTACTCAAGCGCCTGGCCATGCTGGCCGTTGCCGAACGGCTGGGCAGCCTGCGTGCTGCCTGGGCCGCCGGCACCTCCCCGGCTGCGCCCGGCCTGCAACGTTTCAGCGGCCAGGTTACGGTCAATGGTCAGCCGGCCAAGGCCGGCATGCCGATCAAGCCCGGCGACACGATCAGCACCGGGCCCGGCAGCGAAGCCATCTATGTCATCGGCAAGGATGCCTACCTGCAGCGCGACCGCTCGGTGGTCAGCATCAGCGGTGATCTGCTCAAAGCCGGCCTGCGCGTGATTACCGGCAAGTTGCTGGCAGTTTTCGGCAAGGGCGACAAGCGCATCGAAACCGCTACCGCGACCATCGGCATTCGCGGCACCGGCTGCTATATCGAGAGCGCACCCGACAAGGTGTATTTCTGCCTGTGCTACGGCAAGGCGGAAGTTGCTTCGCTACGCGACCCGGCACACAGCGAAAGCATCGAAACCCGCTACCACGACCACCCGGTTTATCTGCATGCCGATGGCAGCCAGATGATGGTGCCGGCAGCCGTGATCAATCACACCGACAACGAACTCTACCTGCTGGAAAGCCTGGTTGGCCGGGTCCCGCCCTTCTACGGCAAAGCCCAGCCCTACTCCCAGGCTTAAGCGGGAATCGTGTAGTTGTTCTGGGTCATCAGGTCGACGCCGCATTCCAGCGTCTCGACCCAAGTGATGAAATCATTCACTGCATTCTTGCCGACAAAACGCGAGCCGTGCTGCGGCACGATCTGCTCGATGTCGAGCTGACGCACCATGTTGCCCCAGAAGCGGCCTATCTTGCGCGACACGATGTAGCGCCGGTGAAAGCCTTCCATGTACTTGATGTGGCTGTCGAAATCGGTCACTGGCTGGGCAGCCTGCTCATGCGGCACGAGCGAGGCACCGAGGTCACCCGAGAAGAGAATCCTGGAGACCGGATCGTAGAACTGGAAATTGCCTTCGGCGTGCAGGAAGTGCGCCGGCAGGGCAATGATCTGGCACTGGCCGAGCGGAATCCGGACCCCCTGGTCGGGAATGCCGACGATACGGTCGGAAACATCCTTGCCGGTCGTGAAGTGCGGCACGAAACGTGTCCACAGGCTGGAGATCAATACCTTGCAGTGCGAGGCGACAAACCACTTGTTCACCGAGGCAATGATGTCCGGATCCGGATGCGAGGCGAGGATGTAGTCGAGATCCTTGGACGAAAAATACTGCTGCATGTCCATCAGCAAGCCGCCGTAGGTCATGTTGCCGCCCGGATCGATCAGCGCGCCATGGCCGTGGTCGGCGATCAGGAACTGATTGCACTGGACGGCACCGGCGGCCGAGTCATCGACCAGATCGTAAAACGCATGCACGATGTGCTTGCCATCGTTGAACAACTCGACTGCCATAAAGCCCCCTTTTTGCAAGGTGGCATTATCGCCATACTGTTACCGTTTGACTACTGTATGCGCCGCATTCTTGTAACTAAGTGTCATCGGCCGGCGGCGCGACCTTGATGATTTCTTCCAGCGAGGTGATGCCCTGCGCCACCTTCAGCGCCCCGGAAATACGCAAGGGCCGCATACCTTCGCGATAAGCCTGTTCACGCACCTTGGCGATTTCCATCCCGGGCTTGATCATGCGCCGCACTTCCTGCGAATTAAGCAGGATTTCATAGAGCCCGACCCGACCGCTATAGCCGGTCATCCGGCACTCGAGACAACCGACCGGCTGATGGATATGGGTCGGCTCGGCCGATTTCCACGGCGCCACCAGACCGCGCCAGGCGGTGCGCTGCTCGTCGCTGAGCGGCACCTGCTTCTTGCAGTGCGGACAGAGCGTGCGCACCAGGCGCTGCGCCATGACACCGAGCAGGGTCGAGTTGATCAGGTAGGGCGGCACCCCGAGATCGAGCAGTCGGGTGATTGCCGAGGGCGCATCGTTGGTGTGCAGCGTCGACAGCACGAGGTGACCGGTCAACGCCGCCTGGATGGCCATTTCCGCCGTTTCCAGATCGCGGATTTCACCGATCATGACAATGTCCGGATCCTGCCGCATCAGCGCCCGCACACCGTCGGCAAAGCCGAGCTCGATGCCGTGATTGACCTGCATCTGGTTGAAGGCGCCCTCGATCATTTCGATCGGGTCCTCGATCGTGCACACGTTCACTTCCGGCGTCGCCAGTTGCTTGAGGGTCGTGTACAGCGTCGTCGTCTTGCCCGAACCGGTCGGGCCGGTGACCAGGATGATGCCGTTCGGTGCCGCCGTCATCTGCTTCCAGCGCGCCTGGTCCTCCTCCGAGAAACCGAGCGAGCGGAAATCGCGGACCAGCACTTCCGGGTCGAAAATGCGCATCACCAGCTTTTCGCCAAAGGCGGTGGGCAGCGTGGACAAACGCAATTCGACCTCCTGGCCGGACGGCGTGCGCGTCTTGACGCGACCGTCCTGCGGCCGGCGCTTCTCGATCACGTCCATGCGGCCGAGCAGCTTGATGCGGCTGGTCATCGCATTCATGACCGTCATCGGGATCTGGTACACCTGCTGCAGCACGCCGTCGATGCGGAAACGGACGATGCCGATGTCGCGCCGCGGCTCGATGTGAATGTCGGAAGCGCGCTGATCGAAGGCGTACTGCCACAGCCAGTCGACGATATGCACGATGTGCTGGTCGTTGGCGTCGTACTGGCGGTTGCCCTTGCCGAGCTCGACCAGTTGCTCAAAACTCGACAGTCCGGAAGTGATCTCGCCCTTGGCGGCGGCCTTCTTGACCGACTTGGCAAGACTGAAAAACTCGACCAGATAGCGCGAGATGTCTTCCGGATTCGCCATGACGCGGCGGATTTCCTTGCGCAGGATGGGCTTGAGCTCCTCGATCCATTCCTTGACGAAAGGCTCGGCGGTGGCGACAACGATTTCGCGCGTCGTCACCTGTACCGGCAGGATGCCGAAGCGCGCCGCATAGGCGCTCGACATCACTTCGGCGACGCCGGTGAAGTCGATTTTGAGCGGATCGATATGCAGGTAATCCAGGCCGCAGCGCCCGGCCAGCCATTCGGTCAGCACTTCCAGCGAAAGCAGGCGTGGCTCCTTGCGGCTGCGCCATTTCTGGTCGGCAATGACGACCAGCGGATGGACGCGGGCGCCATGCAGGCGGCGCTCGACCTTCAGCGCCTCGGCCGGCCCCGCCTCGACCAGACCATCCATCACCATCAGGTCGAGCACCTCGGAGAGGGTCAGACGATGCTCGTGGGCAAATGCAGTTGTATTCATGGCGGGCAATATAGCGCGACTCGTAAAGCTTTGTAAGCGAGCCGCGATCTGTTTGCATTCATTTACAAGCCGGCCGAACCGGCCGATGCCGCATGCCTACAATCAAGCCATCACCACCGCACAAGGAGTCGCACCATGAAAACCCGTCTGTTCGTGATCGCCAGTTCGCTGATCGCCACCTTGCTCGCCATGCCCGCCATCGCCCAATCGACGCCAGCTCCGGCCGCTCCCGAAAACAGCATCTCCGCTGCGCCGGCCGGTCCCGGCATGATGGGCCAGGGCGCCCGCCAGAACCGGGCACGACCAGCGCGCGACTGTCAGCAATCGCCCAATCCGGGCGCCTGCAATGCCCAGCGCGAAGCCCGCAGCAAGGCCATGGAAGCCTGCAAGGACAGCGTCGGCCCGCAACGCCGCACCTGCATGCAGGAACAGCGGGCGAACTTCGACTGCAGCAAGAGTGCCAACCCGCAGCAATGCGAAGCCCACAAGGCTGCTACCAAGGCCTGTCAGGGCCAGAGCGGCCCGGCCGCACGGCAATGCATGCAGGAAAAGATGCCACCGGTCGACTGCAGCAAGTCGCCCAATCCGCAACGTTGCGAACAACACCAGAAAGCGCGCGAAGTCTGCAAGGACAAGCTCGGCCCCGACCACAAGAGCTGTCTGCGCGAACAATTCAAGCCGAAATAAGCGCGCCGCTTGCGGCAAGACAATTTGGCCTGTTCCGGACGGTCGACCGTCCGGAACAGGCCATTTTCATTCGCGTCGTTTGCTACGCAGCGGCGTCAGCAGGTAGGACAAGCCGTTGTGGTCGATTTCCTGCATCAGCGCCAGCAGGCGACCGATTTCACCGGGCGGGAAGCCTTCGCGCGCGAACCAGTTGAGATAGTTGCCGGGCAGGTCGGCGATCAGCTTGCCGGCATGCTTGCCGAAAGGCATCGTGCGCGTCACCAGCAGGAGCAGGTCTTCGGGTTGCATGGCAAGGCTGGTAAAAGGAAGCGGGCCGCCATTGTGCCAAAAAGTACGGCTCAGCCGTGTACGATCATCCAGCCGCCGGTCGCCAGCAACATCAGCGAGAATGCCGCCCGCAACTTGCGCTCGGGCAGGCGATGCGCCAGGCGCACGCCCGGCGACACGGTCAGCGCCCCGCCGAGCGCCAGCAGGATGCCGGTTTGCCAATCGACCAGGCCGGCCTGCGAAAATGTAAGCAAGGCCACCGCCGAACTCGGCATGACCAGTGCCAGCGCATAGCCCTGGGCGAGCGCCTGGCTCTGACGGAAAAAACCGACCAGGATGGGCGGCACGATCATGCCGCCGCCGATGCTGATCAAGCCCTGGCAGGAACCGCCGATCAGGCCGACCAGCGGAATCAGCTTTTCGGGCAGCGCCAGTTGCCAGCGACCGCGCCCGGCCCGCATCTGCCACAGGCTGTGCAGCGCCAGCCAAAGCAGAAAGGCACCGAAGTAGCGGCGCAACTGGGCGGAAGCGAGATTGCTGGCGTAATGCGCGAGCAGCGCCGTCGCCGTCACCGCGCACATGACCAGCAGGGCAGTGCGCAGGCGCGGCAGGGGCTGGCGCTGGCTGTAACGCCATAGCGCAATGGCCAGGTTGGGCACCATCATGACCAGCGCCGTCCCTTGTGCCAGCTTCTGGTCCATGCCGAAGAGGCCGGTCAGCACGGGAATGGCGATAATGCCGCCGCCGATGCCGAAAACACCGCCGGCAAAGCCGAGTGCGGCACCAAGCACGACAGGAATGAGAAAGGCCAGTACGAGGCTCATGGTCCAACCAGAAATCAATGAGCAGCCATCTTACTGCTTTGAAAAAAACAACAAATGGCGCCAGATTGAATTTATTCTTGCGTTAAACACAACAATCAAAAGCCATGTCCGACGACCTCGCCTTCTTTCCCCTCCTCGTTCAGCACGGTAGCCTGGCGCGTACCGCCCGCGAACTCGGCTTGAGCCCGGCCGCCGTCAGCCGCCGCCTGAGTCAGCTCGAGCAGCGCCTCGGCGTGCGCCTGCTGGCGCGCACGACGCGGCGCATGAGCCTGACGCCGGAAGGCGAGCTTTATCTGAGCGAGAGCCGGCGCATCCTCGGCGAAATCGAAACCCTGGAACAGGCGCTCAGCCTGACCCGGGCCGAGCCGCGCGGCCTGCTGCGCATCCACGCCACCTTCGGTTTCGGCCGCCGCCAACTGGGGCCGGCCGTATCAGAATTCGCCCGCCGCCACCCGGCGATCGATATCCAGTTGCTGCTCACCGACCAGCCGATGATACCCGGCGACCAGAATTACGACATCGCCATCCGCTTTGGCGAACCGCCCGATGCGCGCCTGCTCGCCCGCAAGCTCGCCACCAACCATCGCGTCCTCTGCGCCGCGCCGTCCTACCTGGCACAGCGCAGTTTGCCGGCCAGCCCGGAGGATCTGGCCGGCCACGACTGCATCGTCATCCGCGAGGGCGATGCTGCCTTCGGCACCTGGACGCTGTGCGCCGGCAAGCAGTGCCGCAAGGTCAAGGTACGTGGCAAATTCAGCACCAACCACGGCGAGGTAGCCGCCGACTGGGCGCTGGCCGGCCATGGCATCCTGCTGCGCTCGCTCTGGGACATTGCCGGCGACCTGCGCGACGGCCGCCTGATCCGCGTCCTGCCCGAATGGTCGGGCAGCCCGGCCGACATCTACGCGCTCTACCCGCAGCGCCTGCACCTGTCGGCGAAGGTGCGGGTTTTCCTCGATTTTCTCGATGTGCATTTCGCTGCCTACCGCAATCCGCCGGACAATGCCGCAGCAGCGGCCTGGCAATGAGGCCGATAACAGACAATTGTCACGACTTCGGCGTATGGTTTGCCTCTTCGATGCCCAAGCCGAAGCCATGACCCAAACCTCCACCCTGTCTGCTGCCGAGATCATCGCCGGCCTGCGCGCCACCAACGCCGGGCGCAACCCGGAACTGCTGGCGATGAAATACGCCAGGATGCAGCAAAGCCCGTTCGTCTTCCTGCGCGGCGCCTGCCATTTGTTCTACGCGGCCCTGCCCGACACAGCGCTGTTCCGCCAGGCTCCGCTGACCTGGGCCTGCGGCGACCTGCATTTCGAGAATTTCGGCAGTTACAAGGGCGACAACCGGCAGATCTATTTCGACATCAACGACTACGACGAAGCCGCCCTCGCCCCCGCCAGCTGGGATCTCGTCCGGCTGCTGAGCAGCATCCGCTGCGGCGCCGACGACCTGAAACTTTCGCCCGCGGCGGCAAAGCAGGTCAGCCGTGACTGCCTCGACGCCTATTGCCGCGCGCTAAGCCGCGGCAAGCCGCGCTGGGTGGAGCGGGAAACGGCGAGCGGCATGATCAGCGAGCTGTTTGCAAAATTGCAGAACCAGAAGCGGGCCGATTTCCTCGACAAGCGGACCAGCCTCAAGGGCAAGCATCGCCAGCTCAAACTCGACGGCATCAAGGCGCTGCCGGCAACGGCGGCAGAGCGGAAAAAGATCGAACACTTCATGCTGCAGTTTGCCGCTACCCAAAGCACGCCGAAGTTTTTCGAGGTCATCGACGTCGCCCGCCGCATTGCCGGCACCGGCAGCCTCGGCGTCGAGCGTTATGTCGTCCTGGTCGAAGGCAAGGGCTCGCCGGACAGCAATTACCTGCTCGACATCAAGGAGGCGCGGCAGTCATCGCTGAGCACAGCGCTCGCCCGCCGCGGCATCGAGCAACCCGGCTGGCCCGATGCCGCGAGCCGGATCGCCATGATCCAGCAGCGCCTGCAGGCGATCGACCACGCTTTTTTGCAGGCCATCAAACTGGATGGGCAAGCCTTCATTCTCAGGGATCTGCAACCGTCGGAAGACCGCGTCGCGATTACGGACTGGGGAAAAAAGCTGGAGCACCTGAGCGAGGTCGTCGCGAGCATGGGTGAAATACTCGCCTGGGACCAACTGCGGGCCGCCGGACGCTCGGGCTCGGCCAATGCCGATGCCTTGATCGCCTTTGCCGCAGACGACTGGCAGGACGAAATGCTGGCCGCCGCCGAGGAAATGAAGCGGCAGAATCAGGCGCAGTGGGAAATCTTTGCCAAAGCCCTGCCGGAGGGCCGCCTGGCTTGATGGACACGACTCCGGCGGCCGCTTAAAATGCGCCGCCGCATGACGCAACCATGCTTCCGGCCGTGCCTTCTGTACTCGCCTGGCTCCACGATGGATACGCATAGAACATGAACGACTTCCAGAACATGGCCGACCTCGACAACGACGAAGAGACGCCGGAACGCGAGCGTGCCGGCAAGCGCTCGACCTGGATCAGTGTCGTCGTCAATGTACTTCTCACCCTCTGCCAGGTCATTGCCGGCTTCATTTCCGGCTCGCAGGGTCTGATCGCCGACGGCATCCACTCGCTGTCCGACCTAGTTGCCGACTTTGTCGTGCTGCTTGCCATCCACCACAGCAAGAAGGAGGCGGACGACGATCACCATTACGGTCACCAGCGCTATGAAAACGCCGCCTCGCTTGTTCTCGGCAGCCTGTTGCTGGCAGTCGGCGGCGGCATGATCTGGGCCGCAGCACACAAGCTGCAGACCCCGGAAAGCATCCCGACCGTGCATGTCATTGCCCTGTGGGTTGCGCTCGGCGCCCTGCTCGCCAAGGAACTGCTCTTTCGCTACATGCTGGCGGTGGCCGAGCGCGTGCGTTCCAGCATGCTCGTTGCCAATGCCTGGCACGCCCGCTCCGACGCCGCCTCGTCGCTGGTCGTCGCGCTCGGCATCGGCGGCAACCTGCTCGGCTTTCCGCTGCTCGACCCGATTGCCGCACTGATCGTCGGCTTCATGGTCGCGCGCATGGGCTGGAGCTTCACCTGGAATGCGCTGCATGACCTGACCGACCGCGCCGCCACCGAGGAACAGGTGGCCGGCATCGCTGCCGAAATCCTCGCCACGCCCGGCGTACTCGGCCTGCACGACCTGAAGACGCGCAAGACAGGCGACATGATCCTGGCCGATGTGCATCTCGAAATCGATGGCCAACTGACGGTCACCGAAGGCCACGACATCGCGCACCACGCCCGCCTCAACGTCATGGCACGGCATCCGGTGCTTTACCTGATGACGCATGTCGATCCGGCGCCTGGCACTACGAAAACTGCCGATATTTGCGTGTCGACCGCTGAGCGGGCGTAACTGCCTGCTTAAAAGCGGGCGGTAAGTTTCAGCCGGAAACTGCGTCCCAGTTGCGGCATGCGGTCGCGCTCACCGGCCAGCGTGGTATCGAGCGCCACCGGGTCGGCATAATGGTGGTCGAACAGGTTGTAGATGCCCAGTGCGACATCCCAGGCCTGGCCAACCGGCCGATACGTCAGGTTGAGATTGGCCACGCCGTAGGCGGCCACCCAGCCACCGTCCTTGCCGGTTCTGCGCCGGCTCAGCATCTGCCCTTCCAGACCGGCCAGCCAGCCGCTCGCCCCCAGGGGCAGCGCCAGATTGGCATGCAGGACATGCCGCGGCACGTTTTCCAGCGTACCGCCGCTCAGGCGCATCTGCTGCAAGGTGTAGCCAGCCCGCAACTGGGCATTGCCCGGCCAGCGCTGCTGGAACTCCAGCTCCAGGCCGCGCCCGTCGATCGTGGGGTAATTGACGTAATGCCCGCTGCTTGCGGCAATACCGATCAGGTCCTGCAAGCGGGAAAAATACAGCGAGCTGCTGAACCGACTGTTCGGACCGAGCCGCTGATCCCACGAGAACTCCAGGGAACGCATGCGCTCCGGCTGTAATTCGGGATTGCCAAAGGCGAAGGTCGCCGGCAGGTAATACTTCTGGAACACCGTCGGATCGCTGAAGGCCGTGGCGTAAAGCATCTTGAAAATGCCGCCGCGTTCGTTCTGATGCACCAGCCCGAGGCGCGGACTCCAGTGTGCGGCGGTCGTCGAGGACTTGTCGAGGCGCGTACCGAGGGTCAGATAGGTCGCCGTACCGACGAGTATTTCGTCCTGCAGATAAAGGCTGCCTTGTTCGCTCTGCCGCCGGTCATTCAGGCAGGCTTGCGTACCGACGCCAAAACAGCCGTAGCCCTGATCGTCGTTGATCTGATCCTGCCGCACGTTCGCCTTGTACTCGATCCCGGCAATCCAGCGATGCCCCTGCCAGGCGGTGCTCAACAGCCGGCTTTCCCAGCCCCACCACTGGCCGGTGGCACGATCGCGGTTGAGCACCCGCGGCGGATAATCGTAGGGAAAATCGCCCTTGTATTCGTACTGTCCGGCATAGAGACGCGTATGCAGGGAAGTCGCACGGCTCAGTTGCCAGTCCTTGCCGACTTCGGCCAGCGTGTAGTTGTCGGCCTCCCGGTGGGCACCGTCGTTGTACAGGGTTTCGAAGGAACCGGTCGGTACCGACCGGTCGCGTACCGAGTGAATCAGCGTCGCCCGCCAGTCTTCGCTGCGATAACGCAGAAAGAACTTGCCGGTATTCTCACCGCCGACCCCGCGCAAGGTCGAGTCATAGCCCGCCGCGGCATTTTCCGGCAAATCCAGAGGTCGACCGTTGAGACTGCTCCCGGTATAGGAAAGGAGAAAATCTCCGCCCGATTCGCTGCGTTTTCCCCAGCTGATCCGCCCTTCGCCAGCCCGACCGCTGCCGGCGCTGGCCGACATTTCCATTCCCTGCAGGCTGCTGCCGGCCCGGGTCACGACATTGATCACGCCCAGCGCGGAGTCGCCACCATAAACCGAGGCACTCGGCCCGCGGATGACTTCGATTTGTTCGATCAAATCGATGTCGACCGGAAAGGCGCTATCCACCGCGGCACTGCCGTAGATGTTTTCATTGACGGCAATGCCGTCGACCAGCAACTGCATCCGGTTGCGGTAATCGCCAGGCGCGGCAATGCCGCGCACGCCAACGTAGTCATAGGTGTGATCGCTGCTCACGGTGTAACCGTTCAGACTGCGCAAGGCATCGGCCAGGGTACGCCAGCCAAAGGTGCGGATATCGGCACGCGTCAGCAAGGAAACCGCCGACGGCGTGAATTCGGCGTTAACGGCAAATTTCGGGGTCTGGATAACCGGCATCCGGAGCAGTTCCTCGAACGGCAAGTCGACCAGATCTTCCGACTGCGCCCAGACGGACCCGCCCCCGTTCAATAGCGAGAGGAAACCGGCAGTCCATAACAACAGTGCTGGCTTCAGCTGCAAATGCCTACTCCTTCCGTCTCGACCTTTTCCATGCGCCCGGCACGCAGCCATTTGAGCAACGTGGCATACAGCACGGCAGGATCGACCGGCTTGGCAACGAAGTCATTCATGCCGGCATCCAGGCATACTGCCTGATCCTCGAGGAAGGCATTGGCGGTCATCGCGATGATCGGCAGCGTGGCGCCAGTCGGCAGGCCGCGAATCTGGCGGGTTGCGGCAACCCCGTCCATTACCGGCATCATCATGTCCATCAGGACCAGATCATAGCCGCCAGCCTTGATCATTTCGAACGCCTGTACGCCATCCTCGGCAACATCGACCACAAAGCCCAGTGCCTGCTGCAGCAACTCAAGCGCCACTTCCTGATTCACCCAGTCATCTTCGGCCAGCAAGATCCGGGTACCGACAAATTCGCTACGCAGCAGTTGCTCGGCATCAACGCCGGCAAGCGGCGGCAAGCTCGCCTCGCGGGGCGAATCGGGCAGCACAGGCAGGCGAATGGCAAAAGAGAAGACGCTGCCAACCCCAGGCGTACTCGCCACCTGTACTGTCCCGCCCATCAATTGCACCAAACGCTGACAAATTGGCAGACCAAGGCCGGTGCCACCGAATTTTCGCGTCATCGAGCCATCAGCCTGCTCGAAGGGATTGAAGATCTTCTGCAGCGCCTCCGGCTTTATGCCGATCCCGGTGTCGCGCACCGAAAAACCGACCAGAACCTCGCCGGCAAGCTCTTCCTGGAACTGGATGGAAAGCACGATACTGCCGCGCTCGGTGAACTTGATTGCGTTGCTGACCAGGTTGAGCAATATCTGCTGCAGACGCAGGGGATCACCCAGCAACTGGCGACTCGCCAGACGGGGATCGACATCGTGGGTGAGTCGCAGCGCGGCAGCTTCGGCCTTCGAAACGATCAGACTGTCGAGATTGGACAGCAGCGTTTCGATCGAGAACGGCGTCCGCTCGATGGCCATCCGTTCGGCATCGATTTTCGACAGGTCGAGAATGTCGTTGAGCAGGCTCAGCAGATGATTGGCGGCGTTGGAAATCTTGCCCAGCTTGTCGAGCTGCCCGGCATCCTGATTATTGCGGCCAAGCATGTAGGAAAGGCCGATGATGGCATTCATCGGCGTGCGCAATTCGTGACTCATGTTGGCAAGGAAGGTGCTCTTGGCACGATTGGCCGCTTCGGCGCCCTCCTTGGCCACGGACAGGGCCTGGGTACGCTGCTGGACGGTCTCCTCGAGGTGCTCGCGGTACTTGGCCAGCTCCTGATGCCGATCGGCAATTTCGCCCAGCATGGTATTGAATGCATCGGCCAGCTGACCGACTTCGTCATTCGAGTATTTGTCCGCGCGTTTCGAATAGTCCTTCGACTCAGCAACCCGCCGCGCCGTTTCGGTCAGGGAACCAAGCGCGGCCAGCAAGGAAACCTGCATGCGCTTGGCAATCAGGAAAGCGGCGACAAAGGCGACAAACAAGCCAACCAGGAAGAGCAAGGCATTCCAGCCGATCTCCTGCCAGACCTTGCCCAGACTTGCAGTCAACGCGACGGAGCCGACGATGCCATCGCGCGTACGGATCGGCACGACCACGGTGATCGAAGAAAAATCACGGTAGGCCGTCGGCACGTCATGAACCCGTTCGCCCAGCCCGACCTGCTCCAGCGGCAAACTGCCGCCACGATCGAAGTGGTAGCTGAAAGTATCGCGCAATCCGAGCAGGCGGGCGGCCTGGATGTCCGGATGCTGCTGCAGGGAGCTGAACAGACGCTCGGCGCCAGGCATATCCTGAAACTCGACAACCGCCGATGCATTGAAGGCAATCACTTCGGCCATCGAAAAAAGCTCATTCTGCTTGCTTGCGCGCCGTTGCTCGATCTCGAGCCCGATCGACATCAGGAAGGTCAACAAAAGGCCCACCCCGACCGAGGTCGCGATGATCAGCGCCAGACGATGGCGGATGGTCTTGATCTGCATCATTTCGCCGCTCCGATCACGACTCGGGCCAGTCGCATCAATTGCGAACTGGGCTTCAGACCGGCTGCACTGACGGCCGCCACATTGATATCGAACTGCAAACGTCCCTCAGCCCTGACCAGGGCGATGGCACCGCCCTGACGTGTGAATATCTCGGCATCGCTGACGGTCAGTACCGACAAGCGCTCCACCCAGCGCAAGACGGCGCCGTAGCGCGCTTCTTCGCTTTCGGGAATGAACAGCAGCTGACAATCGCCCATCTGGTCCGGCCCGGTTACCCGCCGTATGCGCAACTCCCGCCCGGCAATGCTGCGCGTCTCGTAGGGCGCCAGATAGCCGCCGAGGGTATCACGGCCGAACAGGCAGATCGTTGCCGTCGGCGTCGCTTCCGGCCAATCGACATATTTCAGGAAATTGACCAGGTAGGCAGCCTTGAGCTGACTTTCGTTATTGGCCTGGGGGTATGCATGCCCCCACGGCTGCAAGGCCAGCAGGAGCAGCAAGAACAGGCGCGAGGAAAGTGAATGCCAGCGAGCAGCCATGATGTCCGGTCAGAACTTCCAGCGCGTCGAAAGAAACAGCGAGGGACCAACCTTGACCGGCACCGAGGCAACATAGTCGGAAACGTATTCAATACGCGTCGGGCCGACCAGATTGCGGCCGCTGAGCACAACTTCGAAATCCTTGCCGAGCTTCTGGGCGTAACGCAAATCGAGCGTCAGATAGCCGGGCACCTTGATCATCTCGGTATAGGGCGCATTCAGGCGCTGGTAACCAGCGGAGGCACGCAACCAGGCATCAAACTGCCGGTCCGGTGCAATATTCCACTGCGAGCGAAGTGAGCCATGATGATGCGGCGTGCTCTGTTCGGTCTGTTTACCATCGGCCTGAACGACCGGATCGGTAGCCTCATCCATCTGGATCCGCGTCCATGCATACGACAACTGCAGGCGCCAGACCGGCAGCACCTGCCAGTCGGCGCTCAGTTCGGCACCGCTGACCCAGCCCGCAGAGCAATTGCAGATATTGACGTTCTGGATAACGTTCGGAAAGCCGCTGGCATCAAGCCCCCCCCGCTCAGACGAAATACGGTCGCTATAACGGTAACGGTAAACCGAGGCGTCGATATTGAAACCGGACGACAACTGGGTCCGATAACCCAGTTCAAGACCTTCCATCTTTTCCGCCCGAAGCGTCTGCGTCCCGGCAACGACACGGGTAAAAACCGAGGCCCCCCCGGGCTGAAAATTAGTCCACATCGTGACATTGTTTTCGCCCTGCGACGGCATGCGCGGCGCCCGGGCATACTTCGCCCACAGCGTATCAACCCGTGATGGCGTCCAGATCAGCGTCGCACTGGGCGCGAAGGTACTGCCTCCGATATTGGTATTGTCCCAGCGCGCGCCAAGCCCCAACTGGAGTTTCTCGGGAATCAGCGTCCAGTCGTCCTGCACGAAGACCCCGCTGGTACGCTGCGTGACATCGTGATTACGCAGGGAAATCAGGCTGCCCGGCGTCTGCGCGCTGCTCGACGAAGTCCGGTGACTGAAACCCCAAAGCACATCATGGCTTGCAAAGGTATAACGCCCCTGATAATCGAGATCATAGGTTTTGCGCTCTTCGCGAAAGTATTTTTCCAGCTCGATTGACGATGAGTTCAGCGAAAGCTGCAACGATGACTCGATACCTGCTGCAGTCAGCCAGCGATAACGACCGGCCAGCACCTGGCTGGCATCGGATTGCCGACTGTTCTCGGTGAATACACCGCCCGGCGCTACCGGCACCCGGATCAGATCGCCCAGCGCCGAACGCGTCGCATTGAACCACACCGCCAGATCGCTGCCACCGCCCAGTCGGTGATCGAGGCGCATGTCGAAAAGGCTGCTCTCGAGGCGATCCTCGCTATCAGTCCCCGTCGCGAATTGTTTCGAAGGCTCGGCATGGCGCCCCTGCACAGAAGCCCGCCAGGTCGTGTTTTCACTGAGCGCGCCGCCATAGCGACCATACAGACCGAGCTTGCCCTGGGTGCCGATGCTCGTTTCGACAAAACCACCCGCCTGCTGCGCCGAGTGCTTGCTGATGATGTTGATCACGCCATTGACCGCATTGACGCCCCAGATCGCTGCGCCGGGGCCGCGAATGACTTCGATCCGCTCGATATCGTTGAGCGCGATGACGTCGTGCTCCCACATCACCCCGGAAAACGTCTGGTGATAGATGCTGCGACCATCGACCAGCACCTGCAGTTTATTGGCAAAACGGCCGTTGAAACCACGTGCCGTCACCGCATAGCGGCCATTGTCGATCTGCGCGACCTCGATGCCGGGCACCATGCGCAGCACATCAGGCAAAGCCTGCGCACCGGAACGGGCAATATCATCCGCCGAGATCACGAACGCGGCAGCCGGCACACTGGCCAGGCTCTGCGTTTTGCGCGCAACCGAGGTGATCTCGGTTTTGGTCAGGTCTTCGAGACTGAGCTCTTCGACCAGGTCCGCGCACCACCCCGCTGTCGCCCCCCCCATCTGGAATGCAACCAGAAACGCAGCATGCTTCAATATTTTGTTCATCGCCGTTCCATGCGGAGCCATGACCCACTCCGGGAATACCATTTTCTTGTATCGCCGATATTGCGATGGGTCATGCAAAAGAGCAAGTAAAAATATGAAAAAGGTAATAGTCAGGACTTCCCATGTCGCCTTCTTTGCAATAGAAAAGGCCGCCGGAATATCCGGCGGCCTTTTCTGCCCTGAACGGGCGTCGACCGTATGGCGCAGCCCGCGCGGGCGGGGCGCCAGGTTTTCGCTTATTTGGCCGAGAGAGCCATCATCAGGTCGTTGATGCGCTTGACGAAACCGGCCGGATCGTCGAGTTGACCGCCTTCGGCGAGTGCGGCCTGTTCGAAGAGCAGGGCTGCCCAGTCGTCGAAACGGGCTTCTTCGTATTTCAGGCGCTGCACGACGACGTGCTGCGGATTGATTTCGAGAATCGGCTTGGCATTCGGCATCTGCTGCCCGGCCGCCTTCATCAGGCGGGCCAGGTTGCCGGACGGATCGTGCTCGTCGGCGACCAGGCAGGACGGCGAATCGGTCAGGCGGTGCGTGACGCGCACGTCCTTGACCTTGTCGCCGAGCGAGGCCTTGACCTTCTCGATCAGCTCCTTGTACTCGTCGGCGGCCTTTTCGGCTTCCTTCTTCTCTTCCTCGTCATCCAGCTGGCCGAGATCGAGGCCACCCTTGGCGACCGACTGCAAAGCCTTGCCGTCGAACTCGGTCAGGTGGCCGACCACCCATTCGTCGACGCGATCCGACAGCAGCAGCACTTCGATGCCCTTCTTGCGGAAGATTTCGAGATGCGGGCTGTTCTTGGCGGCATTGAAGGTATCGGCCGTGACGTAGTAGATCTTCTCCTGGCCTTCCTTCATGCGGCCGATGTAATCGGCCAGCGAGACGGTCTGCTCGGCGGTATCGGCATGCGTTGAGGCAAACCGGATCAACCCGGCGATCTTTTCCTTGTTGGCGTGGTCTTCGCCGACGCCTTCCTTGAGCACGTTGCCGAAGGCACCCCAGAAGGTGGCGTATTTTTCCTTGTCGTTCTCGGCGAGATCCTCGAGCATACCGAGCACCTTGCGCGTGCAGCCGCTGCGGATGCCATCGATGTCCTTGCTCTGCTGCAGGATTTCGCGCGAGACGTTGAGCGGCAGGTCGGCCGAATCGACGATACCGCGCACGAAACGCATGTACAGCGGCATCAGCTGTTCGGCATCGTCCATGATGAAGACGCGGCGCACGTAGAGCTTGATGCCGTGGCGGGCGTTGCGGTCCCACAGGTCGAACGGGGCGCGCGCCGGAATGTAGAGCAGTTGCGTGTATTCCTGCTTGCCTTCGACGCGGGCGTGGGTCCAGGCCAGCGGATCCTCGAAATCATGCGCGACGTGCTTGTAGAACTCCTTGTACTGCTCGTCGGTGATGTCGGACTTGCCGCGCACCCACAGCGCATTCGCCTGGTTGACGGTTTCATCTTCGCCGGTCGCGACCTGCTCGCCCTTTTCCTGGTTCCACTCTTCCTTTTCCATGACGATGGGCAGGGTGATGTGGTCGGAGTATTTGCGGATGATGGATTTTAGCTTCCAGCCGCCAAGGAATTCGTCCTCGCCTTCGCGCAGGTGCAGCGTGACGTCAGTGCCGCGCGTCGCCTTTTCGACCATCTCGACGGTGTAATCGCCCTCGCCGCCCGATTCCCAGCACACGGCCTGGTTGGCTTCGAGGCCGGCGCGGCGCGAAACCACGGTGACCTTGTCGGCGATGATGAAGGAAGAATAGAAGCCGACGCCGAACTGGCCGATCAGGTGCGCATCCTTGGCCTGGTCGCCGGTCAGCGCCGTGAAGAATTCCTTGGTGCCGGACTTGGCGATGGTGCCGAGGTGGGCGACCGCCTCATCGCGCGAGAGGCCGATGCCGTTGTCGGAAATGGTAATGGTGCGCGCGGCCTTGTCGAAGGAGACGCGGATCTTCAGATCGCTGTCGTCGCCATACAGGGCGCTGTTGTTGAGCGCTTCGAAGCGCAGCTTGTCGCAGGCGTCGGAGGCGTTGGACACCAGCTCGCGCAGGAAAATCTCCTTGTTGCTGTACAAGGAGTGGATCATCAGTTGCAGCAGTTGTTTTACTTCAGCCTGGAATCCCAGGGTTTCGCGATTTGCAGTTGCGGACTCGGACATGCTTGAACTCCCAATCAAACCAAATAGGTGAGCGGGAGATGGGGGCTGCTACCGGGAATTCAAGAGGCCGACGAAAAAACGCCGAAAACGGGCGTCGACCGCTCAGCGCATGTCTTGCGCGGCGCGCAGGGCGTCGGCCTCGAGCACCATGGTGTCGGTGCCGACACAGCGCAGCATTTCGATTTCCTCGACCACCGGATGCTCGGCGCTGTGATCAGCCGGTGCGGCGCGCAGACCGGCGCGCTGCGCCACCCATTGCGCCAGGATGATTTCCTGCTCGCTCAGACCGCACTCCATGCCAGTCGGCAATTCGGCGCCGAGTTCGAGCAGGGTACGCACGACTTCCGTGCGTTTGCCGCGGATCGCCATGTTGAGCGGCGAAGTCGGCAGGGCGTTGTCGTCCAGACTGACCTTGGCGCCGCGCGCGGCCAGCTCACGCACGATCTCGGGCAAGCCCATGAAACAGGCGATGCCCATCGGCAGGCCGGGATCGCCCTGGCCGTCATGCAGTTCGACGCCGGCGCCGGCATCGAGCGCAGCCTTGACCTTGCTCAGCCGGCCGGTACGAATTGCCGCAATCAGTGTAAGTTGCCCGCTCATCAAATGCCCTGTACTGAAAAAATCACTGTCGTCGATTGTAAACCCGCGGTCGGCGGCGCTGCGTCAGATCGACGTAAAGTCCTGTGAAGGAATGTAGGTCATACGACCGGCCAATCAGGTGATCGTTTCATAAACCACTTCGATGATATCGAGTTCCCGTACCCCGAGCGGACTCTGGAAGCGCACGCTGTCACCCGCGCGCGCCTTGATCAGCGCCCGCGCCAGCGGCGAGATCCAGCTGATCCGGCCGCTCGCGACATCCATCTCGTCCACGCCAACGATGGTGTAGGTGTTTTCGACACCGTCGGCATCGGCCACGGTAACGCGCGCCCCGAAGAAAATCTGGTCGTTGTCGCCCTGGCGCAGCGGGTCGACGACTTCGGCATTTTCCAGGCGCTTGGTCAGGAAACGGATGCGCCGGTCGATCTCGCGCAGCCGCCGCTTGCCATAGATGTAGTCACCGTTTTCCGAACGATCGCCGTTCGATGCAGCCCAGGCAACAACCTCGACGACATGCGGCCGCTCGCGCTTGACCAGGTGCTCCAGTTCATCCTTCTGGCGCTGATGCCCGGCCGGCGAAATGTAATTGCGCGTCCCGGCCGGCAATTTCAACGAGGGGGAGAGCAATTCCTCGTCATCGTCGCCATCGCTTTCCCGGACAAACGCCTTGTTCATCAATAACCGATGCTGTAATGCTCGACATCGACGCGAATCAGGTCGCGCCCGAGAATGGCAGCGGTATAACGGGCAAACTGCTCGGCCCAGGTGCCGCGATCACGGAAGCGCCCTTCGCCGGCGTATTTCGCGACACTGAGAATGCGGTCCACGGCAAGGATCTTGCCGGTCGGCGTCGCCACGTCACATTCGAGTGCGGTGAACTCGTGGTCGAACCATTTGCGCGCATCATCCACCGCTGCTGCCGCGCCATTGACCTTGAAGTCGTACTGATTGTCCTTGCCAAACGAAACGATGACCAGTTGTTGCATTCCTCTCTCCTCTCGTGTGTTCTTCGGGTTATTCTAGCAAAACATAGTATGCCGCCAGGAGACATCCGCATGTCGAATCAACCGCTGAGTGACGAAGAGTTTTGCAGCATTCGCACCCAGTTGCACGAACTACAGATCGAACATCGCGATCTGGACTTGGTGATCGTCCATCTGATCGCGAATCCGCCACCTGACGACCTGCTGATCCGTCGCCTGAAAAAACGCAAACTGGCCTTGAAGGACCGGATCATACTGCTTGAGGGAATTCTGGTACCGGATATTCCGGCTTAATCGCCGACACTGTCATTTGCCGGCGGAATCCGGAAAAAAATCCAGTAAACCCCACCGATCGCACCGGCAACGGCAATTTCCCACAGGAAGGGAAATTGCCAGACCAAGCCAGCCAGGACTACCAGCAACAACAGGTAGGCAAGCGCTTTCAAGTCAGAGAATCAGGCGACCAAGATACCAGGCGATGGCTGCCATGGCGGCACTGCACGGAATGGTCAGGATCCAGGCCCAGACAATGCCGCCGGCCACACCCCAGCGCACCCGCCGCGCACCACGGGTCGAGCCGACACCAGCGATCGCGCCGGTAATCGTGTGCGTCGTCGACACCGGCACACCCAGTGCCGTCGCCATGAACAAGGTAATGGCACCACCGCTGTTGGCACAGAAGCCGCGTGGCTGATTGAGCTTGGTGATGCGATTGCCCATGGTCTTGACGATGCGCCAGCCACCGAACATGGTGCCCAGGCCCATCGCCGAATAGCACGAGAAGACGACCCAGCTCGGAATATGGTCTTGCGAAGTCGACATGCCGGCAGCGATCAGCAACATCCAGATGATGCCGATCGTCTTCTGGGCATCGTTGCCACCATGCCCCAGGCTGTACGCCGCGGCCGAAAGCAGCTGGAAGCGACGAAAATGCTTGTCCACCTTGCGTGGTGCCATGTCGCGGCAAATCCACGAGACGATCACCATCAACGCCCCGCCGATCAGGAAGCCAAGCAGCGGCGCGATGAAAATGAAGGCGATGATTTTCAGCACGCCGGAAGAGATCAGGCCGCCGATCCCGGCCTTGGCGATCGCCGCGCCAACCAGGCCGCCGACCAGGGCATGCGAGGAGGACGAAGGAATGCCGTAATACCAGGTGATGACGTTCCAGATGATGGCGCCGACCAGCGCCCCGAAAATGATGTAGTGGTCGACGATGCTCGGATCAATGGTGCCTTTGCCGATCGTGCCGGCCACCTTCAGTTCGAACAGGAAATAAGCGAGAAAATTGAAGGCCGCGGCCCAGATCACGGCCTGGTGCGGCTTGAGGACGCGCGTCGAAACGATGGTTGCGATCGAGTTCGCCGCATCGTGAAAGCCGTTCATGAAATCGAACAACAGCGCCACGATAACCAGCGTGACGACGACCCCGAAACTGATTTGTACGGTATCCATACCGGACTGTCCGCTCAGGAGTTTTCGAGAACGATGGCCTCAATCGTGCCGGCAACGTCCTTGCAACGATCACTGACCGATTCAAGGATTTCGTAGATTTCCTTGAGCTTGACAACCTGACGCACATCCGGCTCCTCGCGGAAGAGCTTGGACATGGCCTCGCGCAGCATGCGGTCGGCGTCCGACTCAAGATGGTCGATTTCGTGACAGATACGCAGGATTTCCGGCGCGTTGTCCATGCTGTGCAGCAGTTTGACGACCGCCTGCACACGGCTGCAGCACTGCTCGGTCACACCGGCCAGCAGACGCGCCTCGGGCGGAACGCTATGTACGTCATACAGGGAAACCGACTCGGCGACGTCCTGGATGATGTCGAGAATGTCATCCATGCCATTGATCAGCTGGTGAATCTCGTCGCGATCAAACGGGGTGATGAACGAAGTATGCAGCTGGGCCAGCGTGCTGTGCGTGATTTCATCGGCCTGACGCTCGATGCTGTCGATGTCTTCAGCGTGCTTTCCTGCTTGTTCCGGCACTTCAACCAGAGCGTCGATCAGACCGGAAAGTGCCTTGCCGCCCTGCACGATCAGATCCGCATGGGCATTGAATAGATCGAAATACTTGCCCTCTTTGGGCATCAGCCGTCCGAACATGACAGTCCTGTTAAGTAATTATTACAGGCCGGCATTCTAGCACGCGGCACCAGCCAACCCGAGGGCAACAGCGCATTTGCAGCAGGCTTGCCGCTAAAATGCGGCATGATTTGCAACACACTGCCTGCCGATGCCTTCGGCGACCACTTCGAACTCTCGGCGCTACCGCTGCCGCGACCAGCCGACGGTTACGCCGTGCAGCGCCTCGACACCGACACCCTGCTCGACCGCGCCAGCGGCCATTTCCTGCCCGTACGCAATCCCGAATTGCAGGCGCTGTTCACCAGTTTCGCCACCGCCCACGCTGCGGCCACCGCCTGGGTACTCGCCAACTGCCCGAACCACGTCGAGCATCATCTGGCCATCGTTCCGGCCAGCTACGACCCGGTTTTGCAGCGCCATGTCCTGATCTACGGCGTGCTCTGCGGTCAACCCTGATTTTCGTGCCATTTTCCGGAGAATGATCATGCCCCCGTTTACCACCCGCCCCCTCGGCCGCAGCGACCTGCACGTTCCCGACGTCTGCCTCGGCACGATGACCTTCGGCGAGCAGACCAGCGAGGCCGATGCGCACGCCCAGCTCGACTACGCGCTGGCCGCCGGCGTCAATTTCATTGATACCGCCGAAATGTATGCCGTGCCGGCCCGCCCGGAAACCAGTGGCGCCTCGGAAGAAATCGTCGGCCGCTGGCTGGCCCGGCAGCCGCGCGACAAAGTGATCGTCGCCACCAAGGTGGCCGGCCCGGCGCGCAGCATGAGCTGGATCCGCAACGGTCCGCTCGCCCTCGACCGCGCCAACATCCGCGCCGCCATCGAAGGCTCGCTGCGCCGCCTGCAGACCGATTACATCGACCTCTACCAACTGCACTGGCCGGAGCGCAACCAGCCAATGTTCGGCCAGTGGCAGTTCGACCCGGCCGGCGAACGCGGCGCCACGCCGATCCGCGAACAGCTCGAAGCGCTCGGCGAACTGGTCCGCGAAGGCAAGATCCGCCAGATCGGCGTTTCCAACGAACATCCGTGGGGCATCATGCAATTCACCCGGCTCGCCGACGAACTCGGCCTGCCGCACATCGTCGCGACGCAAAACGCCTACCACTTGATGAACCGCGTCTTCGAAACCGGCCTGACCGAGGTTTGCCACCGCGAACAGGTCGGCCTGCTCGCCTATTCGCCACTCGCCTTCGGCCATCTGAGCGGCAAATACCTGGACAATCCGGCAGCCAGCGGTCGACTCACGCAATGGCCGGCTTTTGGCCAGCGCTACACCAAGCCGAACGTCATCCCTGCCGTCACCGCCTACGCCGAACTGGCCCATCGCCACGGCCTGACGCCGACGCAGCTGGCGCTCGGCTTCGTGCGCTCGCGCTGGTTCGTCGCCAGCACCATCATCGGCGCCTCGTCGCTGGAGCAGTTGAAGGAAACCCTGCCGGCGACGCAGACGCCCATTTCCGCCGAACTGCTCGCCGAAATCGACGCCATCCACCTGCGCTACACCAACCCGGCACCATGAGCACTTCCTTGTATGCCGCGCTGGCCACGGCGCTGGCCGCGACGGAAATCGACGAAAAAATCGCGTTGACCGTACAGCTCGCCGCCGACTGGCAGGCCGGCCGCCTCGACTGGCAGGATGCCGGCCCGGTCGAACTCACTTGCGGCCGACCGGCCCGGCCGGAACTGGTGCCGCCGCTGCGCGCCCCGCAGCGCAACACGAAAAGCCCGGAAGGCCGCGCCCGCCTGCTGCACGCCATCGTGCATATCGAATTCACGGCGATCAATCTGGCGCTCGATCATGCCGCCCGCTTCCGCGGCCTGCCGCAGCAGTATTACGCCGACTGGATCGGCGTCGCCGCCGAAGAAGCCGGGCATTTCAATCTGCTGCGCCAGCGCCTGCGCGAACTCGGCCATGACTACGGCGACTTTCCGGCACACGCCGGGCTCTGGCACATGGCCGAAAAGACCACCGGCGACGTCCTCGCCCGCATGGCGCTGGTGCCGCGCCTGCTCGAGGCGCGCGGCCTGGATGCGACACCGCCCATCCAGCGCAAGCTGGAAGCGGCCGGCGACGAGACATCGGCCCGCCTGCTCGACACCATCCTGCGCGACGAAATCGGCCACGTCGGCCTCGGCGACCAGTGGTTCCGCCATCTTTGCCAGGAACGCGGCCTCGAACCGGAAATCACCTATCGGCAACTGTTGACCGATCTGGAAGCGCCCTGGCCACAGGCACCGCTCAACGAAGCGGCACGCCTCGCCGCCGGCTTCAGTTCAGAAGAATTGAGCGCACTACTCGCCGCCCGCCCTTAACGCGGCGGCAGCCACTGCAGCAGCGCGGCAAACAGCAGATCCGGATTGACCGGCTTGGCGACGTGCGCATTCATGCCCGCCGCGAAACAGACTTCGACATCCTCACCGAAGGCATTGGCAGTCAGCGCCAGGATAGGCACCGACGCATAGCCGGGCAGCAGGCGAATGCGCCGCGTTGCTTCCAGACCGTCCATCACCGGCATCTGCATATCCATCAGGATCAGGTCGAAATGTTGCTTCTGGACGATGTCGACCGCCTGGGCGCCATCGGCCGCAACCTCAAACGCCAGATTGACACTCGCCAGCAACTCGATCGCCACCTCGCGATTGATTTCGTTGTCCTCAACCACCAGCACGCGCTGGCCGGCGTGCCCGGCGACCAAGCGTCGCTCGACCTCACCCTCCTCGCAGGCATGCGGTGACAAGCCGCTCCCGGCAAGATGGCGCAGGCTCTCGTAAAGCACGCTAGCCGAAACCGGTTTGGCAAGCACAGCCTGGAAACCGGCCTCCTTCCAGCGCTCACCATCGAGCTGGTTGTCGTAGGCGGTCACCAGCAGATGCGCCGGACGATGGCGCAGCGGCAGGCGGGCGAGCGCCTGCGCCGCAGCAATGCCATCCATGCCGGGCATGCGCCAGTCGAAAAGCACGGTGAAAAACGGATCACCCGAGCGATCCGCTTCGTCGATCATCAGCAAAGCCTGCTCACCGCCGTCCGCCTGGGCAACCCGCAACGCCATCCGCTGCAGCAAGTCGCTCAACACCTGACGCGCCTCGGCATGATCATCGACCACCAGCACCCGCTTGCCGGCCAGTGAAGCCAGCGGCAATTGCACCACCTGCCCGTCGGCGGCATGCCCGAGCCGGGCGGTAAACCAGAACACGCAGCCCTTGCCAGGCGTGCTGTCGACGCCGATCTCCCCGCCCATCATGGCCACCAGACGCCGACTGATCGCCAGCCCCAGGCCGGTACCGCCGTACTTGCGCGTGGTCGAACTGTCGGCCTGCTCGAAGGCGGAAAAAAGGCGCGGGATGGCAGCAGGATCGATCCCGATGCCGGTATCGCGCACCTCGAAGCGAGCCAGGACCTGATCGCCAATCTCTTCGACCACGTCGCCTCGCAGGACAATCGAACCACGCTCGGTGAACTTCACGGCATTGCCGGCAAAATTGATCAGGATCTGCCCCAGACGCAACTGGTCTCCCTGAAATACGCCCGCCAGCGCAGGCGCCAGATCACAGACCAGTTCCAGCCCCTTGGCGCTGGCGCGCTCGACCACCATGCCGGCAACCGACGCAAACACCTTTTGCATCTCGAAGCTGCTGTATTCAAGATGCAGATGGCCGGCCTCGATCTTGGAAATATCGAGAATATCGTTGATTACCGACAGCAGATGATGAGCGGCATCGCTGATCTTGCGCAAACGCTCGACCTGGGCGGCATCAGTCAACTCTTTCTGCAACAGATGGGTCAACCCGACGATGGCATTCATCGGCGTCCGGATCTCGTGACTCATGTTGGCGAGAAAGGCGCTTTTCGAACGACTGGCCTGCTCGGCGACGTCGCGCGCCAACGCCAGCGCATCGTTGGCATCCGCCAGATCGCGGGTGCGTTGCCCAACCTTCTGATCGAGATCTTCGGCCCAGTGACGCAGCGCCGCGGTCTGCTCGCCTATCGTATCGAGCAGGCTGTCGAAAAGCTGGGCAAGCCGCGCCAATTCATCGTCACCCGGCAACAGGCCGATCCGTGCATCGGCATTGCCGGCACCGACGGCGCGCATGGCCTGTTCGATCCGTCCAAGCGGATTCAGGACACTGCGCGCCAGACGCCATGAAATCCAGGTCGCCAAAGCCGAGACGACAATCAGGGAAGTCAGCAGGATGCCCAACGCCCACCAGCGGAACGACTCAAAAGGCGCATCCGGAATGCCGACATAAAGCATCCCGACCCGCTGGCCGGAAAAATCGAGGAGCGGCTCGTACGCGGTGAGCGCCCAGTGATCGACCACGAAAGCCCGCTGCACCCAGGTTTCGCCCCGATCAAAGACGGCCTCCTTGACCTGCTGCGAGACACGGGTTCCAACCGCGCGTTCGCCATTCGCTTGGCGCACACTGGTCGAAATCCGGACATCGCCCAGGAACAGCGTCACCGTGCCACGCACCCCGAGCTGGCGCAAGCCACCCGCCGTAATCGTTTCGGTCAATTCATCGACGAATGTTTCGCTGCGGTTCAACAACCTGCCGCCAACCACGGTCGCAATGATTTTCCCGGACTCGTCACGCATCGGCGCTGCAGCGACCAGCACCACACCGCGCGCTTCATCCTTGCGCTCACTTGGCGCCGCCATCGGCGTCGCCAGCAAATCGAGATGCGCCCGGCCCGGCAAATCGGCAGAAAGCATGGCAAGCTGCTCGGCCGACAGAACCTCCAGGCCCACATCAGCCGAGCCCTCGCGCTCGACATGACGCAAGACACTGAGATTGGCATAGGGCTTGCCGGCCGCGGAACCATCACCGGCAGCAAGTACCTTGCCCTGGGTATCAAGAATGGCAAGAAAATCGAAACCGACATTTTCCTGGCGCGAAGCCAGCACTTCGTCCAGCCCGACATCGGTCGCCTCGGCCCGCACCAGACGCCGCATCCTTCGCGAGTCAGCCAGACTGCGCGTCATGGTCAGCGCATCGACCTCGACGTGCTCAAGAAGACTGTGCGCCATCGCCAGATCCCCGACTACCTTGTGGGTCAGAAAGCGATCGAAATAGGCATTGCCGAACACCAGCAGGATACCCCCCAGCACCGGCACCGCCAGCAGGGGCAAGAAGGCAAGCACCCACAAGCGCCACCGCAGTGACACCGGCCGAAAGCCTCCAGCAACGGTCAACTTCCTTGCAATTGCAAAAATGGTGCTTTTCCCTCGGTTCTTCCCTGCGGCAACGAAATCGCCGGAAAGTTATTTTTATGTTGCCCGAAATGATGCGCCGAAGCGCTCAAATAGGCAATTAGCGGTCGACTATGGAAACTAGCCATTTCCGAGCGGGCAAAAATAGAGTAAACTAATAATATCAATGCGTTGATCCATTGCCCGCAGGGCCCCCGAGCAGCTACAGCTTCATCCCTCGTTTGCAGTTCACTTACAGGTCGCACCATTGAATCGCCCCCTAGGCATAGCTGCGTCAGGGGAACTCAGGCCGCCCGACCATCGGGCATACACGCCGCAAGCCAATAAAAGCAAGCAGCGGCGTCGAAAGGAAACAGCATGACATCACCCGCTGAAAGCTTTGCCGATCTCGGCTTAAGCCCCACGCTACTCCAGACACTGATCGAAATCGGCTACGAAACCCCGTCGCCCATCCAGGCCCAGTGCATCCCCATCCTGCTCGAAGGTCACGACCTGATCGGCATGGCCCAGACCGGCACCGGCAAGACCGCTGCCTTCGCCCTGCCGCTGATGGAACAGATCGACGTCAAGTTGATGAAGCCGCAAGCCCTGATCCTGACGCCGACGCGCGAACTGGCCATCCAGGTTGCCGAGGCGCTGCAAAGCTACGCCAAGAACCTGCCCGGCTTCCACGTCCTGCCGATCTACGGTGGTCAAAGCTACACCATCCAGCTCAAGCAACTGTCGCGCGGCGCCCACGTCATCGTCGGCACGCCGGGTCGCGTCATGGACCACCTCGAGCGCAAGACGCTCAACCTCGACAACCTGAAGACCATGGTTCTCGACGAAGCCGACGAAATGCTGCGCATGGGCTTCATCGACGACGTCGAATGGATTCTCGAACGCACCCCGGAAAAGCACCAGACTGCACTGTTCTCGGCCACCATGCCGGAACAGATTCGCCGCGTTGCCCAGAAATACCTGGTCGAACCGCGCGAAATCAAGATCAAGTCGGCCACTGCCACCGTCGCCGCCATCCGTCAGGTGTACTGGCAGGTTTCCGGCATGCACAAGCTGGATGCCCTGACCCGCATCCTCGAAGTTGAAGAAGACTTCGACGCCGCCATCATCTTCGTGCGCACCAAGACGGCCACCGTCGAACTGGCTGACAAGCTCTCCGCCCGCGGTTATGCCGCTGCCGCCCTGAACGGCGACCTCAACCAGCAGATGCGCGAACGCGTCATCGAGCAATTGAAGTCCGGCGCCCTGGACATCGTCATCGCTACCGACGTTGCCGCCCGCGGCATCGACGTGCCGCGCGTCAGCCACGTCGTGAACTACGACATCCCGTACGACACCGAAGCCTATGTGCACCGCATTGGCCGTACCGGCCGTGCCGGCCGCACCGGCAACGCCATCCTGTTCGTCGCCCCGCGTGAAATCCGCATGCTGCGCACGATCGAGCGCGCCACCCGTTCGCCGATCGCACCGCTGACGTTGCCGAGCCGCGCCGATGTCACCAACAAGCGCGTTACCGACTTCAAGCAAAAGGTCGTTGAAGTGCTCAACGCCGAAGGCCTCGATTTCTTCGCCAACATCGTCTCGCAGATCGCCGAAGAGCAGAATGTCGGCGCCGAAGAAGTTGCTGCCGCACTGGCCATGATGGCCCAGGAAGGCAAGCCCTTGCAGATCGCTGGTGAAGATCCGCGTCCGGCCCCGGCCCCTTCCTTCGACAGCCGTGACAGCCGTCCGCGCCCGGGCAGCTTTGGCGAGCGCGACCGTGCGCCGCGTCCGCAAGGTGACCGTCCGCGCTTTGAAGACCGTGGCGACAAGCCACGCTTCGAGGATCGCGGCGAGCGCCCGCGCCGCGAAGAACGCCCGGCCCGCTCGGCACCGAGCGGCGACATGGTGCGTTACCGCATCGATGTGGGTCGCGACCATGGCGTCCAGGTCAAGGACATCGTCGGCGCCATCGCCAACGAAGCCGGTATCGAAAGCCGCTTCATCGGCCGCATCGCACTGTACGACGAGTCGAGCACCGTTGAACTGCCGGCCGGCATGCCCGCCGAAGCATCCAACGCATTGAAGCGCACCCGCGTGCGCGGCGTGCCGATCAATCTGCGCCAGGATGAAGGGCGTACGGATGGCGGCTTCAGCGGCGAACGCAAGTTCGACGGTGAGCGCAAGTTCGACGGTGACCGCAGCAAGTTCAAGAAAAAACCCGGCGCCTACTGATCCACAAACGCCCCATTAAAAAGCCACGGCCCATGCCGTGGCTTTTTTGTTGTCTACGCGAACAGGCCCGGCCTGCCAGCAACTCAAGAAAACCCAATTCGCATCAATAACAATAATTCTTGTTTACATCAAAAAACAACGCGCCTATGATGAGAATCGTTATCAACAACTTAAATGAGCTGCGCGACCGGCACTTCATCCATGAATGACCCGCCAACCGCCGTCTCGGTTTTTACCAACCAGCATCTCACACCCACCACCGCCCGAGCCAGAAAAGAGAGGTTCTCATGCTTGCACCGCTTAAAAACCGCGCCCTGCTTGAACGCGACCAGGCCGGCCCCCAGACCGACCTGAGCTACCTGACAGCGGCCGACCGCCAGTATTTGCAGCACCTTGAGTCAGACAACGAATCCCTTCGACTCGCCCTGCGCCACGCCCGGCGCAGCCAGCGTCGCAATGCCAGCCTGGCGGCTCGCCAGATTGTCGCTCAACTCAACGAAATCAACCGGCTCGCCGAGCTCAACGCCTACCAGAACAAACGCCTGGAAGCCTTCGAATCCGGCCAGGTCATCATTGAACTGGGGCGCAAACTGCTCGAACTCAGCGAAGCCAACGATTACTTGAACACAACGGCACAGCGCGTCTGGTTTCTTGAAAAAACCATCTGCGCAGCCCATGCCGAATGCGAACGCCTTTATCGCGAGCGCGACGAAGCCAGAGTCCCTGGCCAGCAATAAGCGACCTCATCCGTAACAGCCAGCCAACCGGGAGCCCGGCCAGCCAGCGACTTTCTCGCCAGGAGCCAACATGCCCGAAGTTGCCAGCCCCACCCAGATTACGCTTGCCGCAGGCGACACTGCGCCCTCCGAGAAACCACGCCAACCGCCGCGGCAAAAAACCTCTTCAAGAGAGGTCGACCGGAGCGGATTGCCGACCGAAATACTGACCCTGAACGCCCTGTTGCGCGACAACGCACAACTGCGCCGGCAATTGCGCACCGCCCAAGCCGAGACAGAGGCACAACGGGCCGAAAAATCGCGCGAAACCAGCCGACTCGCCCAACGCGTCGCAGAATTGCGCGCGGAACTGGCCGGCCATGAAACAGCAGCAGCCAGACTGGCCGGGCAGTTGCACACCCTGCAACAAGACCTGCCCGATCTCAGGGAACGGCAGTCGCTGGCCCGTCGCGCCACCGACGCCGAAGCCCGGGCCAGCGCCTTGTGCGCGCGTCTGGCCGAACAGGAATCAGCGGCCGAGCACTGGCAACGGCGCTATCTGAGCACCCAACGACAACTCCCTTGCCAGCCGGGCCAGACAGTGGAGCCTGCCGCAGATACTGAAGGAGCCCCCCTGGCCGGCAAATGCGTTCTCTGCATCGGCGGACAGCGCAGCGCAGTCGATGCCTACCGGCGAATCGTCGAAGGCCGCGGCGGTCGCTTTCTGCAACACCAAGCCGAACAGCTTGAAAACCTGCAGGGCATCGCCGCCGATCTGGCACTCGCCGATCTCGTCGTCTGCCAGGCCGGCAATACCAGCGGCCTGCGCTACGGACAGTTGCGCGAAGAATGTCGAGAAAACGGAACGCAATGCGTTTTTCTCCAGGAGCCCGGCCTGGCCAGCTTCGGGCGCATCGTCAGCGCCGCCTGCACACCCACTGAATCGATCACGCTGCGCTAAAGCCACAAAGCCACAAAACCACACCGGGATCATGGACAAGTTGTTGACATTGATTCTCAATTACAGAATAATAAGATCCATTCTCGTTTGCATTCGGAACCACGATGAACACCCAGCCCAAGACTCCACTCTCCCCGCCCCAGGCCGAAAGCAACGACGCCCGCCCACGCCTCGAAAGCGAGCAGATCCTGCGCGGCAACAACACGGTCGAAATCGAGCATGCCGGGCAGCGCTACCTGCTGCGGGTGACTCGCGAAAACAAGTTGATCCTGACCAAATAAGCCTCTCCGTTGTAAGCCTCTCCTTCCCGCAGCCAGCAAGCCCAATGCCAGCGAGCCAAGGGTTTTTTCCCGAAAGGCGACTGGCTCAACCTGAAAAACGCCATGAGTTACGTCTTATCCCGCCCTTCTTCCTTTCAGCGCAGCAGCCTGCTTGGCATCGTCGTCGGCCTGCATGCCGGCATCTTTTTGCTGATTCTGGCGGCCAAGACGATCGTGCCGCAGATCATGGAAATGCCGATGGTGGTCGACATGTTGCCGGCACCGGAAGCGGAAAAGACGCCGGTCGCAAAGCCGCTGCCGATGGCCAAACCGCAGCCAGCCAAACAACAGGCAGCAGCAACACCGGCACCCAGAACACCAACGCCAAGCATCGAGACAACAAACAGCACGATCCCGCTCGCCAGTGCTCCCGCCGCTGCGCCAGCCGAAGCACGCCCCGCAGCAGCCGCAGCCCCTGCTGCCGAAGCAAGCAGTGCAGCCCGCTTCGACGCCGACTACCTGAAAAATCCGGCCCCTCCCTACCCGGCACTGGCTCGTCGCATGGGTGAGGAAGGCAAGGTCATCCTGCGCGTCTCGGTCAATCCGCAGGGTAGCGCCGACAGTGTCGAGATCAAGACCTCATCGGGCAGCCCGCGCCTCGACGAAGCAGCCCAGAAGACCGTGCGCAACTGGAAATTCATACCGGCCAAGCGTGGCGATACCGCCATTCAGAGCTGGGTCCTGGTCCCCATTATTTTCAAATTGGAGCAATAACATGCAGGAAACCCTCCCTGACACCGCCGCCAACGCCTTTGGCTTCGCTCACCTGTGGGCGAGCGGCGACCTCATCTCGCACAGCGTTGCGATCATTCTCGCCCTGATGTCGATTGCCAGCTGGTACCTGATCCTGGCCAAAGCCTGGGACTGGTGGACGGTGCGCCGCGCCGCCCAGGCCGTCGGCAAGTTCTGGACCGCGACCAGCTTTGCCGAAGGCATCGAGCGCCTGCGAGAAGCCGGTAGCGAGAGCCCCTACGCCCAGCTCGCCGAACAGGCCAATTGCTGCAACCACGAATGCGAAGCGGTCACCGGCCGCCTCGCCTCGCGCTTCGACCCGGCCGAACAGATGGAACGCGCCCTTCGCCAGCAACTGTCGAGCACCCAGGCGAGCATGGAAAACGGTCTGACCCTGCTTGCCACGACCGGCGCCACGGCACCTTTCGTCGGGCTGTTCGGTACGGTATGGGGCATTTACCACGCGTTGGTCGCGATCGGCCTGTCCGGCCAGGCGGCCCTGGAAAAGGTCGCCGGCCCGGTCGGCGAAGCGCTGATCATGACCGCCGCCGGCCTCGCCGTCGCGCTGCCCGCCGTCTTTGCCTACAACGCCTTTGCCCGCGCCAACCGCGTCATCCTGGCCGACCTCGATGCTTTCGCGCACGACCTGCATGCCTTCTTCACGGTCGGCAAGCCCTTCGTCGCCAACAGCGCCCAGATCCACCCGATGCGCGCCCGCGCCGCCGCCGAGGTCGCGTAATCATGGCCATGGGCAGCTTCAACGCGCAGAACCACCAGGCGCCGACGGCGGAGATCAACATGACGCCGCTGGTCGACGTCATGCTCGTCCTGCTCATCATCTTCATCATCACCGCGCCGCTGATGACGCATTCGGTCAAGGTCGAATTGCCGCGCGCCTCGAGCATGCCGACGCCGGAAAAACCGCTGACGCTGCAGGTAGCGATCAATGCCGAGAACGCCGTTTTTGTCGGTTCCGAAGCGGTCGACCGGTCGACGCTCGAACAGAAGTTCCGTGAGGCCGTCGCCCGCGACACCAATGTCGAAATGCATCTCAAGGCCGACAAGGCGACCCGTTACGAGTCGGTTGCCGAAACCATGAGTGCCGCCAGACGCGCCGGCCTGACCAAGATCGGCTTTGTCACGCAGCCCGGAAACGAATAGCACCAGAAACCCGTTCTACTTTTTCGCAATTTCAAACCATCCCTCAAGCCAGCCAGCCAGAACGCCAGCCAGCCCCCCCGGGAAGCCAGCTTCATGGTCAGCCAGCCAGAGACACTCAGGAGTCCTGCCATGCTGTCCCCGAAACACATCCTCTCTGCCCTGCTGCTGTCCGCTGCCCTGGCCACCCCGGCGCTCGCCCTCGAATACCCGATCGGCGTGCCGCAACAGCGCGCCGGCATGGAAATCGCTGCCGTCTATCTGCAACCGGTCGAAATGGAACCGGAAGGGATGATGAAGAAGGCGACCGACTCCGACATCCACCTCGAAGCCGACATCCACGCCCTGGCCAACAACCCGAACGGCTTCGAGGAAGGCGCCTGGATGCCTTACCTGATGGTCAAGTTCGAAGTCTCCAAGATCGGCGGCGACTACAAGGTAGCCGGCGACTTCATGCCGATGGTCGCCAACGACGGTCCGCACTACGGCGACAACGTCAAGCTCGCCGGTCCGGGCAAGTACAAGGTGAAGTACACCATCCTGCCGCCGTCGGCCAACCCGCACGCCCACTTCGGCCGCCACACCGACCGCGCCACCGGCGTGCGTCCGTGGTTCAAGCCGTTTGAAGTCGAATACGAATTCACTTACGTCGGCATCGGCAAAAAAGGCGGGTACTAAGCATGAAACTCAGCCAATTGTCTGCCGCGCTGGTCGCGGCAGGGCTGGCCCTGCCCGCCCTCGCCGCGCCCGATAGCGCGACCCTGCAAAAACTGCTCGAGCGCATGGAAAAGCTCGAAGCACGCAATGCCGAGCTGGAAAAGAAGGTCAAGACCCTCGAAGGTGAAAGCGAGGAAATCACCAAGGGCCTCGACAGCCCGCGCCTGTCGCAGTACGAGCCGGAACTGACGGTACGCCTCAAGGCGGTCGAAAAGGACGCCCTGGAAATGAAGAAGGCGGCCAGGATCGCCGAAGGCCTCGAAGGCATCAAGGTCAGTGCCGCGCTCGCCACGGTCGGCCAGCACGCGAGCGGCCTGCCGCAAGGCATCGAGAACGGCAGCAGCCAGCTCAACTACCGCGCCGACATCTCGGTCGAACTGCCGCTCGCCCCGATCGGCGATATCGAGCACAAGCTGTTCGCCCATCTGCGCATGGGCCAGGGCCTGGGCCTGAATGCCGCATTCTCCAATCTCGGCTTCTTCTCGAGCGCACCGAATGCGCTGGCCTTCCGCGCTTCCGGCGCCAGCCCGGACGACTCGGTGACCATTCTCGGCCAGGCCTGGTACCAGGCAGCGATCCCGCTGCCCTTCCTCGGCTTCAAGCCCTATTCGCGGGAAACGCTCGAACTCACCTTCGGCAAAATGGACATCTTCGGCTTCTTCGACCAGAACGCCGCCGCCGGCGACGAATCGAAGCAATTCCTCAACTCCGTCTTCGTGCATAACCCGCTGCTCGATGCCGCCGGCGAAGTCGGCGTCGATGCCAACGGCTTCCAGCCCGGTTTCGTCGCTTCCTACCTGAACTACGTCGACAAGACCCAACCCTGGCGCCTGTCGATCGGCCTGTTCGGAGCCGGCGACAAGGGTGCCAATTACCAGCGTAGCCTGACCTCGCCGCTGGTCATGGTGCAGGCTGAGAAGGAGCTCAAGCTGTTCGGCGGCCTGAGCGGCAATTACCGCATCTACGGCTGGAACCGCAAGGAAGGCGTCGACTTCGACGGCGTCACGACCAGCAAGCACACCGGTATCGGCGCCTCGATCGACCAACGCATCGGCGACGGCATGCGGGTCTTTGCCCGTTACGGCAAGCTGGTCAATGGCGAGCTGCCGTTCAACCAGGCAGCCACGGCCGGCGCCGAGTTCTCGGGCAGCTACTGGGGTCGCGGCGCCGACGCCATCGGCATCGCCGGCGCCTGGCTACAAGCGGGCAAGGCTTACCGCAACAGCACGGCGACCGCCTACTACGACAACGACAACCTGTTGCCGGCCTACAGCTTCACGCCCAAGGGTGCCGAGAAAGTCGCCGAAATCTACTACCGCTACCGCCTGTCGCCGCAATTCGAAATCTCGCCCGACTTCCAGTACGTGACGAACGGCGGCGGCAACGCCGATGCCAAGTCGGTCAAGGTCTTCGCCTTGCGCGCCAATATTGCCTATTAAGGAAACACGATGAAACACGCTCTCCATTCCGTGGTTTTTGCCCTTTTTCTCGCGTCGACCGCTGCGCTGGCCGACGACATGCCCACGTACAAGCTGACGATGAAGGACGGACGTTTCTATCCGGAAACGCTGGAAGTTCCCGCCCTGACCCGCTTTCGCCTGGAAGTGAAAAACGAGGGGCCGGGCGCCACGGAATTCGAGAGCCTCGAATTGAAGAAGGAACTGGTGCTCGCCCCCGGCGTCACGCGCAACCTGGTTTTCTACCCTATGAAACCCGGCACCTACAAGTTCTTCGACGACTTCCACCCGGAAACCGGCCAGGGCCGGATCGTCGCCAAGTAAATCAGCCAACAAGACAACACAACGGAGTTCAGCATGGGTAACGCCTTTTTCGTGGTCTGGCGGGAAAGCCTCGAGGCTTTCCTGATCGCCGGCATCCTCTACGCCTGGCTGAAAGCCAACGACGACAGCGGCCAGGGTCGCCGCGCCCTCTTTCTCGGCCTGGCCGCCGGGGCCGGGCTGGCCATGCTGCTCGGCTGGGCGCTGCTGACCGTACAGGACGAACTGACCGGCGAAGCCCTCGACATGTTCCAGACAGCAACGCTCTTCGTCGCTGCCGGCCTGATCACGCAAATGGTCCTGTGGATGCACAAGCACGGCCGGCAAATGAAGGCCCGGCTGCATGCCGACCTCGCCGCTGCGGCCGAGAAATCGGGGCATCTCGGCGTCGCCGTCGTCGCCGCACTGGCGGTCGCGCGCGAAGGCGCCGAAACGGTGATCTTCCTCTATGGCATGGCGCAGGAAGGCGACCTGAGCGCGCTGCTGCTCGGCGCCCTGGCCGGTTTTGCCGGTGCCGGCGCAACCGCCTGGCTGGCCGCCAAGAGCCTGGCCCGCCTCAACATCGGCCTGTTGCTGCGCCTCTCCTCGATCCTGCTCCTGGTTCTCGCCTCGGCCCTGCTCATTTCGGCCATCGACCGCCTGCTCGGCGCCGGCTGGCTGCCGCCGTTGCTCGACCCGGTCTGGGACAGCTCGGCCCTGCTCGACGACGGCACCAAGGCCGGCAAGCTGATCGCCGACTTCTCCGGCTACCGCGCCCGCCCGGCGCTGACTTCGCTGCTTGCCTGGGCGACCTACTGGGGCGTCGTCATCTTCGCCTGGCGGAGAAGCGGCCGTGGCTGAACATGTCATCGCTTTCCATGCCAGCCGGCCAACCCCGGACCAACCGGCCGCCAGCGGTCGACTCGCCAGAATCGGCCTTTTCCTGCGCAGGCACCGCAAGCTGATCATCAGCGTGCAGTGGATCATCGTCGTGCTCTACGCGGCGATGGTGATCATCCCGGCCTTTTTGCCGCTGCCGCCGGAAGATGCGCATATCTGGGACAACCTGCGCCTGTTCGCGCAATTCTGCTTCTGGGGTCTGTGGTGGCCGGGCGTGATGATCGCCACGGTGACCATGGGCCGCGTCTGGTGCGGCCTGTTCTGCCCGGAAGGCGCGGTTTCCGAATGGGTCAGCCAGTACGGCCGGGGCAAGGCGCTGCCACGCTGGCTGAAATGGACCGGCTGGCCGTTCGTCGCCTTCGTCTGCACGACGGTGTACGGTCAACTGGTCAGCGTCTATGAATATCCGCAGGCGGCGCTGCTGGTGCTCGGCGGCTCAACCATCGCCGCCATCGGCATCGGCCTGCTCTACGGCCGCGAAAAACGCATCTGGTGCCGCTACCTGTGCCCGGCCTCCGGCGTCTTCGCCGTGCTGGCCAAGATCGCACCGGTGCATTACAAGGTCGACCGCGATGCCTGGGATCGTTACCAGGGCGATTTCGAGCCGGTCAATTGCGCCCCGCTGCTCGACGTCCGGCGCATGACCAGCGCCTCCGAATGCCATGGCTGCGGACGCTGCGCCGGCCAGCGCGATGCCGTCACCTTCTCGGCCCGCTCACCCTTCGCCGAAGTCCTCGACCTCGACGCACCGGCCCGGACGCCGGATGCGCTGACCCTCGTCTACGGCGTGCTCGGCGTCGCCACCGCCGCCTTCCAGTGGACGCTCAGCCCCTGGCTGCTCGCGATCAAGCTGGCCGCCGCCGACTGGCTGGTCGAGCACAACCATTTCGCGCTGCTCGACAACGACGTGCCCTGGTGGCTGCTGACGCATTACCCGGAAGCCAGCGACATGTTCACCTGGCTCGACGGCGCACTGGTCCTCGGCTATCTGCTCGGTGGCGGTTTCCTGCTCGGCAGCGCGCTGCTCGTCGGCCCGGCGATTGCCGCCCGGCTGCTGCGGACTCAGACCCTGAACTGGCAACGCTTCACCCTTGCCCTGACGCCACTCGCCGCCGCCAGCGTCATCCTCGGCCTGTCGATGTTGACCGTGACCCATCTCAAGGCCGAGCATTTCTGGCTCGGCTGGCTGCCGTACTTCCGCATCAGCCTGCTCAGCGCCGGCTGCCTGGGCAGCCTGTGGCTGGCTTTCGGTCTGATTCGGCAAGCACCGAGCAGCCTGCCATCTCGTGCCAGCGCTCTTTTTGCCATGCTCCTGCCGAACGCCCTGATGGCGACCGTATGGACGCTGGTTTTCTTCATCTGGTGAGCGTTCCGGCGTAAAGTGGCGAATCCTCGCGTCGCACGCCCCAACCCGAACACCTGCAGCCCAAGTGAATAACTCTTTGACCGCCAACAACGCCATCCTGCTCGTCGGCCATCCCAACGTCGGCAAATCGGTCCTTTTTCACCGGTTGACCGGTGCCTACGTCAATGTTTCCAACTATCCGGGAACCACCGTCGAAGTCACCCGTGCCAATACCCGTTTCGATCGCGAAGCCGTGCTCCTCGACACGCCAGGCGTCCTCGCCCTGCCCTCGCGCAGCGATGACGAACGCGCGACGATGCGCGCCCTGCTGCACGAAAGCTCGCGCTGTCTCGTCCAGGTCGGCGATGCCAAGAACCTGCGCCGCACGCTGACCCTGACCGCCCTGCTCGCCGAACTCGGCGTGCCCATGGTGCTGGCGCTCAACATGCATGACGAAGCGGCGGCACGCGGTGTCACCGTCGATATCACGGCACTCGCGGAAGAACTCGGCATCCCGGTCCTCGCCACCGTGGCCACCGGCGGCGAAGGCATCGGCGAACTGACCGGCAGCCTGGCCAATGCCCGCAAGCCGCAAGCCCTGTTGCGCTACGACGCGGATTTCGAAGCCGAAATCGGCGCCATGGCCGATGCCATCACGCGCCTTGCCCCGCACCCGAAACTGGCCGCCCGCGGCCTGGCCATTCTTTTCCTCGGCGGTGACTCGGCCGTTGCCGACTGGCTCAGGGAAACCGCCGGCCAACATTTCGCCGAACTCGAACAACGCTGTCGCGCTGCCGCCGAACATACCGACGGCGATCTGCCGACACTGCTTGCCCGCGAACGCACCGAAGCAGCCGACGCGCTCGCCGCCAGCGTCATCCAGCGCGCCGTCAGGAGCAGCCCGCTGTTGTCGCAGCGCCTCGGCCAGTACGTCGTCCATCCGGTCTGGGGCATCCCCATCCTGCTCGGCGTACTCTACGTGGTTTACCAGTTCGTCGGCGTCTTTGGTGCAACCACTCTGGTCGGCCTGCTTGAGGAGGACCTTTTCGAAGGCATCCTCAATCCGGCCTTCACCGATTTCGTCACCGCAACGGTCAACCTGCCCTGGCTGGCCGATTTGCTGGTCGGCCAGTACGGTTTATGGACCATGGGCATGACCTACGCGCTGGCGCTGATCCTGCCCATCGTCACCACCTTCTTCTTTGCCTTCGGCGTCCTCGAGGATTCCGGCTACCTGCCGCGCCTGACCGTGATCGCCAACCGCCTGTTCGCGCTGATCGGCCTCAACGGCCGCGCCGTTCTGCCGATGGTGCTGGGGCTGGGCTGCGTCACCATGGCCACCCTGACGACGCGCATCCTGCACAGCCCGCGCGAACGGATGATCACCATCTTCCTGCTCGCCCTGGCCATTCCCTGCTCGGCGCAGCTCGGTGTCGTGCTCGGCATGCTCGGCGGCGTTTCCTTTACCGCCGTGCTGGTCTGGGCGCTGGCCATGGTTGCCATCCTGCTGCTCTCCGGCTTCCTTGCCGCCAAGCTGATTCCCGGCCGGCGCATTCCGCTGGTCACCGAACTACCGCCGATGCGCCTGCCGATCATCGGCAATGTGCTGAAGAAAACCGGCGGTCGCCTGAAGTGGTATCTGCTCGAGGTCATCCCGCTCTTCCTGCTCGGCACCTTCATCATGTATGTGCTGGACAAGAGCGGCGGCCTGCCGGCCATCATCGAAGCCGGCGAACCGCTGGTATCGGGCTGGCTCGGCCTGCCGAAAGAGGCTTCGGCCGCCTTCGTGATGGGCTTCCTGCGCCGCGATTTCGGCGCCACCGGCCTGTTTGCGATGGCCCACGATTTGTCGCCGATCCAGGCCGTGGTCGGCATGATCACCATCACCTTGTTCATCCCCTGCTTTGCCAGCCTGATGATGATGGTCAAGGAGCAAGGAGCAAAAGTCGCCATCGGCATGGTCGCCGTCATCGTCCCCTTCGCCTTTTTTGTCGGCGGCCTGTTCAACATCATCCTGCACGCCGTCTGGTAAGCCCATGAGTCCGAAACACGAAGCCCGCCTCCCCCTCGCCTTCATCACGCCGGGCAGCGAAGTCCGTCTGGTTGCGCTGGGCGACGAGATCGACCCGCTTCAGCGCGAGCAACTGACTGCCTACGGCCTGGCCGAAAACCGGCCGATTCGGGTGCTGCAGCAGAAGCCGATGACCGTCATTCTTGCCGACGAAGTGGAACTTGCCCTGGAACATGCTGTCGCACGCCATATCTGGGTGGAAAAGCACGCTTCACCCGACTAGAATGGCCGCTCCAGGCAAGCCAGCCGATATTCGCCAGCCAGCCGCCAGTTTTCAACGAACTCCGGAGAATGCAATGAAGGGCGACAAGAAAATCATCGACATCCTGAACGATCTGCTGGCCGGCGAACTGACCGCCGTCGACCAGTACCTGATCCATGGCGAGATGTACGCCGACATGGGACTGGGCCAACTGGCCGAGAAGTCCATCCACGAGTCCGACCACGAACGCCAGCACGCCCGCGCCATCATCCAGCGCATCCTGTTCCTCGAAGGCAAGCCGGACCTTTCCAGACGCGATGCCCTGAAAATCGGCAAGAACGTACCGGAAATGCTCAAATCCGACCTCAACGTCGAATACAAGGTCGATGGCGAACTCAAGAAAGCCATCGCCGCCTGTGAAAAGGCCCAGGACTACGTGACCCGCGACATGCTGGCCGTGCAGCTTGAGGATACCGAGATGGATCACGCCTACTTCCTCGAAAAACAATTGAAGCTGATCGAACTGGTCGGCCTCCAGAATTACCAGCAGAGCCAGATGGGCTCGGGCACCCCGGCTTAAGGAGCAGGCATGAAAGGCGACAAGAAAGTCATCGAAGCCCTGAACAAGGTGCTGAAGAACGAGCTGACCTCGATCAACCAGTATTTCCTGCATGCCCGCATGTTCCGCAACTGGGGCCTGGAAAAGCTCAACGACTACCAGTACAAGCAGTCGATCCGCGTCATGAAGGAAGCCGACGAAATCATCGAACGCGTCCTTTTCCTCGAGGGTCTGCCCAACCTGCAGAATCTCGGCAAGCTGCTGATCGGCGAAAACGTCGTCGAATGCCTGGCCGGCGACCTCAAGTACGAGCGTGAAATCCAGCGCCCGCTGCTGATCGAGTCCATCGCCCTGTGCGAGGAACTGCAGGATTACGTCAGCCGCGACCTGCTGGAGGATCTGCTGGAACACTGCGAGGAAGCAATCGACTGGCTGGAAACGCAACAGACCCTGATCAAGGATGTGACCCTGCCGAATTATCTGCAGGCCCACATGGAGCCGGGTGGCGACTAAGCAACCAACCTGGTTCCAGCACAAGCCGCAGCATCGACTGCGGCTTTTTTTCGCCCGAAAACCGCATGTCATGCACTGACCGGAAAGCGCTGGCAAGACATCGGGAAATACCTGCAAACAGGTAGATTCGAGTGGAGTAGAATCACGCGCAAAGTACAGGGGATGCGACACAGCAAGTGTCGCGATGACAAGAAAATAGCACCGGACCCGGACTCGTGAGTCTCGCCACAACACCCTCCAGGCATTTGCAAACCTTGCTGGTTGTGGGCCTCGTTTTCTCCAACATCCTCGTCTTCGCCCTGTCTGGATTCTCGCTGCAGCAAAGCCGGCAGCAACACGAGTTGCGCGCCGAAGACCTGACCCGCAATATCGCCAGCGCACTCGATCTCAATTTATCCGGCAGCATCGAGCGGATCGACCTGTCGCTGCGTACAGTCGCCGACGAACTTGAGCGTCAGCTGGCCGGCAAGGGCATTGACGAAGCAGCGATGAATGTCTTTCTCGCCCGCCAGGAAGAGCGCTTGCCGATAACGGAAGCCTTCCGTGTCGCCAACGCAGATGGACTGGTCATCCTCGGCAAGGGGGTCAGCAAGGCAAACCCCGCCAGTTGGGCTGACCGCGACTTTTTCATTTACCACCGCGAGCACGCCGATCGCCGACTGCAGATTTCCAAGCCGCGCCTGGGGCGCGTCGCCAAGCAATATATCGTCGGCTTCGCCCAGCGCTACAACTATCCGGATGGACGTTTTGCCGGCGTCATCTCGGCCCCCGTAGCGGTCGACCATCTTTTACAGCTGATTTCCCAGTTCAAGCTCGGCGACGGTGGCACGATTTCATTGCGTGATACCGACCTCGGCCTGATCACACGAATTCCGGCCATTCCCGACAAACCGGCCGGCCAGATCGGCAACAAGGTCATCGCCCCCGAATTCCAGCATTTGGCGGAATCCGGCACGACACAGGCGACTTTTCACACCCAGGCCAGCGGCGACGGCCATCAGCGCATTGTCACCTTCCGTCGTCTCGACAAGGTTCCGATGCTGGCGATTATCGGCATCGACAAGGAAGAGTACCTGACCGAATGGATGACCGAGGTCTATCAAACCTCGGCCATCGCCGCCAGTTTCCTTCTCCTGTCTGTAGCACTGGGTGGCTTCGCCTTGCACTTCCTCAAGCGCACAACGCGCGAAAGCAGGCGCAACCAGCTTTATCTGCAACGCGCCAGCGATGGCATTCACATTCTCGACAAACAGCTCCGCCTGGTCGAAGCGAATGACCGCTTCTGCCAGATGCTCGGCTATCGCCGGGATGAACTGATCGGGGCCAGCGTGACCCTGTGGGATGCCCAATGGCCGGAAAGCATCCTGCAGGAAAAGATATGGCGCGGACTATCTCCGGATTCGACGCCAATCACGCTGGAAACTCGCCACCGGCAAAAAAACGGTGACGTGCTCGACGTCGAAGTCAATATGAGCCGGTTCACCGTCGATGGCGAAAGCTATCTGTATGCCGCTGCACGCGACATCAGCAAGCGCAAGGCAGATGAAAGCGAGCTGGAACGCCACCGCCACCATCTCGAAGAACTGGTGACCGAACGGACCGAGCAACTTGCGACCGCCAAGGAGGCGGCGGAAACCGCGAGCATTGCCAAGAGTGCCTTCCTCGCCAACATGTCGCACGAAATCCGGACCCCGCTCAACGCCATCACCGGCATGGCCCATCTGATCCGCCGCGCCGGACTTTCAGAAGAACAAGCGGTACGCCTGGGCAAACTGGAGGCAGCAAGTACTCATCTGCTCGATATCATCAATGCCATCCTCGACATTTCCAAGATCGAAGCCGGGAAATTTGTCCTGGAAGAAACCGCTGTCCGGGTCGAAAGCCTGCTCGGCAATGTCACGTCGATGCTGCACGAACGCGCCCAGGCCAAGCATCTGTACCTGAACACGAGCACCCACGGACTGCCGCATCACCTGCTGGGTGACCCGACCCGCCTGCAGCAGGCCCTGCTCAACTTCGCCAGCAATGCCATCAAGTTCACCGACCATGGCGGCGTCAGCATCAGGGTCAGTCTCATCGAAGAAGGAGAGGACAGCGCGCTGCTCCGTTTCGAAGTCAGCGACACCGGCATCGGTATCGCACCGGACGTTCTGCCCAAGCTGTTCTCGACCTTCGAACAGGCCGACAACACGACCACCCGCAAATATGGCGGCACCGGGCTGGGCCTCTCGATCACCCGCAAACTCGCCCGCCTGATGGGCGGCGACGCCGGTGCCAGCAGCACACCAGGCGCAGGCAGCACCTTCTGGTTCTCCGCCCGGCTGAAAAAGAGCCATGCCATCACCGCCGGTGAATTGATCGAGCCGGAAATGGCCGAGGAGCATCTCAAACGGGATTACGCCGGCTGCCGCGTCCTGCTTGCCGAAGACGAACCGATCAACCGTGAAATCACCCTGATGATGCTCGACGAAACCGGCCTGCTCATCGATATTGCCGAAGACGGTCGTGTCGCCGTCGAACTGGCCCGCATCCACCACTACGACCTGATCCTGATGGACATGCAGATGCCCAACATGGATGGCCTGGAAGCCACGCGGCAGATTCGCGCCCTGCCCGAAAATGCGACAACCCCGATCCTGGCGATGACCGCCAATGCCTTTGTCGAAGACAAGGCACGCTGCTTTGCGGCCGGCATGAACGAGTTCATTGCCAAGCCGGTCAATCCGGAAGAACTCTTCGCAACCATGCTGACCTGGCTGGCCCGCAGCAACGCGCCAAGGCGGCACAACTGCTAAACTCGCAAGCCGCTGGCTAAACTGACTTGGCACAGCTAACGGAACAAACCGGTGTCTACCGGTCGACTGGCCAAATGGAACGAAATTCATGAATATCGAGAACCTGATCGAATTTTTTGGCGAGAAAACCAGCATCGCGCTGGCCGGCCTGCTGATCGGGGTTTTCTTCGGCGTCTTCGCCCAGCGCTCGAAATTCTGCATGCGCTCCGCCGTCGTCGAATTCTGGAATCGCCAGGGCACAGCCAAGCTCGCCGTCTGGCTTTTCGCCTTTTCAGCGGCAGTGATCGGCACCCAGCTTTGCATCACTCTAGGCTGGCTTGACGTCAGCCAGGCCCGTCAGCTCGCGGCAGCGGGCAGCCTGTCCGGGGCCATCATCGGCGGCTTGTTGTTCGGCATCGGCATGATTCTCGCCCGCGGCTGCTCGAGCCGCATGCTGGTCCTGGCCGCCAACGGCAACCTGCGCGCCCTGCTCACCGGACTGATCTTTGCCGTCGCCGCGCAAGCTTCGCTGAACGGCCTGCTCTCACCTGTGCGCACCTGGCTATCCGGCTTGTGGACCATAGAAGGCGGAGCCAGCCGCGATCTGCTGGCCACGACCCACCTCGGGCACAGCGGCGGCATCGTTTTCGGTCTGGTCTGGCTGGCTGCCGCCATTATTTTTGCCCGCCGTGCCGGGATCAGCCGCCGCGAGTGGCTGTGTGGCAGCGGCGTCGGCCTGAGCATCGCGCTGGCCTGGCTGACCACGCACTTGCTCGGCAGCCAGTCCTTCGAGATCATTCCGGTACAAAGCCTGAGTTTCACCGGTCCGTCGGCCGACATGCTGATGCTGGTCCTGTCACCGCCCGGCCAGCCCTGGGATTTCGATATCGGCCTGGTGCCCGGCGTCGTCCTCGGCTCCTTCCTGGCGGCCTTGTGGGGCGGCGAGTTGAAACTCGAAGGTTTCCAGGACGGGCGCAGTATGCGCCGCTATATCGCCGGCGCGATCTGCATGGGCTTCGGCGGCATGCTGGCCGGCGGTTGTGCCGTCGGGGCCGGCGTCTCCGGCGCGGCGATCTTCGCCCTGACCGCCTGGCTGGCACTGGCCGGCATGTGGCTGGGCGGCGGCCTGGCCAATGCGCTCATCGACCGCCCGCAACTGCAAGAAAAAACGGCCACACCCGAAACAGGCGTGGCCGATGCGGCAGTACAGCCCTGAGCCGGAAGCTCAGCGCGGGAAATACATCTTTGCCTTGTCGAGCTTGTAGGTCCACGGCAAATTGGCGTTCTTCCAGCCGTTGACCGCGCGCTGACCGCTCTTCGCCCCATCCTTCGCCATATCGCCTTCGAATCCTTCAGCGATCGAATAGACCCTGGTGTAGCCGGCCATCTGCAAGCGATCGGCGGCCTTCGAACTGCGATCGCCGGAGCGGCAGATCAGGATGATCGAGGCGTCCTTGCCCAGGCTCTTCTCCTTGAGTCGGCGCTCGAGTTCGGGCATGAAGTCCTGGTTCGGCTCGAGGGCATACATCGCACGCTTTTCATCCCAATCACTCATCAACTCGGGATGCTCGACATAGGGCACCAGCGCATCGGCATCCCCCGGCCAACCGACGTACATCGCCTCGCCCCGGGTGCGCACGTCAAAGAAGGCGACGCCCTTCGGATTGGCTTTCTTCATGTCGTAAGCCTGCTGCGGCGTCAGGTAGAGCGCCAGCTTGCTCTTTTTGACTTCGGGCAGCTTGTCCCAGTCGCTCGTTCCTGGCGCCCAGTCGGCGGCAAAAGTCAGTGTCGCACCGGCCAGCAGGCCGGCCAGCAAAGCCGTCTTGAGAACCCGGCGCATCATGCGATCCCCGGATTGCCGGCGGCGCCTTTCAGCGTCGGCAGGTTGAGATTGACCGGCTTGACCGTCTTGATGTCGCGCAGGTACTTGGCGACGACGTCCCAGATCGGTTCGCCGGCATTCTTCGCCTCTTCGGAAACCGGTGCCCAGCCGGCAACCTTGTAGGTCCTGGCCGGATCGATCAGCTTGCCCTTGAGCATCATGTTCTGGATACGGCTACCCATTTTCGCCGTCGGATCGCAGGTCCATTGCAGGCCGCCGACCCGCACCATATCGCCACCCTGCTGGTAGTAAGGATCCGGATTGAACAGGTTGTCGCAGACGTCTTCGAGCACCGTCTTGATCATCTCGCCGCTCATGTTGCTCACCGTCGTCCACGGATAGGTGATCGCTGTCTGGTCGAGCACATGTTCCATCAGGATCGGCTGGCCGGGCAGCAGCGAGGTACCCCAGCGGAAGCCTGGCGAGAAGGCGATTTCGGCATCCTTGACCTTGAGCAGCGAGTCGAGGATGACCTGGTCGAAAGTACCGTTGAAGTTGCCACGGCGATAGAGCAGGCCCTCGGTGACGGCCAGCTTTTCGTTCAACTTGGACAGATAAGGCGCGCGCGCCTTGTCGATCAGCGTCTGCATGTCCTTGTCGGCCGGCAGCAGGTTGGCGAAGACGGGCAACAGCTTGTAACGGTAAGCGGCGATCTTGCCGTTCCTGACGTCAAAATCGAGCACGCCGAGGTATTTGCCGTTGGAGCCGGCATTGGTGACCAGCGTCTGGCCACCGGCATTCTTGACGACAACCGGGGCCGGCATGCCGTCATGGGTGTGACCGCCGAGGATGGCGTCGATGCCCTTGATGCGCGATGCCATCTTGAGGTCGACGTCCATGCCGTTGTGCGAGAGCACGACGACGACCTGCGCACCGGCCGCACGTGCTTCGTCGACCGTCTTCTGCATGTTCTCTTCCTGGATGCCGAAGCTCCAGTTCGGCGTCTGCCAGCGCGGGTTGGCGATCGGCGTGTAGGGGAAGGCCTGGCCGATGATGGCGACCGGCACGCCGTTCATCTTCTTCATCACGAAGGGCTTGAACACGGCATCGCCAAAGTCGGTGGTCTTGACGTTCTGGGCAACGATGTCGATCTGGCCGGCGAAATCCTTTTCCTCGATTTCCTTGACCCGCGCCTCGCCGTAGGTCGATTCCCAATGCAAGGTCATGACATTGACGCCGAGCGCCTTGCAGGCATCGACCATGTCCTGAGCGTTCGACCACAGCGCCGTGCCGGAGCCTTGCCAGGTGTCGCCGCCGTCGAGCAGCAGCGCCCCCGGACGATTCGCCTTCATGCGCTTGACCAGCGTCGCCAGGTGGGCAAAACCGCCGACCTTGCCGTAGGTTTCGGCCGCCTTCTCGAAATTGAGGTAGGTGTAGGCGTGCGCTTCCAGGCTGTTCGGCTTGAAGCCGAAGTGCTTGAGCAAATTGTCGCCAACCAGGTGCGGCACCTTGCCGAACTGCTCGCCGAAGCCGAGATTGACGTTCGGCTCGCGGAAATAGATGGGCAGCAACTGGGCATGGCAGTCGGTGATGTGGAGCAGGCTGACATTGCCGAATTTCGGCAGGTCGTACAGCTTGGCAGCGCCCTTCTCGGCCAGGGCAAAATCACTGTGCAGGCTCATACCACCAGCAGCAGCGACGGCCATGACCTGCAAAAACTCGCGACGATTCATGCTCATGTTGTGTTCCTTGAATTTTGTTTTACGACGTAAAAAATGCCCGGCCGGTGACCCGGCCGGGCCAATCACGCAAACTCAGTCCTTGTTGACCGGCGACTCCGGATCGATCAGGAAGGCCACGATATGGGTGATCTGCTCCGGCGTCAGCCAGCTGTGCAGCCCGAAACGCGGCATGTTGGTACAGGCGGTGAAGGCATTCGAGTTGTAGATCTTGTCGTAGGTGTACTTGATGATCTCTTCCGAACTGCCGCGGACCTTGCCGAACTGCTGCAGGCTGGGGCCGATCGTGCCGTAGGCCAGTTCCTTCTTCGCCAGTTGGTGGCAGGCGTAGCAGTTGCCGCCCCGCACGCGCCCGGCCGGATCCGGCTGGATGAAGCCGATGTGGCCGCCGGTGCCGACCGCGGCGAGCTTCTCGCCTTCCTTCCAGTCACCGATCAGCTTGCCGTCGACCGGGTAGCGGATGGTTGCGGCGTTCTGCTTTTCCAGCTTTTCGCCGATCTTGCGCGGCGGGTTGTCGCGGTAAATACCGCAGGTCTTCATCGTTTCGTCCTGGTCCAGACGCTTCATCCAGTATTTCGGATTCTCGGCCTTGAACGAACTGCGGAACATCTGCTCGGCCTCGCCGGCAAACTTGCCGCCGGGCGCCTCGGCCTGGGCAGCAAAGGAGAGCGTAGCGGTCAACACAGAAAAAAGGGCTATTTTCAGTTTCATGGTCATCCCCTTTTCAGCGCTTGATTCCCGGCGTTTCCATGACGGTGCCGGTCGCAGTTTTTTGCAGGTAGGTTTCGAGGGCAATCACCGAATCCGCCAGATACTCCGGCTCCGGCCAGCGCGCCTGGCGCATGCAGTCGATCAGGCGGCGCTGCATGGTCCACACGGCGCCTTGCGACACGCGGTAGGACGGCCAGGTCTTCATCGCCGTACCGGCGCCATCCTTGGTCGTCAGGTTGCCCAGATCCTGCAGGCGGATGCGCTTGCCTTCCTGGCCGTGACAGATGGCGCAGGAAAAATCTTGCGGTCCGGAGCGGCGATAGAAGATGTATTCGCCCATCTTCGCCATCTTCGCTTCGGCCGGATGCGTCGCCGGCACGTTGATCGGCTTGCCGTTCGACTTGGCGCCGACGAAGGTGACCAGGGCCTCGATATCGGACTCCTTGCCCGGCTTCGAATACCACTGCCTGGTCACCTCTGCCTGCGTGAAACCTTGCAGCGTGACCATGCAATGGACAAGGCGGGACTCAACGTCCATGACCTTGTTGGTGTCCTTGAAGTATTTCGGCAACTGCGCATAAGCGCCATCGAGCTTGCCCGGCCCGAGGCCGAGGTCGCACTGCTCGAGCGTAGCCTTCTTCGGGCCGCGCTTTTCGCTCCACAGGCTTTCGCCCTTGACTTCGAGCAGGTCGGCAGGATTGCCGTCGGCCAGCGCCTCGCGGTACTTGGCCAGCTCGTCGGCGACCTTGCTGTCCTGGGCGAACAGCGGGCCGGCAAATGTTGCGGCAACGGCGAGCGCCGCCAGCGATTGAATCGAGCGATGAATCATTTCATCTCCTCCGGGGAAAGACGGCCGGCAGCGTCCGGTCTACGCCATCTGGCTGCCGTTTTTCAATAATCAGGCGACAACCGCTTCGTCGCTACGCGTATCGCCCTTGTTGTCCTTCCAGCTGACAACGATCTTGTCGCCCTTGGCGCCGCCCTTGAACTTGAAGGCCAGGTACGGATTCTTCGAGACGGACGGACCAAACTCGCTGTTCAGAACGACCTTGTCGTTGTGCTTGGCGACCAGCTCGGTAATGAACCAGGCCGGCACGACAGCACCAGCTGCATCCTTGCGCTGACCGGTTTCCATTTCGTGGCTGACCAGCACTTTGACTTCGGTAACGCCGTCCTTGTTGGCGGCGCGGATTTTCATCGGATTGCCCATGAGTATTTCTCCTAAATTCTTTATTAATGAAAACGGGAAACGAAGCGTAGCGAGCGATGACAGGACGAGGCGCGTTTGCGAGACAGTGCAATCTGCACGGCGAGCAAGCGCAACGAAGTCATGTCGAGCGCAGTAGCTTCGGACCCGTTTTTAGCCGCCGCAGCCGCCCAGGGTGACCTTGATTTCCTTGGTCGCCATGAAGAACTTGCCGTCCGACTTGACCAGCGCGTAGACGTTCGAGGTCTGGCCCATCTTGACGCGGGTCTGGACGTTGGCTTCGGTGCCTTCCGGCAGCATGAAGCTGGCGGCCAGCGCGTTCGGGTTCTTTTCGATCAGGATGGCGACCATCGTCACGTTGGGCAGCGAGGAAGCGACACCGACCGGCACGACGGCACCGTTTTCGGCGATATCCGGGCCGGTGACCTGGACGTCCTTGCTGTCGACATGCGCATTGGCACCGAGGGCCTTGAGCGTGTCGGCCATGCTCTTGGCGTCAAAGGCGTTCTTGTTCCAGTCGGCCAGGGCCATGCCCGGGGTGATGATGCCGGCAGCGGCGAGAACGGTCAGGAGCGCGGCTCCCGAGCCGGTTTTGAGTACAGTGCGACGTTGCTTGTTCATGGTATCTCCTCTGTGAAAATTGATTACTTCGCGCCGGACAGAATCCACTTGACCAGTGTCTTCAAGTCCTCGTCCTTGACATGCCCGTTCGGCGGCATCGGGATCGAGCCCCAGACGCCCTGACCGCCGGCCTTGACCTTGGCGACCAGACGGTCTTCGGCATCGGTCTGATCCTTGTAGCGGGCCTGCACCTCGGCATAGCCGGGACCGACGATCTTGCTCTTCATGCCGTGACAGGCCATGCAGCCGCTCTTTGTCGCCAGATCGAAGGTACCGGCTTCGGCCGCCTTCTTGGCGGCTTCCGGGCCGAGCGTGCGGGTGCCGCGGACCGGGCCGAAACTGCGGTACTGGTCGGCCAGTTCGCCGTGCGCAGTGCGGGCGTACTCGGGCAGACGCGAACCGATCAGCACTTCGCTCTTGCAGTTCTTCATGCAGGCCGTGTTCTTCGTATCAGGAACGCCGCCGTTGCCGATCCCGCCCTTCTTGACCGAAGCCCCCGGCCACATGCCGTGGTCGGTGGTCATGCCATTACGGTTGGGCAGCAGTTTCTGGACGTCGCCGATGTTCTTGTCGGAAAGGACAAAATCGGCCGGCACGATTTCCTGCAGGTTGAGCAGGTAGGCGAGGATGGCAAAGACGTCATCCGGCTTGAGCGACTTCGGCGAGGTCCAGGGCATGGCGCGCTGGATGTAGTCGAACACCGTCGAAATCGTCGCCACCTTGGTAAAAGTGGTGCGCTGCGGCAGTTCGCCGGAAGACAGGCCCTTGACGCGGCCGTTCTTGCTGTCTTCCTTGGTCGTGCCGCCGGCGAGCGGCGTGAAGACTTCGTTCGATTCGCCGAAGGAGCCGTGACAGGACGCGCACTTTTCCTCGAACAGTTCCTGGCCACGATCGACCGAACCCGAACCCTTGGGCAGGCCCTTGAAGTCGGGACGCACGTCGATGTCCCAGGCCTTCACTTCGGCCGCGGTGGCCGGACGACCCACGCCGCCGTAGTTGTCGAAGGCCAGCGCAGCGGTCGACGCGCCGGCGAGGGCCAAAACGAGAATGGACTTATAGAACCTGGACATTGCTGACCTCCCCGCTCTCGGCCACTTTCCAGGACTGGATGGCATTGTTGTGATAGATCGATTTGGTACCGCGCACGGCGCGCAGCTGGCCGTAGCTCGGCTGGACAAAGCCGGTTTCGTCGATGGCGCGCGACTGCAGGATGGCCGGACTGCCGTCCCACACCCAGTTGGTGTTGAAACGGGTCAGCGCCTTGTTCTGGATCGGCCCTTCGAGACGTGCCGTCTGCCAGTTGATGCCGCCGTCGAAGGAGACATCGACCTGCTTGATGCGGCCACGACCGGACCAGGCAAGGCCGGAGACGTTGTAGAAACCCTTGTCGAGCAGCGTCTGGCCGCCGGATGGGGTGGTGATCACCGACTTGGCTTCCTGGATCGAGCTGTACTGACGATGCAGGCCGCTCGGCAGGAGGTCGATGTAATGCACCGCTTCGTCCTTGGTGGCGTAAGGCTTGTCACCGACTTCGATGCGGCGCAGCCACTTGACCCAGGACACGCCCTGGACGCCGGGTACCACCAGACGCAGCGGATAGCCGTTTTCCGGACGCAGCATTTCGCCGTTCTGGCCGTAGGCGACAAACACTTCGCCGGATTCGACCATTTCCATCGGAATGGTGCGCGTCATCGAGGAGCCATCGGCGCCTTCGGCCAGCACATAGCGGGCCTTCTTGTAATCGACGCCGCAATCTTCCAGCAGCAGCTTGAGCGGCACGCCGGTAAATTCGGAACAGGACACCATACCGTGCGTGTATTGCACGGTCGGCACCGCGACGTTGCCCCACTCCAGGCCGGTGTTCGCACCGCATTCGATGAAGTGGATGCGCGACACCGAGGGCAGGCGCATCAGCTCATCGAGCGTATAGACCTTGGCTTTCTTCAGCAGCGAAGCATCGGAACCATTGACCATCAGGCGATGCTTGGACGGATCGATATCGTGCCAGCCCTGGTGATGCCGCTCGAAATGCAGACCGGACGGCGTGATGATGCCGAACAGGCCCTGCAGCGGGCAGAACGACACCGAGGCACCGCCGACGCGGGCCAGGCCCGGCGACTCGCGGCGCAACAACTGGCTTTCGTATTTCGACGGCATGCCGTACGGATTGGTTGCCACCGGCTGACCGAGCGAAGTCGTCCACGCCGGATTTTCGAGAATGTTCGGATCACCTTCCGCGGCACGCGCTGCCAGCGGCGCCGCGATGGCAGCGCCGGCGGCGAGGAAGCTCTTGCGCAGGAAATCGCGCCGCCCCGCACCAACGGCCTTGACCTGATCTTCCGACAGGAAGTTTTCCGGTGCGGGCCGCAGACGCCCCGGTTGTTTTGTTTTATCGACCATAGAAATGAGTCCCCTCCAGAGTATTGAATTTCAGCTAAGACAATGCGCTGCCATCAAATCGTTTTGTCCGACGATGTCGCGACTGGCCACCGCAATGCTGACGGTGCGGCAGATATCGACAAAGTTGGGATCCACCACGCGATACAGGATGGAAGTTCCTTCGCGCCGGCGGTCCACCACCCCCGCCCGGTACAGAATATTCAGGTGCCGCGAGGTATTGGCCTGGGTCAAGCCCACCCTCTCGACCACCTCGTTGACCGATCTTTCTTCAAGACAGAGAACCGAGAGAATGCGCAGACGCGTCGGATCCGAAAGCAGTCCGAAGTAATGCGCCACCTGGTTGAACACCTGAATTGTCTCGTCCATGTCGTTTTTTTGATCTAAATCAGCAAACAATGTATTACTGCATACTTATATAGTCAACCGCTAATATTGTTGCGACGCAGCATGCAATTTCCGGCAAACGCCTATAACCTAGCTCCCATGCCGCGACAAAAAAATGCAACATAACGCCGGTATGAACTCAATATCACTCAGAGGAGATGTCCCTATGAAGCTGCTCACCGTCATCGCAGCCGCCGGCCTGGTTGCATCAACCAGCGCTTTTGCTGCCGACCCCCACCTGGCCCGCAATCTGGCCGCCACCTGCGCCAACTGCCACGGCACCAACGGCCATGCCGTCAAAGGCTCCGGCATGGATTCCCTGGCCGGCATGGAAAAGGCCAAGACCCTGCAAAAGCTGGCCGACTTCAAGAGCGGCGACAAGCCGGCGTCGATCATGCACCAGATCACCAAGGGCTACACCGACGAGCAACTCGACCTGATCGCCGGCTATTTCGCCGCACAAAAATAAGGGGAGAACGACATGATGCTGATGAAAAGACGTGATTTCCTCAAGACCGGCGCGGCTGCCGGTGCGCTCGCCTCGCTTTACGGCTGTGCCGGCGGCAACAAGGCCGGCGGCCATGTCGTCGTGGTCGGCGGCGGCTATGGCGGCGCCACCGTCGCCAAGTACCTGCGCATGTGGAGCGAAGGCAGCGTCCAGGTGACGTTGATCGAACGCAACCCGACCTTCATTTCCTGCCCGATTTCCAATCTGGTGATCGGCGGCACGAAAACCATGGAAGACATCACCGTCAGCTACGACGGCCTGAAGAACAAATGGGGCGTGCGCGTCATCCAGGACGATGTCGTAGCGGTCGACGCGGCAAAAAGGACGATTTCCCTGAAGGCCGGCGGCGCCATGAGCTATGACCGCCTGGTCCTGTCGCCGGGCGTCGATTTCATGTTCGACCAGATCGGCGGCCTCGACAATGCCGACGCCCAGGGCAAGATTCTGCACGCCTGGAAGGCCGGCGCGCAAACCATCGCGCTCAGGAAGCAACTGGAAAACATGAAGGACGGCGGCACCTACGCCATTTCCATTCCCAAGGCGCCCTACCGCTGCCCGCCCGGACCGTACGAGCGCGCCTGCCTGGTCGCCGATTACTTCAAGAAGAACAAGCCGAAGTCCAAGGTCGTCATCCTCGACGCCAACGAAGACGTGATGTCGAAGAAGGCGCTATTCACCAAGGCCTGGAGCGATCTCTACAAGGGCATGGTCGAATACCGCAACAACAGCGAGGTCAAGGAAGTCGATGTCGCCAGCAAGACCGCCATCCTCGAGTTCGACAAGTTCAAGGCCGACGTGCTGAACGTCATCCCGCCGCACCGGGCCGGCAACATTGCCGCCAGCGCCGGCCTCAAGCTGATCAACAACCGCTGGGTTGACGTCAACTGGCTGTCGATGGAGTCGACCAGCACGCCGGGCGTGCATGTGCTCGGCGATGCCGTGTTCCCGGCCCCGACCATGCCGAAGTCGGGCCACATGGCGAACCAGCACGGCAAGCTTGCCGCAGCCGCCATCCTCAACCTGCTCGCCGGTCAGGAGCCGAACCCGGCCCCGGTCGTGATGAACACCTGCTACAGCTTCGTCGATAGCAAGAATGTCATCCACGTCTCGTCCATCCACCAGTACGACGCAGCCACCAAGCTCGTCCAGCCGGTCAAGGGCGCGGGCGGTGTCTCGGCGGCGCGCAATGAACTGGAAGGCAAGGTCGCCCTGGGTTGGGCAAAGAATATCTGGGCCGACATGCTGGCCTGAGTTTTCTGCTGCAACCATGACAAAAGGCCGCATTTGCGGCCTTTTGTTTGTCCGGAAGGCAGCGCTCAGTCGAGCGTTGCGATGTACTCGGCGACAGCGTGGGTTTCCAGCTCGGAGAGCTTCGAGGCAACGGTGTGCATCACTGCGTTGTCGTTGGTCCGCTCACGCTTGTTGAACTGCTTGAGCTGATCCTCGATGTAGCGCGGATGCTGGCCGGCCAGGCGCGGCAGTAGCGGCGAGCCGTAGCCCTTGGCGCCATGGCAGCTGGCACAGGAGGGCAGACCGGTGAACTGGTTGCCACGGTTAAAAACGTACTTGCCGACCGCGACCAGTTCCGCATCGCGCAGGCTACGCGCGGCAGCCGGCTTGCTCTCGAAGAAGGCACCTAGCGCCTTCATCTCGGCCTTGGTCAGTTCCTCCGACTGCGGCTTCATGGTGTCGCTCTTGCGCTTGCCGCTCTTGAAATCGCTGAGCTGCTTGGCGATGTATTCCGAATGCTGACCGGCCAGGCGCGGAAAGACCGGACTCGCCGACTCGCCTTCCAGACCATGACACAGGAAGCAGCGCCCGGAAACGATTTCCTCGGCACGCGCCAGATCGGCGGAGGCATCCGCCCGCACCACAGAGCTGAACAGGGCGAGCAAGGCGCCACCAACCAGCAGAAGACTCTTTTTGTCTGTCAATTCACCACCCCTTTTTTATCTGTACACGACACGTTTATTATTAAATAATAATTCGCTTACACTTGCCTTTCAATTTAAAAGGAACCCGCCCCTCTCCGGCAGCGTCCGAGAAAAGGCTGGTCTGAATCGCACCATGGTAAAACCATTCGGGAGACACCGATGAACCGCCGCCGTTTTCTACAGAGCACCACCGCCTTTACGCTGCTCAGCGCTGCCGAGTTTGCGCCCTGGCAGACGATCAGCGCCTTCGCCAAAGAAATGGACGAATTCGTGCGTGGACCGGTGGTCAAGGATCATCCGCTGCGCCAGGTCTCGAAGCATGTCTGGATGATCTTCTCGCCGGACGGCTTCCCGACCCCGGAAAACCAGGGAATGATGTGCAACATCACCTTCGTGAATACCGCCAAGGGCCTGATCGTCGTCGATTCCGGCGCCTCGGTGCAGATCGGCGAAATGGCCATCCGGCAGATCAAGAAGGCGTTCAAGAAACCGGTGATTGCGATCATCAACACGCATTACCACGGCGATCACTGGCTCGGCAATCATGCTTACGTCGACGCCTACGGCAAGGGCCTGCCGATCTACTCGCACCCGGGCACGATCACGGCGATCCAGGGCGTCCAGGGCAACATGTGGCGGACGCTGATGGAACAATGGACCAACCAGGCCACGCTCGGCACCCGTGTCGTGCCGCCGAGCCAACCGCTCGAGGACGGCGCCGAGCTCAAGTTCGGCGATGTCACGCTGCGCATCCATCAGTACGGCACCGTACACACGCCCTTCGATCTCTGCGTCGAAGTCGTCGAGGACGGCGTCACGCTGCTCGGCGATGTCGCGATGGACCGACGCATTGCCAACATGGACGACGGCTCCTACCTCGGCACGCTGAAGGCCTACGCGGCACTGGAAAAGACCGGCAGCACGCTGTGGCTGCCCGGCCACGGCGAGCCGGGGCCGAATGTCCTGAGCTGGAACCGCGAACTGTTCGAAGGCATATACCGCCCCTGCGAACAGGCCATCCGCGACGGCCTCGGGCTGGAAGAAGCCAAGGCGCTGGTGCTCAAGGACAGCCGCGTCGCCAGTCGGGCGCGCGACACCAAGGGCTTCGAGACCAATATCGGAAAATACGTCAGCCTCGCCTATCTTGAAGCCGAAGCTGCCGGTTTTTGAGCATTTTCCAGCGTCGACCGCTGGCTGTCACAAGGAGTTTTCCATGCGCCATTTCATCACTGCCTGCCTCACCCTGCTCAGCATCCAGGCCATGGCGAGCGATCCCTGGGCCAAGGAAATCGACCACAAGGCCGCCAAGGAACTGCACGAAAAAGCCTGCACCGGCTGCCACACGAAAATGTATGGCGGCGACGGCAGCAAGATCTACACACGCGACGGGCGCATGCTCTCCAACAAACTGGAGATCCTGCAGCGCGTCGCCTCCTGCAACTCGACCATGAACGCCGGCTGGTTCCCCGAAGAGGAAGGCCATGTCGCCGCCTGGCTCAACAAGCACTATTACCGCTTTGAAAACTGACCGCACCCCGCTGCGCCGCCTGCTGCCGGCCGCCCTGCTCGCCCTGCCGGCGCTGGTTTTTGCCCAGAATAACGCGTTGACCGTGGCCAGCGACCTGCGCGCCGAAGCCGCACAGGCGGCCCGTTACGGCGGCCCGCTGATCATCATGTACAGCCGCGCCGACTGCCGCTTCTGCGAGGCCATCCGCCGCGACTACCTGAAACCGCTCACCGACGATCCGCGCCACAAGGCGCGCCTGCTGGTACGCCAGATCAACCAGGACAGCGATGCACCGCTCACCGGCTTTCGCGGCGAAGCGACGACGCACGCCCGCCTGGCCGCCAGCGAAAAGATCAAGCTGGTGCCGGTCGTGGCCTTCTACGGCCCGAACGGGCAACGCCTGGCCGAGCCGATCATCGGCACGCGCCTGCCGGACTTCTACCAGGGCTATCTCGATGACGCCATCGAGCAATCGCACCAGGCCTTGAAAAAGCCCTGAAAACAGCTTTTCCCGACGCGTCAACCGCTGAACATGACGGACGCAAAAAATACTGTGATTGTTGTTGACAGTGATTCTCATCTGTATAAAATGAGAATTATTCCTGTTTAGAAAACAGTCCAGTTTGCGGAGAACACCATGTATGTCTGTGTCTGCCAGGCCGTAACCGACCGCCAGATTCGCGAAGCCGCCGAGGGTGGCGCGCGAACCTTGAAAGACCTGCGCCGCGATCTCGGCGTGACGCGCGACTGCGGCCGCTGCGCCTCCTGCGCCCGCGAATGCCTGCGTGAAGCACACGCCGGCGAGGACAAACCCGGCAAAACGCTGCGCCTCGCCGCCTGAGTCTGAGAAGGCGCAGGCTCCCGCTGGCTGCGCCAGCGGTCAACCCCGCAAAAAACCTGTTTTTGCCTGCCGAATACCGCCCTGCGACTCAGGCGACGGTAACTCCCGGCTCACCCTCAGCCAGCTCGCCGATCACCGAAACATGGCTGAAGCCCTGCTGCAGGAAAATCGACAGCACTTCGGTCACCGTTTCCGGTGTGCAGGTGACGAGCAGACCGCCCGAAGTCTGCGGATCGGTCAGCAAGGCACGCTCGGCATCGCCCAGATGGGCCGCCAGCTGGACGCCGCCCCCGTAGCTCGTCCAGTTGCGCCCGGACGCGCCGGTGACACTCCCCTGTTGCGCGAACTCCATGGCCTTGGGCAACAAGGGCACATCGGCAAAATTCAGTTCGGCACGCAAGCCACTGCCCTTGCAGACTTCCATCAGGTGCCCGAGCAGGCCGAAGCCGGTGACATCGGTCACCGCGTGCACGCCATCAAGACAGGCCAGCACCGGCCCCGGCGTATTGAGCTGGGTGGTGCTTTCGAGCATGGATTGATATTCGCTCTCGGAAAGGCCGTCCTTTTTCAGCGCCGCGCTGTACACGCCGACCCCGAGCGCCTTGCCGAGGATCAGCTTGTCGCCCGGCCGGGCCGTTGAATTGCGCTTGAGATGCGCCGGATTGACCAGGCCGATGACAACCAGGCCATAAATCGGCTCGACCGAATCGATGGTATGACCGCCGGCAATCGGAATGCCCGCCGCGCGGCAAACCGCCGCCCCGCCTTCGAGAATCCGACCGATCGTTTCTTCCGGCAGCACCTTGACCGGCATGCCGACCAGGGCGAGAGCGAAAAGCGGCGTGCCGCCCATGGCATAGACGTCGGATATCGCGTTGGTCGCGGCAATACGGCCGAAATCATGCGGATCATCGACAATCGGCATGAAGAAATCGGTGGTCGCGACAATCGCCTGCTGGCCGTTGATCTGATAGACCGCGGCATCGTCGCTGGTTTCGGTTCCAACCAGCAGTTGCGACGGGATGATGCCCGGCGTGGTGTTGGCCAGTATCCGTTGCAGCACGTCCGGCGCAATCTTGCAGCCGCAACCGCCACCGTGCGATAGACGGGTAAGTTTGATTTCGGATTCTGGCACGCCTGTTTCTCCCTGACTTCTGTGCTTCAACAACAATTCCAATTACAGCTTCCGGACGCGCGATTACTCGGCGTCGAAGCCGGCATCTTCGATCGCATCGAGCAGCGCTGCGCGACTGACCACCTGCGGGTCGAAAGCCACCGTCGCCGCGGCCGCTTCCAGCGACACTTCGGCGGAGGCAACACCGGCCAGCGCGCCGAGCACGCCGCCAATATTCTTGACACAGCCCTGGCAGCTCATGCCACCGATCTTGATCTGCGTAGTTTCCATCATGCTTCCTTGTTCAAAAAAGGTTGTTCGGCCAACAGCCTGGCGATCGCCTCGGCCGGCAAGGCGCGGCTGAAGTGAAAACCCTGCGCCATGTCACAGCCCATCTGGCGCAACAGGGCAAGCTGCTCGGCATTTTCGACCCCTTCGGCGAGCACGGTCAGGCGCAGGTTGCGCCCCATGCTGACGATGGTCGAGGCAATCGCCCGGTCATCCGAATCGACTTCCAGATCATTGATGAAAGAGCGGTCGATTTTCAGTTTGCCGACCGGGAAGCGCTTCAGATAGGCGAGCGAAGAGTAACCCGTACCGAAGTCATCGAGCGACAACTCGACGCCCATCCGGTGCAACGCCGACAGTGTACCGAGATTGATGTCGGCATCGTACATCACGGTGCGTTCGGTCACTTCCAGCTCCAGCCGAGCCGCCTCCAGGCCCGAGGTGGCGAGCGCGCCGGCAACGACGGCGACAAAGCCGGCCTGGCGGAACTGCACGGGCGCCACATTCACCGCCATGGTGATCGGCGGCAAGCCGGCGTCGCACCAGGCCTGCGCCTGGCGACAGGCTTCGCACAGCACCCAGTCGCCAATCGGATTGATCAGGCCGGTCTCTTCGGCGACGTGGATGAAACGATCCGGCATGATCAAGCCGAGATCCGGATGCATCCAGCGGATCAGCGCCTCGACGCCGATGATCAGGCCGCTCTGCAGATTGACCAGGGGCTGGTAATAGAGAACGAATTCGTTCTGGTTCAGCGCGCGACGCAGATTGCTTTCCATCAACAGGCGTTCCAGCGTCGCCGTATTCATCTCGCTGGCGTAGAACTGGAAAGTATTGCGCCCGACTTCCTTGGCCCGGTACATCGCCGCATCGGCATTCTTGAGCAGGGTTTCGAGATCCTTGCCATCCTGCGGATAAATGCTGATCCCGAGCGATGGCGTGATCGTCAGTTCATGCCCGCCGACCACGAAAGGCGTCACGCAGACATCGAGCAGACGCCGCGCCACTTCGGCCGCCGCTGCCGCGTGGATGCCCGGCAGCGCAAAAATGAATTCGTCGCCGCCCAGCCGGGCCAGCGTATCGATGCGCCGCACCGCCGCCGACAGGCGCCCGGAAACCTCGCACAACAAGTCGTCGCCGACGCTGTGGCCGAGCGAGTCGTTGATCCGCTTGAAATGATCGAGATCGAGAAAGATCAGCGCGATTTCGCCCTCTTCGCGCTCGGCAGCAGCCAGCAACTGGGCAAAGCGGTCGCGCAGCAGACGCCGGTTGGGCAGACCGGTCAACGGATCAAAATCGGCCAATTCGCGGATTCTGCGCTCGGCCGCTTTCTGCGCCGAGAGATCGAGCAGGGTACCGACCGAAGCCGCCCGCCCGCCATAAGACGATGGCGAACCGAGGATCTGCACGGGAAAGGTCGAGCCATTCTGATGCACGGCGGTCAGCTCGTAATTGTGACCGCTGACGCCCGCCGCACGCAGCTGCATCTGATCGAGGACGAAGGGATGCTGCTCGGGAATGATCAGGTCGAGCGGCCCCTTGCGGTCAACCAGCTCTTCGGCCGTAAAACCGAACAGGCGCAGGAAACAGGGATTGACGTATTTGAACAGGCGGTCCTGCACGACAAAGATGCCGACCTGCGCCGCATCCATGGTTGCCAGAAAATGGGCTTCCTGCTCAGCCAGAAGATTGGCAGCAGCGTCCGCCACAAGCAACGGTTCCTGCACTCGCCCCCCGCCCGCAACGGTCATCGAAACTCCTGCTCCCCTTTTGCCTGTTATTTTCCCGGCCGCCAGCGTTTCAACAGCAGCGAATTCGACACCACGGATACCGAACTCATCGCCATCGCAGCCCCCGCCACGACCGGATTAAGAAATCCCATTGCAGCCAGTGGAATTCCCGCCACATTGTAAATGAATGCGAAGAAAAGGTTTTGCCGGATTTTGCCCAGTGTCGCGGCGGAAAGCGAGATGGCATCGGCAACGCCGTTCAGGTCGCTGCGAATCAGGGTCAGGTCGGCCGCCTCGATCGCCGCATCGGAACCGGCGCCAATCGCGAAGCTGACATCGGCTGCCGCCAGGGCCGGTGCGTCGTTGATGCCGTCTCCGACCATCGCCACCAGGGCTCCGCCAGCCTTCAATTCGGCCAGTGCCGCGGCTTTCTCGCCGGGCAGGATGCCGGCCCGGAATTCGGCGATTCCGGCTTCGGCCGCAATCGCAGCCGCCGTAACAATGTTGTCGCCAGTCAACATCACCACCCGAATTCCGCGTTCGCGCAGACGACGCACCGCCGCCGGCGAAGTCGGACGCAAGGCATCGGCGATGGCAAAAATCGCCAGCAACTGATCGCCACCAAACAAGACCACGACAGTCTTGCCGGATTGTTGCAGAGACTGGACGCGAGCGTCGCCGTCAATGCCAAACCAGGCAGGCGCCCCCAAGCGCAGGGCCAGACCATCGACGCTGCCACTGACACCAAAACCGGCATGCGCCTTGAAATCGACACATTGTGGCAAGTCAACCGTCGAGCCCCGCGCCAAGATAGCCCGCGCCAGCGGATGCTCGGAGCCCTGCTCCAGCGCCGCGGCCAGACGCAGCACTTCAGCCGCGCTGCCCTGCATGACTTGCAGATCAACCACCTGCGGCTCGCCCAGGGTCAGCGTGCCGGTCTTGTCGAGCGCCAGCACCGTGATCCGTTCGGCACGCTCCAGTGCTTCGGCATTCCTGACCAGAACGCCGGCCCGCGCCCCCTGCCCGGTACCGACCATGATCGCAGTCGGCGTCGCCAGCCCGAGCGCACACGGACAGGCAATCACCAGCACCGCCACGGCATTGACCAGGGCCGTGGCGAAATCGGCCGAATACCACCACCAGCCGGCAAAAGTGCCCAGCGCAATCGCACATACGACCGGCACGAAGATCGCCGAAATCCGGTCAGCCAGACGCTGCACCGGCGCTTTCGAGCCCTGCGCCTCGCCGACCAGGCGGATGATGCCGGCGAGCAGGGTCTGTTCGCCAACCCCGGTCGCCCGGCAGCGCAAGGCGCCCTGACCGTTGGCCGTCGCCGCGAAGACGCGGTCACCGGTCGACTTGCCGACCGGCATGCTTTCGCCGGTGAGCATGGATTCATTGACGCTGGAGTCGCCATCGACCACTTCGCCATCAACCGGCACGCTCTCACCCGGCCGAACCATGAAGATATCGCCCGGCATCAGCGCATCGACCGGCATTTCAATCCATTGCCCGTCACGCTCGACGCGCGCCGTTTTCGGCTGCAGGCGGATCAAGGCCTCAATCGCCTCCGAGGTATGCGCCTTGGCCCGCGCTTCAAGCAACTTGCCGAGCAGAACCAGGGTAATGACGGCCGCGCCGCCTTCGAAATAGACGTGCTGATCAAGAGCGAACAAGGTGACCACGGCCGAGAAACCCCAGGCCATGCTGGTGCCGAGCGCGACCAGCACATCCATGTTGGCCCCGCCGCCGCGCAACGCCTTGAACGCGCCGGCATAGAAACGCCAGCCGATCCAGAACTGGACCGGCGTTGCCAGCAAAAACTGCAGCCAGCGCGGCAATTCATTGTGCTGGCCGTGCTCGCCGAACATGAAGAACATCTGCCCGACCAGCGGCAGACTCAAGGCAACGGCAATCTGGAACTGGCGGATTTCCCGACGGTAGACGCGCTGTTTTTCCGCTTTTTCCCGCGCCCGGGTTTGTCCATCGACCACGGCCGCGGAAAAACCAGCTTTCGCCACCGCCGCCACCACGGCCGCTTCATCGGCCGTTCCGGCCAAGCGAATCCGCGCGCGTTCAGCCGCCAGATTGACGTTGGCCTGCATGCCGGGCTGACGATTGAGTACCTTTTCCAGGCGCGCCGAACAGGCCGCGCAGGTCATACCGCCAATCGAAAACTCGACGACCCGCCCGCCCTCCGGCTCGCTCATTTGACCAGCAAGACCGGGCAAGGCGCCAGATGCAGGACGCGCGTCGCAACCGAACCGGTCAACACGCCGGCCAGCGCACTTTGCCCATGCGTGCCCATGATGATCAGGTCGCAGCCCAGTTCAGTGGCAACGTGAGCAATCACTTCGGCCGGCTGCCCGACGTGGATGTGCGTGGTATGGAAACGAGCGGCGGCATCGAGCTTCTTTTGCGCATCGAGCAAACTGGCCTGGCCCTCTTCGAGGTAATAGCCATGCAAGGTTTCCTTGCCGATATGGGCCTGCACACGACCGATCGGAATCGGCGGATGCACGTGCAGCAAATGCACTTCGGGCACCTCGGCAAACCAGGCGGCGTGCGCCAGCAAATGGTCGACAGCGCGCAGCGAACAGGCCGAACCATCAACCGGCAGAAGAATTTTAATCGTCATCGTGCATCCTAAATCCAGTGCAGCAAGCGCATCAGCCCAAGCAAGCCATACAGACCGAAACCGAGAACCAGCAGCCCGGAAGACAAGCGGACCGCAGGCCGGCGAACAAACTCGTTCAACCTTGCCAACACGATGCCTGCGAGCAGCAGATTTGGCAAGGTTCCAAGACCGAAAGCCAGCATCAGCAAGGCACCGCGCCCGGCTGTCCCGGCCGTCAGGGCGCTGGCCAGGGCACTATAGACCAGGCCACAGGGCAACCAGCCCCACAGCAGACCGAGCGGAAAGGCCTGCTGCACGCTGCGCGCCGGCAAGAACCGACGCGTCAGCGGCTGCAGCATACGCCACAGATGCTGACCAAAGCGCTCGGTAAAAGCCAGGGTACTGGTCACCCCCAGCAGATAAAAGCCGAGCGCAACCAGCATCAGGTTGGCAAGAAAATAGAGAACAAGGCGAACCGGCACCTGGCCTTCGAGGCCCAGACTGGCCGCGCCAAGCGCACCGGCAATGGCGCCGGCGATGACATAGGAGAGGATGCGCCCGGCGTTATAGGCGAGATGCATCGACCAGCGTGCCGGCGCCCCCATCGACAGGGCACCGACAATGCCGCCACACATGCCGACACAGTGCGTGCCGCCAAGCAGGCCGACCAGGAACAGCGCGAGAAAGCCGGAATCAGGCATGAAAAAACGAGGGTGACATCATGAGCGGCAGTTTAACCCGCCGCCCCGATGCCGACACCCCGTTCAGATCACTTTCGAGTAGCGCTTGCGCTGCCGATCGGCACGCAGATAACGGTCGAAGACCATGGAAATGACACGGACCAACATCCGCCCCGGCGGCAGAACAGTAATCCAGTCGCGCTCGATCTTGAGCAGACCACCACGCTCCATCTCGCGCATTTCCTCGAGTTCGTCGGCGAAATACTTGTGGAAATCGATCAGGTGCGAGCTTTCGATCGACTCGATGGAGAGTTCGAAATGACACATCAGGGCCTGGATGATCGAACGGCGCAGGATGTCGTCGGCAGTCAGCTCGATACCACGGAAGACCGGCAGCAGATCGGCATCGAGACGGTCGTAATACTCTTCCGCCGTCTTGACGTTCTGGCTGTAGGTCGGCCCGACCTTGCTGATCGACGAGATACCGAAAGACAGCATGTCGCAGTCGGCGTAGGTCGAATAGCCCTGAAAATTGCGGTGCAAACGCCCCTGGCGCTGGGCCACGGCGAGTTCGTCGTCCGGCTTGGCAAAGTGGTCCATGCCGATATAGACGTACCCGGCTTCAGTCAGCTTCTTGATCGCCAGCGCAAGGATCTGCAGCTTGGTATCGGCCGACGGCAGGTCGTCATCGTTGATCCGGCGCTGCGGCTTGAACAGGCTGGGCATGTGCGCATAGTTGTAGATCGACAGGCGATCCGGATCCATCGCCAGAACGCGCTCCAGCGTCCGGTTGAAACCCATCACCGACTGGTGCGGCAAACCGTAGATCAGGTCGATCGAGATCGACTTGAAGCCGTTGGCACGCGCATCGCGGATCACGCTGTAGGTTTCTTCCTCGCTCTGCACGCGGTTGACCGCAACCTGAACTTTTTCGTCGAAGTCCTGGACACCGACGCTCATCCGGTTGAAGCCGAGCTCACCAAGCAGCGCCACAGTAGCCGTATCGACCTTGCGCGGATCGACTTCGATCGAATATTCGCCGCCTTCGAGCAACTTGAAGTGCTTGCGCGTCTCGCCCATCAGTTGGCGCATTTCGTCGTGCGACAGGAAGGTCGGCGTACCGCCGCCCCAATGCAGCTGGATGACCTCGTGCTCGCCGTCGCGCCCTTCCAGGCAGGCCGCTTGCATGTCCAGCTCCTTGGCCAGGTACTTCAGATACTTGCCGCTACGGGCATGATCCTTGGTAATGATCTTGTTGCAGGCGCAGTAGTAACAGATGGTGTTGCAGAAGGGGATGTGGAAGTATAATGAGAGCGGTCGGCTGATACCGCCGATGTTGCGCTTGCCCAGCCACAGTTTGGCGGCGTCCGAATCGAAAGCCTCAACGAATCGGTCCGCTGTCGGGTACGATGTATAGCGGGGGCCGTTCACATCGAAGCGGCGAATGATCTGAGGATCGAAGACGAGGTTTTCAGTTGCGAAATTCATTAAACATACCGGCAAATTTTGATTGGATTATGTTGCGGCGCTGCACAATTTCCGTTGACTTGGATCAAGCGAACGCAGGTTGATAATGCCCCAAAACACGGCCATTCAGGAAATTTCCCTCTCCGTCATCAAGACGGCATGTTCGAACTGCAACCTGCGCGAGCTTTGCCTGCCCTTCGGGCTCAGCCTTGAGGAGTTGGAACGCCTTGATGACCTGATCTCGACCCGGCGCCGGATCAAGCGCGGCGACCACCTGTACCGGGCCGGCGAAACGTTCGATTCGATCTACGCGATCCGCAGCGGCTTTTTCAAGACCGACGTACTGCTTGAGGATGGTCGCGATCAGGTAACCGGCTTCCAGATGGCCGGCGAACTGCTAGGCCTGGATGGCATCAGCACCGAATTTCACACCTGCAATGCGATCGCCCTCGAAGACAGCGAAATCTGCTCGATTCCCTTCTCCCGGCTGGAAAGCCTGTCGCGCGAAATCCACAATCTGCAGCACCATTTCCACAAGGTGATGAGCCGCGAAATCGTGCGCGATCACGGCGTCATGATGCTGCTCGGCACGATGCGCGCCGAGGAGCGCCTCGCCGCCTTCCTGCTCAACCTGTCGCAACGTTTCACGGCACGTGGTTTCTCGCATGCCGAGTTCTACCTGCGCATGACGCGCGAGGAAATCGGCAGCTACCTCGGCCTCAAGCTCGAAACCGTGTCGCGCGCCTTCTCGCGCTTCCAGGAAGAAGGCTACATCGCCGTGCAGCAGAAACACATCCGCATTCTCGATGTCAATGGACTCAAGGCCTTGATGAATCACCAGCGCTGAGTCGGCTGCCAGCATCACCGTCGCAGTAGCAAAACCGCTGCTATTCTGCTGATCAGCGGCAAGTCCTGTTTCGCAGCAAAAATTCGCCGATGTCATATGCGGCAATTTGCCGCATTCCTGTGCGCAATCAACTCTAAGAGAATCCGCCGGTTAAAAATTACCGGGGAAATCCATGCTCTTGCGCATCCATCCATTAGTCGCCGCCATGGCGCTCGTCTTTTCATCGTCAGCCTTCAGCCAGACCGCAGCCCATACCGGCACTCCGGATCAGGTCATGGACAACGTGCTGGTGCGCGCCAGCCGTACCGACGGTATCGCTGCGCAATCCGACTCGGTCAGCAATGAACAGGTTCGCACCCAGCGCCCGGCGACCAGCGATACCGCGACACTGCTCAAGGACGTTCCCGGCGTCAGCCTGAACAGCGCCGGCGGCGTATCGAGCCTGCCCGCCATCCACGGCCTGGCCGACGACCGCCTGCGCATCAAGGTGGACGGCATGGACCTGATCTCGGCCTGTGCCAATCACATGAACTCGCCGCTCTCCTACATCGACCCGAGCAATGTCGAGCAGATCAAGGTGTACACCGGCATCACGCCGGTCAGCGTCGGTGGCGACAGCATCGGCGGCAGCATCATCGTCAAGTCGCGCGAACCGCGCTTCGCCAGGGCCGGCGAAGGCCTGCTGACGAGCGGCGAACTCGGCACTTTCTACCGCTCGAACGGCAACGCCTGGGGGGTCAATGCCGCGGCAGCGATCGCCAACGAGAACCTGAGCCTCACTTACAGCGGCTCGACCGCCGAGTCGCAGAATTACAAGTCGGCGAAAGCATTCAAGAACGATGTCCTTGCCACTTACACAACCGCCGGTAGCCACCTGATTCCGGGCGACGAAGTGGCGTCGACCGCTTACAAAGCCGAGAACCACGCATTGGGCCTGGCCTATCGACTGGACAAGCATCTGCTTGAACTCAAGCTCGGCTACCAGCACATCCCTTATCAGGGGTTCCCCAACCAGCACATGGACATGACCGACAACAAGAGCACTCAGGTCAACCTCGCCTATACCGGCAAATACGACTGGGGCAAGCTGGAAGCCCGCGCCTACCATGAAGAAACGAAACACGAGATGAACTTCATGGAAGACAAGATGTATTGGTATGGCTCGACTGCCAACCCGGTGATGATTCCCGGCATGCCGATGAATACCGAGGGCAAGAACAGCGGCCTCGTCGTCAAGGCAGAAATCAATCACTCCGAACGCGACCTGTTCCGGGTCGGCGGCGAATACCAGCGCTATCGCCTGAACGACTGGTGGCCGGCCTCCTTCGGCTACGATGCGGGTGGCAACATGACAGGCGGCATGCAACCGAATACCTTCTGGAACATCAACAACGGTCAGCGCGATCGTTTCGATCTGTTCGGCGAATGGGAGGCCGCCTGGACTGCCCGCTGGACAACCCAGATCGGAATACGCAGCAGCACGGTGATGATGAATGCCGACGAGATTCAAGGCTATAACACGACGGCCACCTATGCCGGCACGACGGAAGGCAAGGCCGGCTACTTCAACGCGGCCGAGCGCAGCCGTACCGACCACAACATCGACCTCAGCGCCCTTGCCCGCTACACGCCGGATGCAAACCAGAGCTACGAGGGCGGCTATTCGCGCAAGACACGCTCGCCCAGCCTGTACGAACGCTACACCTGGTCGAACGGCATGATGGCGATGACCATGAACAACTGGGTCAATGACGGCAACGGCTACCGCGGCAATCTCGACCTCAAGCCGGAAGTCGCCCACACCGTCAGCTTCACCGGCGACTGGCACGGCGCCGACAAGAATTCCTGGGGTGTCAAGGCAACGCCTTACTACAGCTACGTCGAGAACTATATCGACGCCGCCTGCGACACGACAGTGCGTGCCTGCACCTCGACCCAGTACAACTACCTGAAGCTGGTCAATCAGGATGCCCGCCTGTTCGGGATCGATCTCTCCGGCTACATGGCACTCGGCCGCATCGCCGGCATCGGCGACTTCACGGCGCGCGGCATCATCGCCTATGTCGACGGCAAAAATCTGACGACCGGCGACAACCTGTACAACATCATGCCGCTCAATGCCCGCCTGGCGATCGACCATCGTCTGGGCAACTGGTCGACGACCGTGGAGGAACAACTGGTCAGCGCCAAGAACGACGTCTCCTCGGTACGCAACGAGACGAAAACCGGCGGCTATGCGCTGCTCAACCTGCGCGGCAGCTACACCTGGAAAAACCTGCGCTTCGACTTCGGCATTGAAAACGCCTTCGACAAGCAATACTCGCTGCCGCTCGGCGGTGCCTACATCGGCCAGGGGAAGACAATGTCGCTGGGCGGCACCAATACCACCTGGACCTCGACCGGCAACCCGCCGCTTGGCTACACCGTTCCCGGCATGGGCCGCTCGCTCTATGTCGGGATGAACGTCAAGTTCTGATCCCGACCTGATGCAAAAAAATCCCCGGGCACTCCCCGGGGATTTTTCATTGGCTCAGGCAAAAACCGGGTTTTCCGGCGGTCGACCGGTGAAAAACCGGCAAAACCGTCAGAAGCGGAAACGCGACACGCTGTTTTTCAGGTTGACGGCAACGCTTTCCAGCTGATGCGCAGTTTCGGACACCGAGGCGACGGCGCTCGAGTTTTCTTCCGACATCTGGGCGATGGCTTCGACATTGCGCGACAGTTCGACCGACGCGGCACGCTGCTCGCGCAGGGCATCGGAAATGCCGGCAATCGACGACTGCACGGTTTCCGACGAAGCGCGGATGCCCTGCATCGAGCCGCTGGCGCGTTCGGCGCTGGCGACCACGTCATTGACCACCTGACGACTGCCTTGCATGCTGTGCACCGCCTTGACGGCATCGCCCTGGATACCGGAGACCATCAAAGTGATTTCCTGCACCGACTGCGTCGTGCGCTCGGCCAGCTTGCGCACCTCGTCGGCCACCACGGCAAAGCCACGCCCCTGCTCGCCGGCCCGGGCCGCCTCGATCGCGGCATTGAGCGCCAGCAGGTTGGTCTGATCGGCGACGTCGCGGATGACCACGGTGATGTTGCCGATCTTCTGCACCTGCTCGGAGAGCGACTGGATCTGACCGGCCGTCTCATCGACCCGATGCGCGACATCGACCACCTGCTGCGACGCCTGGTCGACATCGTGCGCGCCGGAAACCGCCATTTGTTCGGCACTGCGCGCCCGCTCGCTGGCATCGTCGGCACTGCTGCCAACGTGATCGATACTGACCGTCAGTTCCTCGACCGCCGCGGCGGCAGAAGACGTCGATTGCGACTGGTTTTCGCTGCTGATCGCCACCTGATGCGCCGCGGCCGACACCTGGCTGGCCGAAGCCTGCACGGTATTGGCCTGCGCGACGATATCGCGAATGGTGCTGGCCAGATCGGCGCGCATTTTTTCCAGCGACTGCAGCAGGCGGCCAACTTCGTCATCACCGGTCTCGCTGCTCGCCGACTGGCTCAGATCACCGGCTGCAATACGCTCGGCGAGCTGGTTGGCTTTTTCCACCCGCGCCACCAGGCTGCGCACGATGGCGGTACCAAGTGCGGCCATGGTTGCCAATGCCAGCAAGGTGATGACGACCGATATCCAGTCCGCCCGGTTTTTGGCTGCCTCGCCCTCGGCGGCGGACTTCTGGCCAAAGTCGTCGTTGAATTTCATGTGCGCCACCAGCGCATCGTTCAGCTTCCCGGCCACCGCCGCCGCATTTTTCAGATCGGCAATCGCCTCTTCCTTCTTGTTCTGACGGGAAATCGCAAGCGTCCGCTCGACATCGGCGTTGTATTCGACAAACAAGGCGCGCTCGGCCTCAAGCAGGCGCTTGTCCTCGTCGTCACTGAGGAATTTTTCGTATTCACGCAGCGCCTTGTCGGTCTTGTCGCGCGCCTCCTGGATGGTCTTTTCCACTTCCGCCATGGATTTCGCATCATTGGCCAAGACATGGCGATAGACACGGATGCGAATGCGGCTGAAATCGAGCATCACCTCGTTCAGTATCCTGATACTGGGTACAACGTTGACGTTGCTGAAGTTGGTCGCCTCGAACACCCGGTTCATCTGCTGATGATTGATTCCGGCGAGCAACAGCAGCGCCACGATGGATGAGATGACCAGAATGGCCAGACGTTTGGCTATGCTCATGAACTTCCCCCTGATTTTCCTCGCCCCGGACTGCAGACAGACCGCAGCTATTCACAGGCCATCGCGAAAAAAACAAATTGCATACTCGGGAAGATGCGGCCGCTTTTTCAGGTCAAACCTGTACTTGTGCCGGGCAAGATAGTCTTTACGTATCAGCAAGACAATTACAACTAACAAATAATATTGCTATGCACTTGTATATAGCCAGCAGTCGAAAAATTCAACTCGCATGCAAACCTTCCCGAATGGCATAGCGGGTCAGCTCGGCGGTCGACGTCAGGCCCAGCTTCTTTTTCAGATTGCTGCGATGCACGCTCACCGTACCAATCGCCACCCCCAGCGCGCTGGCGATCTCGGCCGAACGCTTGCCGGCAGCGATCAGGCGCAGGACATCCTGCTCGCGCTTGCCGAGCACGGTGACCGGCGGCGTCACCCCCGGCTGGCCGGCGGCAAGCCGGTTCAGCATGCAGTCGGCAACCTCGGCGGAAAGGAAAAGCCGGCCACCGGCAACCGCACGAATTGCCATGACCAATTCGTCGGCACCAGCCGACTTGAGAACGTAGCCGTGCGCCCCGGCTTTGAGCATTTCATCGATGAACAGGCGATCGGCGTAACCCGACAAGGCGATGACGGCAAGACCGGGATAATCCCGCCCGACGCGGCGTGCCACCTCGACACCACTCATGTCGGGCAGGGCAATATCGAGGACCAGGACATCCAGGGGCAGCGTCGACAGCAGTGCCAGCGCCTCAGCCCCGCTCCCGCCTTCGCCGACGACTTCTATCCCCGGCTCGGCAGCCAGGGCAATTCGCAGCACATCGCGAAACATCCGGTGATCATCCACCAGGGCAATCCTTATCGCCATTTCATTCTCCAATCCTTGTACCGGCGCTTGCCAGCAGAGGCATCCTGAGCAGAACCTTGAGGCCGGCACTGCTGCCGCTATCCATCACCATGCTGCCGCCCAGATAGGCCAGGCGCTCGCGGATGCTGAGCAAGCCGAAGCCGCTACCGGCAGACCGCTCGTCAGCCGCAACGACGGCCATGCCGACGCCCTTGTCCTCGACCACAATACACAACTCCGCGGCAACGCAACTCAGGCTGACCCGGGCACAGGGGCTGCCGGCATGTTTGAAAACATTGAACAGCAACTCCCGCACCCCGCGGAACAGGATGCTTTCCTGGGCGGGCGAAAGCGCGATATCGGCAGGCAAGTCATCGACATCGCACTCAAGTTCCAGGCCATAGTGCGTTTGCATTTCACCACACAACCAGCGCAGGGCGGCAGGCAAACCGAGATTGCGCAAGACATGCGGCGTCAGTTGCGAGGTCAGCGAACGCACCTGGCGACTGGCATCGGCGAGCAGCGTATCAAGCTCCCTGACCGCTCCCCTTTGCTCGGCCGGCAGCGACTTGCCCAGAGTATCGAGCTTGATTTTGGCCACATGCAACAACTGCCCGAGCTCGTCATGCAGATCGCGGGCAATGGCGAGGCGCTCACGCTCTTCCGAAAGCGTCGCCTCGATGGCCAGATTGCGCAATTGCTCGGTGCGCTCGACAACCCGCTGCTCCATCTCGTCATGCGTCCGGCGCAGGGCATTTTCCGCATTCTTGCGATCCGTGATGTCACGACCAATTGACTGCACTTCGAGCAGTTGACCGTCTGGTGCGTAAAAACCGCGATTGACGAACTGCATCCAGCGCAACTCGCCTGCGCCCGAATAAACGCGGTTCTCGATGCTCACCACCGGCTGATCCGGTGTCATCTGCCGCAGTTTTTCCTCGATCAATGGCAAATCCTCGGCCAGCACGACCGGCTGCCAGCTTTTACCCAGCAACTCGCTCTCGACTTTACCGAAGAAACGGCAATAGACCTCATTGACGAAGACAAAGCGGCCATCCCGGCTTATACGGCTGATCAGCTCGGTCTGATCCATCAGCACGGCACGGTAACGCGCCTCGCTGGCCTGGTAGGCCGCTTCGATTTCCTTGATCGGCGTAATGTCGGAAACCAGCACGTAAAAGCCCTGAACTACACCATCGACGATATCAGGAATGTAGTGCGCAAAAGAATGGCGCAGGCGCGATGCATCGTCGGGATCCGGAATCACCCGTTCGAAAACCTGTTCCTCGCCGCGCAGTGCCGCCTCGATGAACGGCAGGTTCAAACGATAGCGCTCCTCGCCGATCACCTCGCGGATGTGCATGCCCGGCAGCACCGCGGGATCAATGCCGAACCAGGTTTGATAGGCGCAATTGCCAAAGCGGTTGCGCAGGTCACGATCCCAGTAGCCGATCATGGCCGGCACGTGATCGAGGATGGCGCGCATGTCGTGCAGCGGCATCAGGCGCTCCGTCACCGGCGAGGCGGCGGAAGACATGTCCTGGCAATCAGGCGGATGCGAAAAGGGAGGTCTGACGGTCGACATCGGAAAAAGCCGTAAATCTGATTTTTTATTATCCGACATATCGGACACCATCCGCCAAACGAAGTTTTGCACCGACCGCGACGCCACGCCTCACCGACGCGGGAAGCAACTGCTCCATTCCTGAACACTTGCTGAGCGCCTGAGCAGCAACGGATCAGACCAAGCGTCGCAAAAAAGCCAGGCAACTCGGCTCGCCTGCTGATTAATAAGCCTTTTTCTGCAAAAGTCATGGCCTGGCACGCCGGTTGCGAACTATCTGGCACGAGACACGGCTGAGCAACTTGCAGCAGTTCAGCCGGATCGGCCCGTTACGCAACCCAATCAAAAACTGGAGACAACCATGATTTATGCAGCCCCCGGCGCCGCTGGTGCCAAGATCAGCTACAAGGCCCAATACGACAACTTCATCGGCGGCAAATGGGTCGCCCCGGTCAAGGGTCAATATTTCGACGTCGTGACCCCGGTCAACGGCAAGGTTTACACCAAGGCAGCCCAGTCGACCGCTGAAGACATCGAACTGGCACTGGATGCCGCGCACGCTGCCTTCCCGAAGTGGGGCAAGACCGATGCCGCCACCCGCTCCAACATCCTGCTCAAGATCGCCGACCGTCTCGAACAGAATCTCGAACTGCTCGCCTACGCCGAAACCGTAGACAACGGCAAGCCGATCCGCGAAACCCTCGCCGCCGACATCCCGCTCGCCGTCGACCACTTCCGTTACTTCGCCGGTTGCCTGCGCTCGCAGGAAGGCGGCATCTCGGAAATCGACGAAAACACCATGGCTTATCACATCCATGAGCCGCTCGGCGTCGTCGGCCAGATCATCCCCTGGAACTTCCCGATCCTGATGGCTGCCTGGAAACTGGCCCCGGCCATCGGCGCCGGCAACTGCGTCGTGCTGAAGCCGGCCGAATCGACCCCGATCTCCATCCTGGTCCTCGCCGAACTGATCGCCGA